>NZ_JAOTNY010000011.1:0-225684 GCF_036346455.1 Pseudomonas sp. AM14(2022)
CCCGCTCCCACAGGGTGCTGTGTTCAGCCAGCGATCTCTGCTTCAGTCAGCTCTTCCAGGGTTTTACCGCGCGTCTCCATCCCGAACAGCCACACCACCCCCGCCGCAATCGCAAAGCACAGCGCCCCCAGCGCAAACACCCCGCCCTGCCCGGTAATCGGGAACACCAGCCCGGTCACCAGCGGCCCGAGCAACGAGCCGACACGGCCAATCGCCGAGGCAAAGCCCGAGCCTGTGGCCCGCGCCGAAGTCGGGTACAACTCAGGCGTGTAGGTGTAGAGCACCGCCCACATGCCGAACAGGAAAAACTGCATCAGCAGCCCCGAGCTGATCAGCAAGGCGACGTTGCCGCCGAACACCGCACTCTGCCCGTAGAGAAACGCCATCACTCCGCCGCCGAGCAACGTCACGATGCACACCGGTTTGCGCCCCCAGCGTTCCACCAGCCACGCGGCCATCAGGAACCCGGGAATCCCACCCAGAGAAATCAGTACGGTGTAATACACCGACTGGGTCACGGCGAAACCCGACTGTTGCAACAACGCACTGAGCCACGATGTCAGCCCGTAGAAACCGAGCAAGGCGAAAAACCACAGACTCCAGATCATCGTGGTGCGCTGGCGATATTGCGGCGACCAGATCTGCTTGAGCGCCGAGAAGAAGTTGCCCGGCGGCGTCACTGTTCTTGGCAGGCGCACCGGCTTCGGCAGCGTTTCGACACCGAGCGAGGTGCGCACGCGCGCCTCGATGGCGCCCAGGACCTTGTCCGCGGCTTCGTGGCGTCCGGCTTGCTCCAGCCAGCGCGGTGATTCGGGAATGAAGAAACGGATCGCCAGCACAAACACCGCCGGCACCGCCAACACCAGGAAGATATCGCGCCAGCCAATCAGCGGCAGCAGAAAGTACGACAGCACCCCGGCGGCGACGAAACCCAGCGGCCAGAAACCGTCCATCAATGCAATGTAGCGCCCGCGCCGCTGCGCCGGGATCAACTCCGAAAGCATCGACTGTGCAATCGGAAACTCCATGCCCATGCCGATCCCCAGCAGGATGCGGAACAGCGTCAGGCTCTCGACCGTTTGCGCGGTCGAACACAGGTAACTGGCCACGCCCCACAGCACGATGCTCCACTGAAACACCGGTTTGCGCCCGAAGCGGTCGGCGAGCATGCCCGACAGGGACGCCCCCAGCACCATGCCGAAAAAACTCGAACTGGCGAGCAGGCCAGCCTGTGCACTGCTCAAGCCGAACTCGGTTTTGATCGAGCCAAGCAGGAACGTCATCATGGCCAGGTCCATGGAGTCGAAAAAGAACGCCAGGGCAATGATGATGAAAATGACCCGGTGATAACCGCTGAGCGGCAGCCGTTCCAGGCGTTCTGCCGCGCTGAAGTCTCGCGTATCCATGCCCATCCCCTCCGCAATGTGTGCGGATCGAGTGTGCGCGATAACGCCTCAGCGCTTTTTCTGGATACGACCTGTTCGCAGTCACAGGCGACGCCAGCGTCGAAGTGTCGGCCGGCGAACGCTCTATCACGCCAATTCCAGCTCGGTTTCCTTGGCGAACCGCTGGATTTCCCGCTGCCCGGCCGGGGTCACTTGCAAGGCTCGGGAGTCCTTGGGCAGCACCAGCCAGCCGGACTGCATGAACAGTTGCAGCACCGCCGCGCCGAGTGAACCGCCCAGGTGCGGGCGACGTTCACTCCAGTCCGGACAGGCGCACGCCACCTGAGCCTTGCGATGAGCGAGGGCCTGGATGAACACACCGCGGTTGGCCAGTTGCGTCGAGCCTTTGAGGGTCACCACGACCCGCTGCTCGATCTGTTCGAGCCAGCCGGCATCGAGCAGACGCTGATACAGATCGGCGGCCAGCGTGCCACCCAAATGATCATCGCAAAAGCGCGCACGCAGCAGTGAAGACGGCGCAGTCCGGGGATTGGCGCTCGGTGCCGAGCGTTTGAATACGTGAGGAATTTCCCGCGGTGCGCTGGCGATCGTGGCACTGGCCAGCGCTTCGATGGCCGCCGCGATCTCCGGGGCTGCCAGACGGAAAAAGCGCTTGCGCCCACGGACCTCGACTTTCAACAGGCCCCCGGCGGACAAACGCCCCAGATGCGCACTGGCCGAAGATGGCGACAACCCTGCCAGCAGCGCCAGCTCTTCGGTCTGGCGTGCCGAGCCATCCATCAACGCCCACATCATCGCACTGCGCTTGGGGTCGGCCAGCAGCGTGGCGATCTGGCTGATGCAAGGTGCATGTTCCATGTATTCACTCCCTGTTGAATCGTATCGTCTACTGCTCGAAGACATCTTGACCAGTAATGGGTCATCGGCCAAGACGGGTAAAACGCCATGAACCGGAGCAAGCCAGGCCGGTGCTGCGGCACCCGTCAATGGAGTGTCCGCGGCGTTTGTGCAGCGCTCGCCCGGCTCTGAAAAACCGGCCGGATTCAGTCCTGACCGGTTATCGGTGCAGGTTTGAGGCGGTCGCTAGTATAAGCGGGATGCACGCTGCTTCCTGCGCCGTGGCTGACACGAATGGTGATAGTTCCTGAGTGAAATTTCGCTAATTGCCTGCGACTAATGATCAACTTTCGGGAAATGGGGAAATTGACTACTCAATTCGGCGCATCGGCTGGCGAGCATTTCCCTCAAAAGGTTCACCGGCTTACTCAATTGTGCGCGATGGGCGCACAACAGATTCAGCGGAGCACGCTCACAGAGCAGCTCCGGCAGCAACACTTTGAGGCGCCCGGCGAGCACATCCGCGCCGACATCGAGCCACGATTTGTAGGCGATGCCCGCCCCCGCCACCGCCCACAACCGGACGACGTCGGCGTCATCGCTGAAGCGATCGCCACTGACCGTCAGGCCGACTTCACGTTTGCCGTCATGAAAACTCCAATAGTCGTGCACGCGGCTGCCGAGCATGTACAGCAGGCAATTGTGCTGCGCCAGTTGTTCGAGCTGACGCGGTTCGCCGTGGCGCGTCAGGTACGCCGGCGATGCGCAGAGCACGCGGCGATTGTCCGGAGCGATGGGCAGGGCCACCAGGCTCGAATCCTCGGGTTCGCCATAACGCAGGGCGATGTCCACAGGCTGGCGGAACAGGTCGGCGATGCGATCACCGAGCAACAGGCGCACGGTCAGTTTCGGATGCTCGCGCTGAAACTCGTCGAGCCACGGCAACAGCAGATTGCGCCCGAAATCCGAAGGCGCCGACAACTGCAGGATGCCGCTGACCTGATCCTGCGCGCTGGAGAGAAATCGCCGGCCTTCGTCCAGCGAACTCAACGCGGCCCGCGCGTATTCGAGGAAGCCTTCGCCCTCGGCGGTCAGACGCAGGCTGCGGGTCGAGCGCGCCAGCAAACGCACGCCCAGTTGCTGTTCGATGCGTTTGAGCGCGGCGCTGGCCACTGCCGCGGACATGTCCATCACCCGCGCCGCTGCCGACAGACTGCCCAGATCCGCCGCGCGAACGAACAACTGCAAATCGTCGAAACGCAGCATTCTCAGCCTCGATTATCAAAAAAATATTGAAAGAGACTGCTCTTTTAGCTGGTTTTATCGCGCCGAGAAATAGCCAATGATGGGTTCAAGCGAATTTATCCCGCGACCGGAGCCGCACATGTCCCAAGCATTCACCGCCATCGCCACCCTGATCGCCAAACCCGGCCAGCAGGACACCCTCGAAAACGCCCTGCGCGAACTGGTTGAGCCGAGTCGCGCCGAAGAAGGCTGCAGCCAGTACGACCTGCATCGCGACCTCGCCGATCCGCTGACCTTTTATGTGATCGAACACTGGGCCAGCGAGGAAATCCTCCAGGCGCACAACGCCAGCGCGCACTTCCAGAATTTCCAGGCCACAGCCGGCCACTGCATCGAACACTTCCAATTGAAACGCCTGGGCACCATCGCCTGAGCCCTTCTTCTATTACCGTTACGGAGCAAGTCATGAAAGCCATCGCCTATTACGCCTCCCTGCCGATCAGCGACGTAAAATCCCTGCAAGACATCGAACTGCCGGAGCCGGTCGCCGGCCCGCGCGACCTGCTGGTGGAAGTCAAAGCCATCTCGGTCAACCCGGTCGACACCAAGGTGCGGCAGAACGTGGCGCCGGAAAACGGCGCAGCAAAAGTACTGGGCTGGGACGTCGCCGGTGTGGTCAAAGCCGTCGGCAGTGAAGTGACGCTGTTCAAGGCCGGCGACAAAGTGTTTTACGCCGGCTCCATCGCCCGTGCCGGTGGCAACAGCGAGCTGCACGTGGTCGACGAGCGCATTGTTGGCCACATGCCCAAATCCCTCGGTTTTGCCGAAGCCGCCGCGCTGCCGCTGACCGCGATCACCGCGTGGGAACTGCTGTTCGAACGCCTGCAGATCCGTGAGGGCAAGACCGAAGAAGGTCAAAGCCTGCTGATCGTCGGCGCCGCTGGCGGCGTCGGTTCGATCCTCACCCAACTGGCCAGCCAGTTGACCGGCCTGAAGGTCATCGGCACCGCGTCCCGCGCACAGACTCGCGACTGGGTGACGGAGCTGGGCGCCGACCTGGTGATCGACCACAGCCAGCCGCTGAGCGAGGAACTGAAACGCGCCGGCATCGATCACGTGACCCACGTCGCCAGCCTGACCCAGACCGATCTGCACCTGGAGCAACTGGTCGAGGCGTTGGCCCCGCAAGGCAAACTCGCGCTGATCGACGATCCGAAGTCGCTGAACGTGAGCCAGCTCAAGCGCAAGAGCCTGTCGCTGCACTGGGAGTTCATGTACACCCGCTCGCTGTTCGAAACACCGGACATGATCGAGCAGCACAAGCTGCTCAACCGCGTGGCCGAGCTGATTGATGCGGGGACGTTGAAGACCACCGTCGGCGAGCATTTCGGCACGATCAACGCGGCGAACCTGCGCCGGGCGCATGAGCTGCTGGAAAGCGGCAAGGCCAAGGGCAAAATTGTTTTAGAAAGTTTCTGAAAACCCGGACGTCTTCATCAGCGCCAGTCCTTTCAAGGGCTGGCGCTGTTTTTTGCCGTCAGTCAGATGCTTGATCGTTGTCACAAATCCGATCGTATTCAGGTCTACACTCGAAGCCTCTGCGATGCATCTTTTACACAAGGGAGGTCAGTAATGAAGATCCTGATAAAAGAAGTGGCAAAGTCCCAATGGCAGGTTCGCCTGGACCAGCACGCCGTGACCTTTCGCAGTGAAGCCGAGGCGCTCGCCTTCACCCGCACCCTCGAAGCGCGCCTGCACGCGCCCCATCGGATTCCCGACCCCGGACAGCAACGCGCCGTCGGCTGAGGCAGTCAGGCTTCGGCCTGTGCTTGCGCCAACGCCCGGGCATTCTGCAAATGCCGGGTGTACATCGCGACGCTCACCACCAGCAACCCGCACAGGCTGATGACCATGGCCATCGGCATGGCGCTGCCATCGTGCAGAACGCCCACCAGCGAAGCCGCGCCGGAAGCCACGCTGAACTGCAGGCAGCCCATCAGTGCCGACGCACTACCGGCACGCGCACCCTGGCCGTTCATTGCACACGCCGCTGCGTTGGGCAGGATGCAGCCGAGGCTGGCGATACACACGAACAACGGGATCAACAGCGGCCACAACGCTTCGGTGTGCAGCGAGCTGACCGCGAGCAAAGAAACCCCGGCCAACAGATACACCCACACCGCCCGTGCCAGCAGGAATGCCGGACCGCGCTTGGCCAACAGCCGTGCGTTGACCTGGGCCACCAGAATGAAACCCGCCGCATTGGTGCCGAACAGCCAGCCGAAATGCTCGGCCGGTACGCCGTAGAGCTTGATGAAGACGAACGGCGAACCGGCGATATAGGAAAACATCCCGGCGACCGCGATCCCACCGGTCAGGGCGTGCCCGAGAAACACCCGGTCGCCGAACAACCGACCGTACTGGCGCAACGCACCGGACAATGGCTGGCGCGGCACATGGGCCGGCAGACTTTCTGGCAGCCCCAACGCCACAGCCAGGCCGGCCAGTGCGCTGAAGCCCGTCAGTGCGAGGAAGATCGACTGCCAGCCCGTGGTATTGACCAACAGACCGCCGAGCAACGGCGCGAGAATCGGCGCCAATCCCATCACCAGCATCAGTTGCGAAAAGACTTTCGCCGAACCGACCGCATCGCACTTGTCGCTGACCACCGCCCGGGAAATCACCATCCCCGCGCAGCCGCCCAGCGCCTGAACGAAACGCGCACCGATCAGCCATTCCAGATTCGGTGCATAAGCACAGGCCAGCGAGGCCAGGGTGAACAGGCCAACCCCGACGAGAAGTGGCAGGCGCCGCCCAAAACGGTCGGCCACCGGGCCGTATAGCAATTGACCGATCGACAGGCCGGCGAAATAGGCCGCCAAGGTCAGTTGCACATGCTTTTCATCAGTGCCAAAGGCCAGCGCCATCGACGGGAACGCGGGCAAATAGAAGTCGATCGCCAGCGGACCGAAGGCGCTCAGGGCACCAAGAATCAGAATGGTACGGAAGTTCATCAGGCATCCAGGTGGGATAGAAGTCGGCAGCCCGACAGTCTAGCCGCGCTGAGACACCTTGAACATTCCGATAGCTCGCTAACTATTAGAAATCAGATGACCTACACCTGAAACCTGTGGCGAGGGAGCTTGCTCCCGCTGAACTGCGCAGCACGCCGAGTGTTTTTCAATTGAAAAAAAGGGCCGCTTCGCGACCCGGCGGGAGCAAGCTCCCTCGCCACAGGGATTTATCGTTATCCGGCGAGTTTTACCGGGTAGCCCTCTTCGCTGATCACCTCGATCACCTGCTCGGCACTCAGCGAACTCTCGACGCCGACTTCTTTGGCCGCCAGATCGACCCGTACGCTGGCCGCCGGATCCTTCGCCTGCACGGCGTTGGTGATGGCTTTGACACAGTGGCCGCAGGACATGCCTTGAACGTTGAACACTTGCATGGATGGACTCCTTTGAGTGAGGTTGCCGGCAGTGTCGAGCTTGCCACCATGGCAAGGTCAAGTTCTGCAGAAAACTGCCGGGCTGGCAATCGGCGTCGCGCTCAGCCAAGCTGCGTGCATCAATGACTCAAATTCAGGAGATTCAGCCATGCGCTGGTCAGCTTTCAGCCTGTTTGGCTTGCTCAGCCTCTTTGCCGCCCTGCCCCAGGCCAACGCGACCGGTGAGGACTACGCCGTTCTGATCATCTCGCGCGAGCGTCTGGAAGTGCCGACTCCCTGCGAGATTGGCGTGTACGTCAATGATGAACTGGCAGCGCGCCTGCTTCAGGAACAGACCACTTCGTTCAACCTGCCCCACGGGACGATTTCCATCCGTCTGAAACAATTGCCTGGCCAGGTGCCGGGTTGCCAGGCAGGCATGCTCGCGCCGCCGGCGCAGGAGATCTCGCTCAAGGCCGGCGATGTGCTCAAGTACCGGATCGCGGCAAATGCCAAAGGCTTGTACCTGCGACCTGCCGCCCTCGAATACTAAGCAAAACTCCAAATGTGGGAGCGGGCTTGCTCGCGAATGCGCTGTGTCATTCAGCGATGATGTTGACTGACACAGCGCATTCGCGAGCAAGCCCGCTCCCACACTGTTTTTGTAGTGAGTCAAATATTGGCGCTTGACCTTGCCCGCGTGGCAAGGTTGATCCTTGTAGGCATCTTCTACAGGGAGTAAGACCGATGTCCGATTCCATCACCTTCGATCTGCCGATTGCCGGCATGACCTGCGCCAGTTGCGCCGGGCGTGTCGAGCGGGCGTTGCGCAAAGTCAGCGGCGCCAGTGCCGTCAGCGTCAATCTCGCCACCGAACAGGCCCGCGTCCAGGCGCCTGGTGAAAGCTTGCCGGCGTTGATGGAGGCGGTTGAACGCGCCGGTTACAGCGTGCCACAGCAGACGGTGGAGTTGAGCATCGACGGCATGACCTGCGCCTCGTGCGTCGGTCGCGTCGAGCGCGCCCTGAACAAAGTCCCCGGGGTGAAGAGCGTCAGCGTCAACCTCGCCAACGAACGCGCACACCTCGAATGGCTCGGTCAGGTCGACATTCAGTCGCTGCTCGATGCTGTAAGCAAGGCCGGTTACTCGGCCAGCGTCTGGCAAGCCGAACATCCCACTACCGATAATCAGCAGCAGCGCCTGCAACATGAGCGCTGGGCGCTGATCTGCGCGATCGTCCTGGCGTTGCCGCTGGTGTTGCCGATGCTGCTGCAACCGTTCGGCATTCACTGGATGCTTCCGGCCTGGGCGCAATTTGCCCTTGCCACGCCGGTGCAATTCATTTTCGGCGCACGATTTTATGTGGCCGCGTGGAAAGCCGTGCGTGCCGGCGCCGGCAACATGGATTTGCTGGTGGCCCTCGGCACCAGCGCCGGTTATGGCTTGAGCCTGTACGAATGGGCCACCGCCTCTGGGCGCATGCCGCATCTGTATTTCGAAGCCTCGGCGGTGGTGATCGCCCTGGTGCTCCTCGGCAAATACCTGGAAAGCCGCGCCAAACGCCAGACCGCCAGCGCCATCCGCGCCCTCGAAGCCTTGCGTCCGGAACGGGCGATTCAGGTCATCGACGGTCGCGAGCAGGACGTGGCGATCAGCGCCCTGCGTCTGAACGATCAGGTCTTGGTCAAACCCGGTGAACGTTTCCCGGTAGACGGCGAAGTACTTGAAGGCCAAAGCCACGCCGACGAAGCGCTGATCAGCGGCGAAAGCCTGCCAGTGCCAAAACAGCCGGGCGACAAGGTCACCGGTGGTGCGATCAACGGTGAAGGCCGACTGCTGGTGCGCACCACCGCCCTCGGCGCGGAAAGCGTGCTGGCGCGGATCATCCGTCTGGTAGAAGACGCTCAGGCGGCGAAAGCGCCGATCCAAAAACTGGTGGATAAAGTCAGCCAGGTGTTCGTGCCCAGCGTGTTGCTGATCGCCCTCGCCACCCTGATCGGCTGGTGGCTATACGGCGCGCCCATGGAAACCGCGTTGATCAACGCTGTTGCCGTGCTGGTGATTGCCTGTCCGTGTGCCCTCGGCCTCGCTACCCCGACGGCAATCATGGCCGGCACCGGCGTGGCTGCGCGCCATGGGATTCTGATCAAAGATGCCGAAGCGCTGGAACGTGCCCATGCAGTCGACAACGTGGTCTTCGACAAGACCGGCACGCTGACTTCCGGCACCCCGCGTATCGCCCATTTCAGTGCGCTGGATGGCGATGAAAATACTCTGCTGAGACTGGCCGGTGCCCTGCAACGCGGCAGCGAGCATCCGCTGGCCAAAGCCGTGCTGGACGCGGCCGCCGAGCGTGACCTGAGCGTGCCGGATGTCAGCGACAGCCAGTCCCTGACCGGGCGCGGTATCGCTGGCACGCTTGATGGTCGGCGCCTGGCGCTGGGCAATCGGCGCTTGCTGGAAGAAAGCGGCTTGAGCGCCGGCCACCTCGCCGAGTCCGCCAAGGCCTGGGAAAGCCAAGGCCGGACCTTGTCGTGGCTGATCGAGCAAAGCCCGGAACCACGTGTACTCGGCTTGTTCGCCTTCGGCGACACGCTCAAGCCCGGCGCACTGCAAGCCGTGCAGCAACTGGCCGCCCGAGGTATCCACAGCCATCTGCTGACCGGCGACAACCGTGGCAGCGCCAAAGTCGTCGCCGAGGCCCTGGGTATCAACAATGTCCACGCCGAAGTACTCCCCGCCGACAAAGCCGCGACCGTCGCCGAACTGAAGAAAACCGGCGTGGTGGCGATGGTCGGCGACGGCATCAACGACGCCCCGGCACTGGCCGCAGCGGACATCGGCATCGCCATGGGCGGCGGTACCGATGTGGCCATGCACGCCGCCGGCATCACTCTGATGCGCGGCGATCCACGGCTGGTGTCGGCAGCACTGGAGATCAGCCGCAAGACCTACGCGAAGATCCGCCAGAACCTGTTCTGGGCCTTCGTCTACAACCTGGTCGGCATTCCGCTGGCAGCGCTCGGCTTCCTCAATCCGGTGCTGGCCGGTGCGGCGATGGCGCTGTCGAGCGTCAGCGTGGTGAGCAATGCGCTACTGTTGAAAACCTGGAAACCGAAGGATCTGGAGGAGCACCGATGAACATCGGCCAAGCGGCCCGGCACAGTGGCCTGAGCGCGAAGATGATCCGCTATTACGAGTCGATCGGCCTGCTCAAGGCTGCCCATCGCACCGACAGCGGCTACCGGGTCTACAGCGAAGATGACCTGCACACCCTGGCGTTCATCAAGCGTTCGCGGGATCTGGGCTTTTCCCTTGAGGAAGTCGGCAAGCTGCTGACCCTGTGGCAGGATCGCCAGCGTGCCAGTGCCGATGTGAAAGCGCTGGCGCGTCAGCATATCGACGAGCTGAACCGGAAGATCCGCGAACTCGGCGAGCTGCGCGACACCCTGCAGGATCTGGTCGAGCACTGTAATGGCGACCATCGCCCCGATTGCCCGATCCTCAAGGAACTGGCGTCGGGCTGCTGCGCGCAACCCGTCCGCGCCTGAGTGCCAGCCCCTTCACGACCAACAATGTGCCGAGCGGGATGCCGTGGAACAGCATGACCACGGCACCCGGCGTCCACGAACCGTAAAACGGCGCGGCAATCAGCATGCCGACGCCGAACCCGGTCATTTGCAGCAAGGTCAGGAAACTGAAAATCGGCAGGCGCAAATGCTCGGGCTCACGTTGCAGGCGCGACATCAGGCTGACTTCGGAGACGCCATCACCCAGCCCCGCCGGCAGGGAAAACAGCAGCAGACCGAGCAGGCTGTGCTGCTGGAACATCAGGATGAAACCGCAGGACATCAGCGCCACGCCGAAGAAATACCGTCGCTCCAGATCACGGTTATCCGTGCCTTTGAGGCGACTGGCAATCCGCGCACCCAGCAGTTTGCCGCTGGCCCACACCGCCAGCATCAGGCCCAGCGTGGTGCTGGCCGAATCGGGTGTGAGCAATTTGGAGATGATCGGGAACCCGACGTTGTGCGCGGCACTGCCCAAGGTGTCGGCCATGGTCACGGCGAGCATCGCCGCAATCACCGGAGCGCTGCGCAGGCCTTGTTTCAGGGCTGACCATTCGCCGCGTTCGCTGGTTGATTGTTCGCTGACTTCTGCAGCGGTGAAGCGCAACGGCGCAATCAACAGCGCCGCCAGCACATAGGTCAGTGCGTTGAGCGCGAAGACCGTTTCGAAACCGAAGGCTGCCACCAGCAAACCGGACACCAGGCTGCCGCCGACCATCGCCGCCGACGACGCCGAGGTGATCCAGGCATTGGTTTTCAGTAGCAGCGCCGGCTCGATCAACCTCGGCAACTGGCTGTTGAGACCGATGGCGAACATCGAGTTGCCAAAACCCAGGCCGAAGGCGATCACCGGTAACAGCAACGCCTGCTGGCTCAGCGGCAGGATCAACAGCAGGCCAAGCAACGCCGCGCGCAGCAGATCGAAAGCGATCAACGGCACCCGGCCATTCCAGCGCCGATAGAAGCGCGTACCGATCAGACTGGCAAAAATCCCCCCGCCAACCCGGCTGGCGAGAAAGATCCCGACGCTCATGGCGCTGTTGCTCAGCAGGTAGACATAGGTCGCCAGCGCGACCATGTTGAGGAAGGCGCCGAAGTCGGAGATCAGCCGGGCGCTGATGATGAGGCGGGCGTTCACATTCAATCCTTGAGTGTGCGAGGGGCGACAAGATTCCCACACACATTCCAGGAACACCACACATCCCTGTGGGAGCGGGCTTGCCCGCGAAGGCGGTGTGTCAGCCAACAAGGATGGCGGCTGATACGCCCCCTTCGCGAGCAAGCCCGCTCCCACAGGGGATCTGCGGTGGTTCTGGAAATGCGGCAGGCACAAAAAACCCGGCCGAAGCCGGGTTTCTGTTCAAACGCTTACTGCATCCACGGTGGCGGAGGCGGTTCGTCGGACTTGCCCTTGGGCTCGTCATCCGCCGCACGGATCGCCTGCTTGCGCTCTTCGTCGAGCCGCGCCGCTTCGATCTCGCGCAACACACCGCCAACGTCGGCCAGATCTTCCGGATCATCGAACTCACCGGTCAGCACGCTGTTGGGGTGCAAGGTGCCGGCTTCGTACAGCGCCCACATTTCTTTCGCGTAGCGGGTCTGCTTCAGCTCCGGGGCAAAACGCCCGAAGTACGAAGCCATGTTGCCCACATCGCGCTCGAGCATGCTGAACGCGTGGTTGTTGCCAGCGGCATCCACCGCCTGCGGCAGGTCGATGATCACCGGGCCGGTCGGGGTCAGCAGCACGTTGAACTCCGAGAGGTCACCGTGCACCAGACCGGTACACAACATCAGCACGATCTGCGAGATCAGGAACGCGTGATACTCGCGGGCCTGATCCGGCTCCAGCACCACGTCGTTCAGACGCGGCGCGGCATCGCCGTACTCATCGGCCACCAGTTCCATCAGCAGCACGCCATCCAGAAAGTCGTATGGCTTGGGCACTCGCACGCCGGCACCGGCCAGACGGAACAGCGCCGCGACTTCGGCGTTCTGCCAGGCGTCTTCGGTCTCTTTGCGACCGAATTTCGAACCCTTGGCCATCGCCCGGGCCTGCCGGCTGTTACGCACCTTGCGGCCTTCCTGATACTCGGCTGCCTGGCGGAAACTGCGTTTGTTCGCCTCCTTGTAAACCTTCGCGCAACGTAACTGGTTACCGCAGCGCACCACATAAACAGCTGCTTCTTTACCACTCATGAGTGGGCGCAGCACTTCGTCGACCAGACCGTCTTCGATCAGGGGTTCAATGCGTTTTGGAGTCTTCATCAGCTTTTATTGTGGGTCCTTTATTACCAAACACGCGAATGTCACTCGTTATACGGCAATCCTCGCGCTACGGGGAGGGGTTGCCGACCTGTGAACCCTGTGGATGCACACACTGTGCCGAAATAATCGAGCTTTGCCGATCATAGCCGAGCCGACCTTGCTTGTAGTTATCGGCCGTCGAGGGCATTTGCGACAGAATCTGACATCGCATGCATTTCCCTCCTGTGGGAGCGGGCTTGCTCGCGAAGGCGGTATGTCAGCCATAATTACAGTAACTGACACGGCCCCTTCGCGAGCAAGCCCGCTCCCACAGGGGGATTGCGCTCAACGTTCGATAATCGCGGTGACACCCTGGCCCCCAGCGGCACAGATCGAAATCAGGCCCCTGCCCTTGCCCGCCGCATCCAGCAGTTTTGCCAGGTTGGCGACAATCCGCCCGCCGGTCGCGGCAAACGGATGCCCCGCCGCCAACGAGCTGCCTTTCACATTCAGCCGGCTGCGGTCGATCGAACCCAGCGGTGCGTCCAGCCCCAGGCGCGTCTTGCAGTATTCCGGGTCTTCCCAGGCCTTGAGCGTGCACAGCACCTGCGCGGCAAACGCTTCGTGAATTTCGTAGTAATCGAAGTCTTGCAGGGTCAACCCATTACGCGCCAGCAGGCGCGGCACTGCATACACCGGCGCCATCAACAGGCCTTCGGCGCCGTTGACGAAATCCACCGCCGCCGCTTCGCCATCGCGCAGGTAGGCGAGGATCGGCAAACCACGCTCCTTCGCCCATTCCTCGCTGCCCAGCAGCACCACCGAGGCGCCGTCGGTGAGTGGCGTGGAGTTGCCTGCCGTCAGCGTGCCCTTCGCGCTTTTTTCGAAAGCGGGTTTGAGCGTGGCGAGTTTTTCCAGGGTCAGGTCCGGGCGCAGGTTGTTGTCGCGGGTCAGGCCGAGGAAAGGCGTCATCAGATCGTTGTGCCAGCCTTCACTGTAGGACGCGGCGAGTTTGTGATGGCTTTCGAGGGCCAGTTGATCCTGCTCCTCACGGGGGATGTTCCAGGTCTGCGCCATCAGTTCGCAGTGCTGGCCCATCGACAGACCGGTACGCGGTTCGCCGTTACGCGGAAACTCCGGGATCAGGTGCCGCGGACGCAGTTGCAGAAAGGTCTTCAGCTTGTCGCCGGTGGTCTTGGCGCGGTTGGCCTGCAGGAGGATTTTGCGCAAGCCTTCGCTGACGCTGATCGGCGCGTCCGAGGTGGTGTCGACGCCACCGGCAATGCCGCAGTCAATCTGGCCGAGGGCGATTTTGTTGGCCACCAGCAGCGCCGCCTCCAGCCCGGTGCCGCAGGCTTGCTGGATGTCATAGGCCGGGGTGGCCGGCGACAGCCGCGAGCCGAGCACGCACTCGCGGGTCAGGTTCATATCTCGTGACAATTTAAGCACCGCACCCGCCACCACTTCGCCGATGCGCAGGCCGTGCAGGTTGTAGCGTTCGATCAGGCCTTCCAGGGCAGCAGTGAGCATCACCTGATTGCTGGCAGTGGCGTACGGCCCGTTGGAACGGGCGAAAGGAATACGGTTACCACCGATGATGGCGACGCGGCGCAGCTGACTCATGAAAAGCTCCTTGTTGATCCGAATTCATGGAAATCCCTGTGGGAGCTGGCTTGCCAGCGATAGGGCCGGCACCTCCAGCATTTCCAGTGGCTGACACTCCGCCATCGCTGGCAAGCCAGCTCCCACAGGGACGGTGGTCTACTCTGCTGTTCTAGCGTAGGCCTTATTGCGTGGATCGAACGATTGATTGCCGTTGGTAGTCCACACTTTGAACCCCAACTTTTGGAGAGCGTTCCATGTCTGACCGCTATATCGACTTCGCCAACTCATCCATCGGCCACCGTCTGGTCGGGGCTTTGGGCCTGCCGTCGCCGGTGCGGCTGGAACGCTGGCAGGCCGGACGCCTGCGGCCGGTGGACGGCGCGCTGCTGATCGGTGGCGGGCCGCTGGCCGAGCGGGTCAATGCGTTCGCCAACCGCCTGACCGATGCGATCTACAGCTACGGCACTGAACCGTCGCTGGCCACCGCGTGGATTCCCGGGCACGGGCCTAAACTCAAGGCCGTGGTGTTCGACGCCAGCGACCTGCAGCACACCGACCAGCTCAAACAGCTGCGCGAGTTCTTCCAGCCGTTGATGAAAAACCTCGACAGCAGCGCGCACCTGGTGATCCTGGGCCGCGCCCCGGAAACCCTGCGCGATCCGTTTGCGTCCAGTGCACAGCGAGCGCTCGAAGGCTTTTCGCGTTCGCTGGCCAAGGAGCTGCGTAGCGGCGGCACGCTGCAACTGATCTATGTCGGTGACGGCGCTGAAGATCAGCTTGAGGGGCCGCTGCGATTTTTCCTGTCGCCGAAAAGTGCCTTTGTCTCCGGGCAAGTGATTCGCCTGGGCCCGTGCGCCACGCCGGTCACCGATTGGACCCGGCCATTGGCCGGACGCAAGGCGCTGGTCACCGGCGCGGCACGCGGGATCGGCGCCTCGATTGCCGAGACCCTCGCCCGCGATGGCGCCGAGGTGATTCTGCTCGACGTCCCCCCGGCCAAGACTGATCTGGAAGCCCTCGCCGCACGTCTTGGCGGCCGGGCGATCACCCTTGATATCTGTGCCGAAGATGCCGCCGCGCACCTGATCGAACAACTGCCGGACGGCCTCGACATTCTGGTGCACAACGCCGGGATCACCCGCGACAAGACCCTGGCCAACATGACCCCGGAATTCTGGGACGCGGTGCTGGCGGTCAACCTCAATGCCCCGCAAGTGCTGACCAAGGCGCTGCTCGACAGCGGCACCCTGCACGACAATGCGCGGGTGATTCTGCTGGCCTCGATCAGCGGCATCGCCGGCAATCGTGGACAGACCAACTACGCCGCGAGCAAGGCCGGGCTGATCGGCCTGGCCCAGGCCTGGGCGCCGACGCTGCACGAGCGCGGCATCAGCATCAACGCCGTGGCCCCGGGCTTCATCGAAACCCAGATGACCGCGCACATCCCGTTCGGCCTGCGTGAGGCCGGACGGCGCATGAGTTCGCTGGGCCAGGGCGGCTTGCCGCAAGACGTCGCCGAAGCCGTCGCGTGGCTGGCGCAACCGGGCACCGGCGCATTTACCGGCCAGGCGCTGCGGGTCTGTGGACAAAGTGTTCTGGGGGCATAGGCATGAGCATTGAATGGCACACCCTCGACCGTGAGCCGAGCCTGCCCGGCCTGTACGCGCGGGCCGCGACACGGCGCAAGATCACCGGCACCCGACTGCCCGACAGCGGTTTGCGCTGCTGGGTCGATGTCGACCCGCAAAAACTGGCGGCCTATCGCAAGGTCTGCGGCTTTACCGATGACGGCCTGCTGCCGCCAACTTATCCACACATCCTCGCGTTCGCCCTGCAGATGCAATTGCTCACGGCCAAGGAGTTTCCGTTCCCGTTGCTGGGGCTGATTCACCTGAGCAACCGCATTCGCGTGTTGCGGCCGATGGGCGGGATCAGTCGCGCGCAAGTCAGCGTCCGCGTGCATAACCTGCAGCCGCATCCCAAAGGCGCGACCTTCGAGGTGTTGACCAGCCTCGATGATCAACTCGGGCCGCTGTGGGAAGCCGAAAGCCAGATGCTCTGTCGCGGCGTGAAACTCGACGGCGAACCCGTTGAGCAACACTGGGAACCGTCCCAGGTGTTGACGCAAGTCGCGCAATGGAAAGCCCCGGCCGATATCGGTCGGCAATACGCCAAAGTCTCGGGCGACTACAACCCGATTCACCTGAGCGCGGCCAGTGCCAAGCTGTTCGGTTTTCCCACGGCGATTGCTCACGGTCTGTGGAACAAGGCACGAACCCTCGCCGCACTGGCTGATCATCTACCCAAGGCCAACCTTGAAATCGCCGTGCACTTTCGCAAACCGGTGCGCTTGCCCAGCGAGGTCTCATTGCTGGCGAGTGCGCCGGGATCCAGCGGCGAGTTGCGCCTGATCGGCAACGGCGATCTGGAACACATGGTCGGTCAGTGGCAACCGGTTGCCTGAGTATCCGCCCGGGCAAGCCTGTAAATTGTGTATATATCACTTAAGTTTTTCCGCGTTTGGCGCCGCACTCTGAAAAACTCCAGGCCTTGATTTTCAAGGCCTTTTTTTATGCGTCTATATCCTGGGTATTAGTCCTTAGGCACGGCGCGGCGCCTTATATATAAAGGCGTTAATACCAACTTGAGAATGGTGGAAAAGCACCGCGCGATCGAGATTGGCACCACGGACGAGGCATCACCGGCGACAGATCGGTGAGCCATCGAAAACGACGAATGTTGTTACAGGTGCAAGGAATCTCAATCATGAAAACTCAAGTGTGGTGCAAATCGGCAACAGCTCTGGCATTGATCCTCTCCCTTGGCCTCGCTGGCTGCAGCAGCGGCGGTGGCGGCCATCACAGCAGCTCCGGCAGCTCTTCGCCAGACAGCGCGACGTCGGGCACTGGCGGCACAGGCGGTAGCAGTGGCACTGGCGGTACTGGCGGCACCGATACCGCTGGCACAGGTGGTACCGGTGGCACTGGCGGTACGGGCACGACCAACCCGACCAATCCGACGAACCCGACCAATCCTACCAATCCGACAGACCCTACGGATCCAACCAACCCGACCAACCCGATTACCACCCCGCTGGTGACCACCACCCTGGTGCAGGATGTCGGCAACACCGTCGCGGGCGTCGGCAGTGGTGTCGGTCAGGTCGGCGACGCCTTGAGCACCGTTCCAGTAGTGGGCGGCGTGGTGCAAAGCGCAGTAAAAACCACAGGCAATGTGGTCACTACCCTGGGTGATGGCGTGGCCAACGGCATCGGCAAACTGGGCACGGTCGACAATGGCCTGGGCGTCACGGCGTCCTCGGTCGGCGGCGTGGTTTCAGATGTCGGTACCGGCGTCTCGGACCTGAGCGGCAAACTGGCGACCGCCACCGGCAGCGTCCCGGTTGTCGGCGGCGTGGTCACTAAAGTGGCACCGGTGCTCGATGGCGTCGGTGAAAAAGTCACCATGCTCGGCGACACCCTGAGCCTTGCCACCACCACCGGCCCACTCGGTTCAGTGACCAAAAGTGTCGGCAACGGTCTGGTGCCAGTGATTGCCATGGTTGAAAGCACCACCGACAAAGTCGGCGATGCAACCGGCCTCGGCGCTCCGCTCAATGGTGTCCTCGGCCAGGTCGGTGGCGCCGTCAAAGGCGTGGGCGGTCAGGTAACCGGTGCTGGCGGCGGCAACGCCTTGACCAACACCGTCGGCGGCGCCTTGACCAATGTCGGCACTGCCGTCGGCAAAGCCGGCGGGCTGGTGGATAACGGCACCAGCACCGGTGGCGGATTGGGCGGTGGTCTCGGCGGCGGTCTGGGCGGTACCGGCTTGCTGCAAACGGTTGGCGGCGCCGTGGTCAACGTCGGTGCCGGTCTGAATGCCGGCAGCACCAACGGCGTGGTCAGCGCCGGCGGCGTCACGGCTGGCGGACTGGGCAACACCATCGCTTCGCTCAACACCGTACTCGGCGGCTCGGGCACGCCGATCACCGCCACCACCTCGCCACTGGCCACCGTCGGCGCTACCGTCGGCGCAGGGCTGAATCCAGTCACCAGCGCCGTCACCGGTCTCACTCAACAGGTCGGTGCCACTACAGGTCTCGGTGCACCGGTCGCCGGTCTCACCGGCCAGGTCGGCGGAGCAGTCAGCACGATCGGCAACACCATTGCCGCCACCAACAACCCGGTCACCACCGCCGTGGGTGGTGTGGTCAGCAACGTCGGCGCCACCGTCGGTGCGGTCGGCGGACTGGTCAACGGCGGCACCGCCACTGGAGGCACCGCAACCGGAGGTCTGGGTGGCGTGCTCGGTGGTCTGACCGGCGCTCTTGGAGGCAACAAACGCTAAATTGCACCTGGCCGATTCGACGGCCTCACCTACAGCGCCTACGCTTGGTTGAGGGCGGAAGATTCCCACGAGTCTTCCGCTTTTTTCTTAGGAAAAATTCAGCCCAGCGCTGTGATCTGACCATGGAGTGTCCTATGCGCGTAATGGCATCCCTGCTGTTCCTCAGTCTCAGTTCCGCCGCCCTCGCCGACACCCTGCCCAGCTTTCTCAACAGCAACGAAACCACGCGTAACCTGCCCGTGCCGAACCTGCCGGCAGATGCTTATCGCCCCGCCGCCACGCCCCTGCAAGTACCCGACCCCGGCGCGGCCACGGCGCAGCCGCTGTTGATGGAGACCAAAATCAACCTGAAAACCGTGCAGATCGAAGGCGGCACGATCTACCCGCTCAACGAACTGGCCGAAGTCTACAAACCCCTGATCGGCCATCAGACCAGCCTCGCCGACCTGATCGAAGCCACACGCGACATCACCCGGCGCTACCAGAAGGACGGCTATCTGCTGTCCTACGCCTTCCTGCCGCAACAGCGTTTCGACGACGGCGTAGCCCGAGTGGTGCTGGTGGAAGGTTATGTGCGCGATGTGCAGGTGCAGGGCGATGTCGGCCGGGTCAAAGGCCTGCTCGACGAACTGGCAGCCAAAATCCAGGCCGAGCGCCCGCTGACCCGCAAGACCTTCGAACGCTACACCACCCTGATGACCCGCATCCCCGGCGTGACCATCCAGGCGCAAGTACCGCCGCCCGGCACCACCGACGGTGCAACGACGCTGGTGGCCCAGGCCAGCCGCAAAGCGTTCACCAGCACCATGAGCACCACCGAAGATAACCGCAACAGCACGCAGGCATTGCTGGGGGTCAGCAGCAACTCGCAGACCGCCATGGGCGAGCAATTGACCCTCAGCGGTCTGTTTCCACCGGGCGACGATCACGAGCGCTACTACCGTGTGGACTACAACCAGTTCCTCAATAGCGAAGGTACGCAACTGAGCCTGTTTGCCTCGCGCTACCGGGCCGATCCGGGCACCAATGTGCTCACCAGCGATGGCTTCGAACTCAAACCGTACAAGGAGGACGATCGTTACTCCATCGGTGTCAGCCACCCGTTCATTGCCGCCTCCAACGAGCTGCTTAACGCGGGAGCGCGGCTCTATGCAGTGGATGACAAAAACCGCTACGACGTGGTCGGCTATCCGCTCAGCATCGAAGAGCGCACCAACGTGCGTGCCCTCGCATTCGAGGGTGACTGGCGCAAGAGCGATGCCCGGCAACTGCGGATTCTCAGTGGTGGCGTGTATCAGGGTCTGGACAGCATGGGCGCGCATTCCAACAACCCGGCGCTGGACCTGAACTTCCTGCGCCTGCGCCTCTCCGGGGTGCAAAGCGACAAGTTCTTCGACAACTGGCAAGGCGTGCTGTCGGCCGCGCTGTACTGGAGTGATGACACCCTGCCTGACAGCGAACGCGCGGTGTTCGGCGGGCAGAATTTCGGCCGTGGCTACCCGGACGATCAGGCGTCGGGCGACAAGGGCTGGGGTGCGGCTTACGAGGTCAACTACAGTTTCAATCGCGACGGCAACTGGGTGCGCATCCTGCAGCCGTACGTGGTGCTGGACCGTTCGAAAACCTGGTTCAACAAGCTGGCGGTGCAGAGCAATGACCTGTCATCGGCAGCAGTAGGCCTGCGTTTTGGCGATGCCAAGTACTACAACATTGCGTTGGAGGCCGCCAAGCCGATGTCCGATGAAGCGCTGGATACGTTCAATCGTCGGGCGCGTTACAGCATCAGTTTCAGCTATCAACTGTAGGGTGTCAGATCAATCAACTGAGCAGGCAGACCGCTTGCTCTCACATTGCAGCGCACATCCCTGTGGGAGCGGGCTTGCTCGCGAAAGCGGTGGATCAGTCAGCATTTTTGCCGACTGACACTACGCCTTCGCGAGCAGGCTCGCTCCCACAGGTTTTACGCGATGTGGATCAGAACGCGTAACGCACCTTCGCGGTAAAGCTGTCGGCGTCGAAACCGCTGGAGGTCAGATAGTTGTAAGAGCCACCGACGCTCCACGCGCCCATGCGGTAGTTGGCGCCCAGGCCCAGTTCATAGCTGTCACGCACCGGAGTGGTACCGCGGCTGACGGACGACTCGCCCCCCAGCACGAAGGCCGATGTGGTGCTGACCTTGTCACCGATGAAGTCATGCCAGGCCATCAGCTTCGCTTCCGGTTCCAGGCTGCCGCTGCCAACATCGAATGCCGCCGCCAGACGTGCACCGACGCCCATCTCACCGACTTCATAACGCTGACTGCCGACATTCAGCGACGCCGAGCTGCCCTTCTCGCGATACGCATCCATGCCCACGTTGGCATAGCGCGCGCCGACCTGTGGTTCCAGCACCACATCAGGCATCAGCCGCAGGCTGTAACCGGCCAGTGCGCTTACGCCGAATACATCACTGTCGTAATCAGCCTTGGCCTGAGTGCCAGCGATATGACGTTTGGATTCGTTATCGTTCCAGCCGTACATCAGCGTCGAGTCGACGAACCAGTTGTCATGCACCCAGTTGCTGTACAGCGTCAGCGCATGCCCGGTGACCTTGGTCTTGTTGCCGAGGTCGGATTTCACATCGGTATCGAGGTAGCTGTAAGCCAGACCCAGTGTGGTATCGGCATTCAACTGACCATCGGCACCGACCGCGATCCCGTGGCTGTCGGCGTCATAACCGGCGACACCGCGACGCTCGTCCTGATTGGCATCGCTGCTCAAGGCTTGCAGCCATACGCCTTTTTCCGGGGCGCCGGTGGCTGAGCGTGCGCGACTGGAGCGATCATTGATCACGCCCGAGACCAGCGTCTGACTGTTGGTCGCCGCGTGCAGTACACCACGGCTGACATCCGGGCTGAGGGTTTCACTCAGGCGCGCAGTTCGGCATCGGTGCTCGCGTTGGCGAATGCCTGGAACACCGGATCCTGTTCATCGAGGCGTGCCAGCAGTCCTGGCACATGCCCGACCGCCGTCGCCGCGTTATCACTGCCGCCGACTGCCAGGGTGTTCTCGGCCAGCACCTCGCTCGACTTGGTCGTCACCACGCTGGTGATGTCATTGCCGACCACACCGAAACTCTTCACATCCAGCAGCGCGGAGGTCGAGGTCACGGTCAGGTTGTTGCCACCGACCAGACTCCCCGAGCTGATCAGGGTGTAACGCGTTCCACCGGGGCTCACGCGAAAATCACTGGAGCGCGCCAGCAGACGCAGTTGCGCGCCCGGGGCGATATCGGTGGTGCCGGTGACCTTCAGCACAGGCAGCGCCGGGTTGGTGTCATTGCCCAGGTACATCTCCAGCACCGAGTTCGACTCTTCCATATCGAAGTCGCCGATGAAGGTGGTGTGCGGCTTCATCAGGGTCAGCGTGCCCTCTTCGATGGTGACGTAGCCGGAGCGGATGGTCGAACCGTCGAAAGTCGCATCACCGTCGACCAGTACTCCAGACAGGCCGAGCAGGTCACCCTTCACCGCGCCGCCATAGAAATAAAAGTAGCTCGCGCCGTCATCGACCTGGATCGCCGCCTTGCCACCCTCGATCAACCCGTTCATTTGATAGATGCCGAAAGGCAGGGCGCCACTGGCCTGGCCGCTGACATGCACACCGATGTCCTCGCCGGAGATGGTTCCGCCGTTCCACAGCGCGGTGGAATTGGCGCTCGCCGGAGCGCTGAACTTGACCCCCTCGAACACTACCGCCTCGGTATTGGCACCGGTCGCACGGATAGTCCCGGTGTTGTTGACCGACTGGCTCAGCGTCGCGCCATCGAGCAATACGCCCAATGCGTCGGTGCCGCTAGCGGTGATGGTGCCTCGGTTGCTGAGCCCGGTCATGTTGGTATGCACCAGCAACAGGCCACTGGAGGTCTGGCCGCTGACGTCGATGCTGCCACTGTTGACCAACGAATCGCCCAGCGTGCTGCCGAGATCGGAAATACCGCTGGAGGTGCCAGCGTCGGCCAGACCGTGAACTGAAATAGAGCCTTCGTTGAGCAGCGCGCCTGCGATTTTGGTCGGCACCACTCCAGCGGTCCCCAGACTGATCCCGGTGCCGAACCTGGCGCCGTCAATCCGGATATTGCCGATATTGCGCAGTTGATCCGCCGTTACTCCCGAGAGCTGTGCGCCGTAGGTCGTACTCACCTGGGAAACGGGAGCGATATTGCCGTTACCGCTCAGAGTGATCAGCCCCCAGTTCTGCAGGTTACTGGTCAGCGGGCCGCTACTCAGATCGTGGTTCAGGCTCGCGCCGGCGGCGATAGCCATAGAGGTGTGCAAAGCGGCGGCGGCGGAGATGGAGAGCGCCAGGGCAGAGCGGCGCAGGCATACGATAGTCACGCGAGATTCCCTTCCAAAACATGAGAAACAGTTTCAGCAGGGTTCGTTACATGATTCAGGCATCCCTACCGTCCCACCAGGTCGTCCTGGTTCGGGCGCGGGGAATGTATACGAGCCATCACTTTGATACCACACAAAAGTCAAAGTGATGGCGTCAATTTTCAAGACAATCCATCCAGTATCCGCTCAGGCCGCATCTCCTGCGCGCTTGAGCGTTGCGATCAACCTAGTTCTTGGTCTCGATCTTGCCGCCCGCATCCGGGTCGTAAAAATCCGGAATCTCGTATTTGTATTTCTTCAACCAGCGTTGCAGCGCCAGCTCCCGCTCCACCGCCGTGGCGGTTTGCGGCTTGGGCGAGGCGGCCTGGTTGCGACTTTGCAGCACCAGCCAGCCTTCGGTTTCCTGTTGCTGCGCCGAGGCCGGGCCGGCGTCGATCGCCTGGGCGGCGAACGGCAGGCTGAGCAGGGCCAGGAAGCAAACACTGTGCAAGGTGTTCATGGTCATCTCCCGGAGTGTCACTTGAGCGTCGACGGTTGTGGGTCAGCCACCACCGCCACTTGATTACCGGCCGCAGTCGGGGCCTTGGCCGGTACCTTGAGTTTTTCCGCGCGGGCCTGGGCGTCGGCGAACTGCTCCGGCGTCAGGTGCGCGCGGCTGACGATTTCGGCAGCTTGCTGCCAGTTGTTCTGGTATAGCAGCAAGCTCACCAGATTCAGCGTGGCCAGTTGATCGTTCTGCTTGAGTTCGATGGCCGTCAGGAACTCGAAACGCGCATCTTCAAGACGCAACTGGTTGAGGTAGACCACGCCGAGGTCGTTGCGGATTTTTTCATTGGTCGGCGCCAGACGCACCGCGCGTTGCAAGTGCGCCTGGGCCTGGCCGTTGTCGCCACGGGCGGCATAGATCTGCCCCAGGCCGTGTTCGGCGTCCGCCGTGAGGCAAGTACCGAGTAGCCCGCGATACAGCGGCTCGGCTTCATTGCGCCCGAGCAAGCGATACACCCTGGCCTTGCGTAGGCGGACCTCGACCAGTTTGTCGGGCAGGCTTTGCAGGTTGGCCAGGCTGGCGTGCAGTTTGCCGTCGTTGGCCAGATCGTCCGCCAGGTTCAGTGCCAGTTCCTGTTCGGAATCGAGTTTGCTGCAACTGGTCGGTGCGAGCATCGCCGACCACGGCGCCTGACCGTCGGTGGCGCAACCACCGAGCAACAACACACTTGCCAAGACAATCAGTGCTTTCATCAAACGCTCTCCATGAGCCAACGTCAGTTTGCAAACGCCCGGGTAATCGCGGTGAACCCCGGGCCGGCCAGTACGATCAGCAAGGCAGGAAACAGAAACAGCATCATCACCACCGACATCTTCGCCGACATCTTCGAGATGTATTCCTGCAGTCGGGTGAGGCGGCGGTCGTCGAGTAATTGTTTGAGCGCCAGCAGCGATTTCATTGCCCCGCCACCCTGCTGAATCAGTTGCTGCAGGATCACGCAGGTGTCGGTGAACTCATCGACCGCCAGCATCACCGAGGTCTTGTTCAACTCCTGTCCCAGCTCCAGTCCAGAGTCGACCCGGGCCAGAATCAGGCGCAGTTCGCGGGTCAGTTCCGGCAGCAGTTTCTGCCCTTCGGTGCTGAGCACGCGCAAGGCTTGTTCAACCGCCATGCCCGACTCGAAGAGGATGCGCAGCAGCGGAATGAACGTGGAGATTTCCACGGCGATGGTTTTCTGCCGACGCCCGGCGGCGTAAGCCAGCAGCCGCTTGGGTAACAGGTAACCGGCGCCGGTGGCGAGCATCGGCACGATCCAGCGGTTGGCGGCGTGCGGAAAAAAAACTTCCTGGAGAAAGATCGCCAACCCAAGCGTCAGCAGCGGCGTGCCGATCTGGCAGGCGGCGAACAGCGAGCGCTCACTGGCGCGGCGCCAGCCGAGGCGACTGAGCAGGGTCTGGGTTTCGCTGTCGATGCTCACCGAGCGCTGACCGAACCTGCTGTTACCCAGAGCCCGCAGCCAGTTACCGAAACGGTTCTCGCGCACCAGATGCCCCTGCAAACGCTGGTTGACCTGGCGCACCCGGCGGCGCTCGGTCAGCAGGTGATTGACCACCAGCAACAGCGCGCCGAGCAGCAGCATCAGAGCGGCGAGATAGACCATTTCAAATACTCCGCAACATGCGCCACAGCGCCAGGCAACCGGTCACTTGCAACACCACGGCGATGATCAACATGGTCCGACCACCGGAGTCGTGCCACATGCCGAGCATGTAGCCGGGGTTGGTCAGCATGAAGTAGCTCACTAGAATCACCGGCAGCGAACCCAGCACCCACGCGGTCATGCGTGTTTCGCCAGTCAGTGCGCGCAGTTGCCGGGCGCCCTGGTCACGTTCGCGGATCAGCTTGATCAGGTTCTCCAACAGCTCGCTGGCATTGCCGCCGTAGCGATGATTGACCTTGAGGCCGAGGGCAAACATGCGCAGTTCGTCCTGTTCGTAGAGTTCGGCGAAATCGCTGACCGCATCCGGCAGATTGACCCCCAGCTGCACGTTGCGCTGCACCCGGCCCATGGCTTTTTTCAGCGGATCCTCGCTCGATTCGATGCCGCCCATGACGGCGTCGCTCAAGGTGCGGCCGGACTTGAGACTGCGTACGGTGTAGTCGAGCATCTGCGGCAACTGCTCGATCATGCGTTTGATCCGCCGGTGGTACAGCCAGGAAATGTACAGGCGCAGGATCAGCGGCGGCGCCAACAGCATCGCCAGCAAACCGATCCAGTCCGCCAATAGATAACCCAGGACAATCGCCACGCCCCACAGGGTCATCCACAGCCCGAAACGCTCGCTGGGACGGCCAAGCCCGGCGCGCAAAAACATCCGTTCAAGCCCGACCCAGGTCGGCTTCTGCGCGGCCAGTTGCGGCTGCCCCGCCGCGAGACGATTGAGAACCCGTTCGTTGCTGGTCTTGTGGATACCGTGCACGAACAGCCAGATCGATAGCCCGAGCAGGATCAGACACAGAAGGATGAGAATGGCCGGGCCGATCATGATGCAAGTCCCATGCGGTCAGCCCAGGTGGGTCTCGTGGCGCAACTTGTCGCCCGCCGGATTGACCGCTTCGCGCAGGAAGCCGAAACCAGTGCGCCGATCAAGGCGAAACAAGGTGTTGGTGACGTAGACGTCTTCACGGATGCCGACCACTTCCACCACCTCGCTGACACAGCGGCGGCCGTCGGGCATGCGAGTCAGCTGGATGATCACATCGAGGGCGGCGCAGATCATCTGGCGCAAGGTGCGCTCGGCGATCGAGCGACCGGTCAGCCCCACCAGCGTCTCCAACCGCAGCAACGCATCCTGGGCATTGTTGGCGTGTACGGTGCTCATCGAGCCGTCGTGACCGGTGTTCATCGCGGTCAGCACATCGACCACCTCGACTCCACGAATCTCGCCAAGGATGATCCGGTCGGGGCGCATGCGCAGGGCGTTGCGGATCAGGTCGCTGGCCTTGACTTCGCCGTGGCCCTCGGCATTCGGCGGACGGGTTTCCAGGCGCACAACATGCGGGTGGCTGAGCTGCAATTCGGCGACGTCTTCGATGGTCACCAGACGTTCGTGGGGGTTGATCAATTGGCTGAGGATGTTCAGCAGCGTGGTTTTGCCGGTGCCGGTACCGCCGCTGATCAGCACGTTACAACGCTTGCCGACCGCCTCCTGAAGGAACTCGAAAATCGCCAGATCGATGGTCTGCATCGCCATCAGATCACTGCTTTTGAGCATGTCCTTGCGAAACTTTCGAATCGACAGGCAGGGGCCGTCGAGCGCGATCGGCGGGATGATCGCATTGACCCGACTGCCGTCCGGCAAACGCGCATCGACCATCGGCGAGGACTCGTCCAGGCGTCGCCCCAGTGGCGCGAGAATCCGTTGCATGACCCGTTCGACGTGGTGCGAATCGATAAAGCGCAGGTCACTTTGATGCAACACACCGTCGCGCTCGATGAACACCCGGTGTGGGCCGTTGACCAGAATCTCGGTCACCGACGGATCGCGCAGCAGTACTTCCAGTGGGCCGAAACCGGTGAGTTCGTCGACGATTTCTTCGGCCAGCCGCTCCATCTCGTAACGGGAAATCGCCAGGTGCAGGCGGGCGATGTATTCGGCGACCTTGTCGGTGACAAACTGCGCCAGCAATTGGCGCGAGCCCTCCAGCAGGTTTTTCCCCGACTCTTCGATGGCGTCGATGATGTAGCGGTGCAGGACCAGTTTCAGGCCTTCGTGATCGGTATTACCGGTCGCGCCGCGCTGCACCGCGCCGAACAGTTTTTCCGCGCTCATGAGGTGCCTCGCAAGCGGTCGAACCAGGTGACTTTGGGTTTGGCCAGGCCTTCGGAGCGCTTGGCCAGACGCTCGCCGAGAGCACGCAGGCTTTGCGTGAGTTTTTCCCGCGGGGCCAGTTCGAACAGGCTGACGCCCTGGTTCTTGGCGTTCAGGCGCACTTCGGCGTTGGCCGCCAATACCGCGATCACTTCGAGGTTGAAGGTTTTGCCCAGGGTTTCAGCATCCGGGGCAACGCTGCCCAGATAGCCGTCCACCAGCAAACGCGCGTGGTCGAGCTTCATGCCTTTCTCGCGCCAAAGATTGAGCACGGCCAGGTTGCGGCGGCAGTTGAGCACGTTCTGATCGGTGTACCAGATCAGCTTGTCGCAGTGGCTGACAAAGGTGCGCAAGGCTTCACTGTCGGACTGCCCGGTGAGGTTCACGACGATGTGCTGGAAGTGTTGGCGCAAGGCGCTGAGCAACATGTACAGCTCGGCGGCGCTGGTGCCTTCCAGCGGCTCGTCGCTGCTGGCATACGCCAGAATCCGCAGCCCCGCTTCAGCGCTGGTAAAGGCACTGTCGATCAGGGTCGCGTCGAGCCTGCGCAAGTGACGCAAGGCATCGCCGAAGTGGAACGAACTCTCGAGCCCGAGCAACGCCAGGCTGTCGCCGCGCGGCAGCCCCAGATCCAGCAGCAGGGTCTGTTGTCCGCTCTTTTGCACCACCTGCGCCATATGGTTGGCAAGCAGCGCGCCATCGCAATAGCTCTGCGTACCGTACAACACCGTGAGGCCGCCAAGATGCGTGTTGGCCGCCACCGGTGGCAGGCGCTTGTTCAAGCGCCGTACCAGCCCGGCGACTTCACTGGCCCGCGAACCGTAGGCGACGAAATCCCGGGCGCCGGCACGCATGGCGTTGAGCACCAGTTGGTTGTCCATGCCATCGCCCAGCGCGACGATGGCGAGCATCGGCTTGGCTTCCAGCGCACCTTCGATCAACGCACTCTGCGCGACCACATGGTCGCGATCGAGGCCGACGAACACCAGGCTGGCGAAGGTGACATCGACCAGCGCCAGCAACTCGTCCAGGCTCCCGGCCCCGGCGCTCACCACCTGGCCCAGCGGCGCGAGTGCGCCTTGCAGCCACTCCAGATCGGTGCTGTTACGGGTGATCGCCAGAAAGGTCTGGCTGAGGTTCTGGTTCATTGGGACAGCCCACTGCGTTTGTCGAAGTTGCCGTTTTCGAGGAAGAACATGCGGTAGAAATTCGGGTCGTAGTTACGCAGTTTTTCCCCCGGCAGCGACGGCAGTTGCGCGTCCGCCGCCAGTGGCTGCACCAAGTGCGGGGTGACAATCATCAGCAGTTCACGCTCTTCGCGTCTGATCTGCGAACCTTTGAAAAAGGCGCCGAGCACCGGAATATCGCCCAGCCCCGGAAACTTGTTCACCTGCGAGCTGTTGGTGGTGCTGATCAAGCCGCTGATCACGAAGCTTTCGCCATCGGCCAGCGAGACGCTGGTGTCGGTACGGCGGATGGTCAGGGCCGGCACGGTGGTACCGGCGATCTGCACGGCGTTACTCAGATCCAGTTCGCTGACTTCCGGCGCGACTTTCAGCGCGATGCGGTCGTGGCTGATGACGGTCGGGGTCAGGGTCAGGCGGATGCCGAACTCCTTGTATTCGATCGACACGTTGTCGCTGCCGGCGCTGGGCACCGGAATCGGGATCTCACCACCGGCCAGAAAGCTTGCACTCTGCCCGCTCAACGCCACCAGGCTGGGGCGCGCAAGGGTGTAGGCGAAACCGCTGGTTTCCAGCGCGTTGATGATCGCCATGGTCTTGCCACCGATCCACGAGAAATTGAACAGGCCGTTATCCACCGGCAGTCTCGGCGTCGGCACGCCGTCGATGGGTGGCAACGTACCGGGCGAACCAAACAGGAAATTGCCCCGGGTGCCAATCAGCGAAGCGGTGGCTTCCTTGAGTTTGGTGCGGCTGACTTCGACGAAACGAATGTCGGTCTGCACTTGCGACGGCAGCGTCGGATCATCAGAAGGCATTCTGCTGGCGCTGGTCAGTGCGGCGGTGGCACTGCCCTTGACGAACACCATGCTCTGGCGCGGCTCACTGGAGCACGACGTCCAGACCATCAGGCTGGTAGCGCCGGGGGCCACGCCGGTGAGTAGAAACGAGGCGCTGCCGGTGTCGTGCACATCAGCGATCTTCGGGTCGCCGATAGCCACGCGGGTGATTGCCACGGGCGACTGGATGTCCTGCTGGAAGCCTTCGCCGATCTCGATCACCGGCGGCATACGGCCGAGTGCCGAGCAATTGCCGGTGGCCGCGACGGCGGCGTTGATCGACAGTCCCATCAGTATCAAGGCCCGGACGACAGGTGTTAATAGCGGCCTGAATCGACTCTGCATGCACGTGGATCCTTGCTCAGTCATGGGGCTTGTTGGGAAAGCTGATTGCCGCGGATCACTTCCATCGGCCGCGCACCGCCATGGCCGCCAGCGGCCGGCGCTTTTGGCGCGGCACCGAGGGCCAGTTGGGTGAACTGGAAGAGCTGGCTGTTGGCGTTATCCACATGCGCCGGTGACTGGGTTTCACCGGCCCAGTACCTGGCCAGACGCTGTTCTTCGCTGCTGCGCACGGCCAGGCGCAACGTGCCGACCTGAGTGGCGAGCATCATCCGGCTGAGCAATTGTTCGGGCACCGCCAGCACCACGGTGCGTGCAGCGATCCGGCGTTGATCCTGTTTGAGTTTTTCGTCGGCGCTCAAGGCCGGGGTGGCGGGTTGGCCGTCGTTGGTCAGGCCGTATTGCTCACCAACACCGAGTACGCGCATGGCCGGCACCACGATCTGCGCCGACTGCTGCAGATTGCTCGCGTCCTGACGCAGGTAGAGCAGCACATCGACGTAGTCGCCGGGAATCAGTTGCCCGGCGGCGCCGATCACTTCATCCACGGCCACGGTGAGCGCGCGCTCATCACTGTGAATCATCCGCGCCAGTGAGCCACCGGCCTGAAAGCTTTCGTCGTTGAGCCAGGTGCCTGCGCTCAAGTGCCGCCACGGCGTGCGACCCACCGCTTGCTCGACACTGGAAAGGCTGCCGGCTGGCGCACTGCGCAGTTTCTCCACCGCCACATCGGCAGCCGTGAGCGGCGTGAACGGCGGCACATCGTGCAACAGCACGACCACTGGCTGGCGGGTCTGATCTTCGGCGGCGGCCACGGTTTTTTCCATGGCGACTGCCGGGGCGGCAGGCACTTGGGCAACGGGAGCCGGTTGCCGACTGAGCATCAGGCCCCAGTAGCCGACGACGATTGCCCCCAGCAGCAGAACGGCTGCAAGACCCATGGTGACGCGACTGTTCATGACGGCTCTCCCTTTCCTCACTGCACCGACAGCCTGTACTTCCTGCCGAGAGAATTTTTCGCGATCAGGCAGCTATGAACATGCAACGATTTCGCTATTTCCAAGCTAGCTGATCCGAGCCAAAACGCCATTTCTGACAGGAAAATAACTCACTAAAGTATGAGTCCTGGCCAATTAACTGTAGGGTTTGGCTCGACTAACGTTCTGGTTAATCCTTTGTGATTAATCCGTTCTTACAGTTGTTGAGCAGGGGTTTGTTGACAATGCTCTGATAGCACGGTGAAAGCATGCCGCTGTAGCGTTGGATCGGCGCCAGAGGCGCGAAGGAGTGGACGTATGTTTCGGATGATCATCGACTATCTACTGGCCAGGGCCAGGCTGCTGTGCAGAAGTGAAGAAGGTGCATCTGCCATCGAATACGCGATTGTGGTGGCGATGGTGGCGGTCGTGGTTGTGGTGTTTGTGACGCCCATCGGCGACAAGGTGCTGGCCATTTTCAACCTGGTGTTGACCAAACTCGGTGGCGCTACGCAGGTCAGACCGACACCTTGATCAAAAACCTTGCCCCTCTTCCAGTGCCCGGTCCCATGCTCACCCATAGCAGCGCTCAGGCACTGGCAAGTCATCGGATTTCACAGGTCCGATCTCCCGTTGTAACTAAGGAGAATGTCAATGATCCTTGAATACCTGATATTGCGCCTGAGGTCCTTTCTGGCCAGTACGGAAGCCGCGTCAGCCATCGAGTACGCGATTGTCGTGGCTATGGTAGCGGTCGTGGTGGTGGTGTTCATCACACCCCTGGGCGCGAAAATCTTTGCGATTTTCAACAATGTTCTGGTGGCGCTCGGTGGAGCCTCGCAAACCGCTCCGGTACAAACCCCCTGATGTGAGTCGCGTCCGGCGAATGTCGCGCTACACTCGATCTCACTTCCAGCTTTTCAGGGACTGCCCATGACTGCCTCCTCGCTCCCCCGCCAACAGTTGCTTCTGGTTGACGACGAAGAGGACGCCTTGCTTGAGCTGGCCGAGTTACTGGAGGGCGAGGGCTTTGTCTGTCACACCGCCACCTCGGTGAAACTCGCCCTGCATCACCTCACCCGCTTTCCGGATATCGCCCTGGTGATTACCGATCTGCGTATGCCGGAAGAGTCCGGCATGTCGCTGATCAAGCGTCTGCGCGAGCACACTTCACGCCAGCATCTTCCAGTGATCGTGACCTCCGGACATGCCGACATGGAAGACGTCAGCGACATGCTGCGCCTGCAGGTGCTGGACCTGTTTCGCAAGCCGATCTACCACGTGCGCCTGCTGGAAACCCTGGACAATCTGTTCCCCAAACCGAAGACGCAGGCCGGGTAATTCACTCAGGGTGTTTTTGGAAGAATTGACTGCCTGCCCGCGAGGAACAGGCAATCAAGATCAGTGTGCTGTCACACGCTGACGGGCGGCCGAAGCACTCGGTGATAGCGCCAATGCCAACTGGGTGCGGTTGTGCATATGGGTCAGGCGCAAGACCTGCGAGACATACAGTTTCACGGTGTTTTCGGTGATGCCCAACTCGCAGGCGATCTGATAGTTGGTCTGCCCTTTGCCCACCAGCCGCGCCACATCCAGTTGCCGTGGCGACAGCTGATTGAAGATCGCCGGGATCTCCTGCTCGGCTTCGGCGCCGTCGCCGCCGAGCATGTCTTTGACCACCGCCGCCGGATTGCGCCGGACCTTGTCCAGATCCTGGTAGAGATCGTCGATGGATTCCGAGAGAAACTGCAGCTTCTGGTTCAGGTGTCCCAACTGGACATTCTTGTGCCGCTCTTGCAGGGCCGCTTCCTGACGTTTCACGCCTTCGAGCAGTTCATCCAGCTGGATCGGCTTCTGGTAGTAGTCGGCAATCCCGGCACGCAGTGCCTTGATCACGTCCTGTTTGTCGGCGCGCCCCGTGAGCATGATCGCTTCGAACACCCGGTGTTTGCCGCTGATGCGTTGCAGCTCCTGCACCAGTTGGATGCCATCCATGTCCGGCATATGCAGGTCGCTCAGCACCAGACCGATTTCGGCGTCTTCACTGAAACGCTCGATCGCCTGAGTGCTGGATTCACACGGCACACAGCGGTACCCGCTGCTTTCGAGAAACTCGCACAATTCTTCGACGATCAACGGTTGATCATCGACCACGAGCACTTTTACCGCCGACGTAAGCTTGTTCACGAACCACTCCATTGCTCGGGCCAAAGCTGACTTTTTCTGCACTTTGGCGATGTAACCACTTCATTTGAAAGTAGACGCACTTTCCGACTATGTACATAGGACTAGTGGCATCTGGCGACTAATGGATCCAATGTATTGAAGCCAATACACCCAGCAGCACGAACGGCGCAAATGGCAGCTTCTTTGACGCTCCTGGCTCTAAATATCGAAGACGTTCTCTAAGCCATTGACTCATATGAAGCCAGACTCTTGGCGCGATCAGCAGCCAGAGCAAACTCGCGATACCCGCGCCGATAAACGCACAAAGAATGAATAAACCGTTCGTCGCAAGGCCCATGGCTGTCATTAATTTCACATCGCCTGCGCCCATCCGGCCCATGAAATACCCAGGAACGGTCAACATCAGGGCGATCGCGGCGGCCCACCATCCCTGCTGCGCATCGGCTCCGAACCAGGTCGTGCCAGTCGCCAGCAAATGGATCAGCGCCAGCGCTCCTGCACCGAACGTCAGCACATTGGCGATACGCCGTTGCCGGGCATCCTGGGCGGCGCACAGGGCCAGCCAGATCAGGAGAACTAAACTCTGCATCCGGTTAAATCCATCCGATTTTGCTGAATGATTCTATGCTGATACTACGCAGTGAAAGTCAGGGTAGACGCACTCATGAAAACCGGCTTCGCAAAATCACAGGCAGGCGCAGTGGCGATCGAATTCGCCTTGGTATTCGTGATTTTTTTCGCCGTGTTCTACGCGCTGGTCAGCTACAGCCTGCCGTTTGTATTGATGCAGACTTTCAACGAGGCGACATCTGAAGCGGTGCGCCGCAGCGTCGCAGTCGACCCCAACACTCCCGGTTATGCTTCCGTGGTGGTGAGCACTGCCAACACCGCGTTGACCCAACAGTTGCAGTGGGTGCCATCCGCGCTGAACCTGGTGGTCGGCGTCGATACCTCGGCGGTGTATGACGCCACTCAAGGTACGCTGACGGTCAGAGTCGATTACCCCACCAGCAAGCTCAATCAGGTCATTCCATTTCTGGTGCTGCCGGGCGTGGGTGCAGTGCCGAGTCTGCCCGCCACCCTCTCCGCCGCGTCGAGCCTGAAATTTTGACCGCCGGCGACAATCTGTTCGGGCGCCTGCTCAAGCGCGCGCCACCGCCGGCCAACGAACTGCCCGATCATCTCGGCGCACCGCCGCTGGGCCTGCACCTGCAACTGAACCACGACGGCGGCGTATTGCAGATCGCCGGGCCGTTGCGCCACCAACTCGCGCAACAGCCACCCCACGACTCGCCGCTGCCGTTGTCGGCTTATTTACTCGCGCACAGTACGTTGGCAATTGAAGGCCGCCCGCAGGACTGGCAAGGGCAAATACTCGATCTGGATTTTCCCGGCCTCAGCGATCAGACCCTGCACCTGCGCGGTTGGGTGCAGCCTTCGGCCGAGGGCTGGATGCTGCAACTGATGGACATCGGCGACCTGCTGCTGGAGCGCCAGCAGTCGCGCAATCGTGAAACCTGTCAGGCCCTCGCCGGGCAGATCAGCGAACACCTGCGCGTCTGCAACCTGACGCGTTTGCCGATGGTGCTCAGCGAGCAATTGCAGGCCATCGCCCAGCGCTGGCATATCCCGTGTCTGGCCATCGCCCTGCTCGACGAACAGGCACAGGGCTGGCAGATCTACGAGCAATATCGCGCCCACGACGCGCCGCTGCTGTGGCAGGACGGCCAGCGTCTGGGCACGCCGCTCGACAGCCTCAACGGCAGCGCGCCGCAACGCCTCGGCGCCCATCATGGCTTGTACGAACACGCGCGGGTGGAGGCCACGTTCGGCAACGCCGACGGGTTCGCCGTGCCCTACAGCGATGATCGAGGGGTGGTGGCGTGGCTGCTCTGCGGCTTCTACACCGTGGACATTGCCGCCCCGCACCTGAACGACCGCGACTGGATGGCCCTGACCAGCGCACTGGCCGGCCCGCTGCTCAGCCGCCTGCGAGAACAGCAGCATCATCAATACAGCGAACGCCTCGAATCGCTGCAGACCCTGCTCGGCACCGGTTGGTGGGAAATGCTCGGCAACGACGTGCTGATGGCCCCGTCGTTGGTCGACGTGTTGCCTGCGGACAGTGCGCGCATGCCAGTGCAAGACTGGCTGGCACTGATTCATCCGGCCGATCGCGAAGAACTGCGCAGCCGCCTGCGAGCCCTGCAATTGCATGGCGAAGCGCTGACCCTGTGCGTGCGCCTGCACCGCAGCGGCCCCGGACAAACGCCTCTGTGGTATCGCGTTCAGGGCCAGGTCGCCGGCAGCGGTGAACAGCGGCGGCTGGTGGGATTCATGCTCGACATCAGCGACATCCAGAACCAGCAGCAACGCGCCGAAGCCGCCCATGCGCGGCTGGATAACCTGATCGCCAGTTCGCCGGCGGTGATTTATGTGCAGCACTACGTCGAGGGTGCGCTGCTTCCCGACTTCTTCAGCGCCAGCCTGCAGCCGCTGCTGGGCTGGACGCCGGCCGAGGGCTGCGCCGCCGACTGGGTGCAACTGATTCACCCCGAAGACCGCGAGCTGTATTTCGCTCGCACCCGGCAACTGTTGCGCGAAGGCTCGGCGCGCGCGCGTTTTCGCTTGCGCGACGCACGCGGCGACTACCACTGGCTGCTCGACGAAGCCAAACTGCTGCGCAATGATCTTGGTCTGCCGGTCGAAGCCGTCGGGCTGTGGCTGGACGTCACCGAAGCGACCCTCGCCGCCGAACAGGTCAGACACAGCGAAGAGCGTTACCGGATTCTGGTGGAAGACTCGCCGGCGATGATCTGCCGTTATCGCCCGGACCTGACGCTGACCTTCGGCAATCGGCCGCTGGCGACTTATCTGGAATGCACCCCGGAGCAATTGCCGGGGGTAGATCTGGGCAGCTGGATGTCCGACGAACAACGCGCCGCCTTCATCCAGCGTCTGGCACTGCTGACCCCGGAGCTACCAGTGAGCACTGCCGAAATCAGCCTGCAATTACCCGGGCGCGAACATGCATGGTGGGTGTGGTCCGATCGCGGGGTGTTCGATGAACACGGGCGCCTGCTTGAGGTGCAGGCCGTGGGCCGCGATAACACCGAGGTGCGGCGCTCGCAGCAGCAACTCACGCAAAGCGCAAAAATGGCCACCCTCGGCGAAATGGCCACTGGTCTGGCCCATGAAATCAATCAGCCGCTGAACGTGATGCGCATGGCCATCGTCAACGTGCTCAAGCGCCTGGGTAACGGTGATGTGCAGATCGACTATCTGACCGACAAACTCAATCGCATCGACGCCCAGGTACAGCGCGCCGCGAAAGTGGTCGATCACATGCGCGTGTTCGGCCGTCGTTCGGAGATCGAGCAACAACTGTTCAACCCGGCCTCGGCCATCGAAGGCACCTTGTCGTTGCTGGCCGAAGGCATGCGCGGCAAAGGCGTCGACCTGCGGATCAGCGAAACCGCTTTCAGCGTGCAGGTGCGCGGTTACGTCGATCAGTTGGAGCAGGTGCTGATCAACCTGATGGTCAACGCCCGCGATGCGCTGCTCGGCAAACGCGAGAAAGACTCATCGTTCAAGCCATGGATCTCGATTTATGCCGAGCGCGATGAGCATAAGGTGCGACTGTGGGTCGAGGACAACGGCGGCGGCATCGACCCGCGCTTGCTGGAGCGGATTTTCGAACCGTTCTTCACCACCAAACCGGTGGGCGTCGGCACCGGGCTGGGGCTGTCGGTGAGCTACGGCATCATCGAAAACATGGGTGGTCATTTGAGCGTGCGCAACTCGCCGGAGGGTGCACGTTTCTGCATCGAGTTGCCGATTGCCCCGGACGCCTAAATCACCAGATAGGCCTTGCCGGTCTGGCCGCAGGTCATGTTGGCGCCGACGTCGACGTCCATCAGGTTGATGCCCAGGCTTTTCAGCAGGTTGTTGAGCAAGGGGTCGAGCAATGGGCTGAGCACGCTGGTCACCACGGGCAACAAACGGCTGCTGACATCACTGATCAACGAGGCCACTCCGGTGACAATGGCACCGAGCGGGTTGCTGCCGACCGGTTGGTAAACGATCAGGTTGATACCCGCCAGGGTGTTGCTCAGGCTACCGACGATATTGTTGGTGGGAATCGCCGATTGCACGCTGGAGGGCAATTTGAGGTTGGGCGGAGTCGCGAACGGCGTGCCACTGGAAAACACCAGGTCCTGTGAATTTTGCGCGACCGGGGTGTCGAGTTTGATCGCGATGCCGCCGGCACCGTATTGAACACGGGTCGCGGCGTCGCAACTGCCGAGGCCGAGAATCTTGTGGCAGGTCACGATGCCCAGATCCACCAGCGGTAAAGGCGAGACCACAGGCTCGGCCGCCGATGAAAAGGCGTTGGTCGGATCAATCTTGCCAAGTTTGAGGTCTGCAATCGACGTGACGGTGTGGGCTGTCAGGCTTTTGGTGCCGGTAGTGCCGGTCGGACAGCTGTAGTCCGTGACATAACTTTTCGCGCCGCCGGCATCCAGCGCGATATCGATTTGCGGGCTCGGCAGCAGTTTCGGATCGAGTTGCTCGCAACCGGCGCCCAGCAGACAGAGCACGGAGTTGAGCGTGTCGACCAGATTCAGACTCAGCAGCGCATTGAGGGTCGGGGTCAGTGTGCCGACCAGCCCCAACACCGCATTGGCCAGCCCGGCCACCCCGGACAACACCGGCAGATTCACCGAGAGCATCGTGCGAATCTGCGCCGTGCGCACATAAATCCGATCCGCCCCCAATGGGTTGGCCTTGGCCCGCGCCGGATCACCAATCGCCGAGAACTGCGGCGGCTCGATCACCTTGACCCGCACCGTGACATTCGCCAGCCCCAGCACGCTGATCGGCAAGGTCGCGGCCACCGCGCTTTTGCTGTTGGCCAGTTGCACCACTCCCTGAATCAGTTGCAGCAGCTGCAGGTTGGCATCCAGCCCGGCTGCCGTGGTACCGGTCTGCAACTGCAGGATGTCGCCAAGTTTGACCGGCGCAGCATTGATCGCCGCAACCTGCAGCTGACCCAGCGCAGTAATCACCGTGGCGGTCGCGCCATTGAGCTGCACCGCCGTCGCGGCCGCCTGAATCAGTTGGGTGACCGTGGCCTGGGTGTTGAGCAGTTGCGTGTAGTTGCCGGCGGCGACGTTGAGGTTGATCGCCAGTTGATTGAGGTAGCTGAGCAGGTTGATGTCGGTGTTGAGCAGACCGTCCCAACCCAGAGCCGTGAGGTTGACGTTGCCGCCGAGCAGCCCGGAGAACAGCGGATTGAGAATGTTCGACTGGGCGGTGTTGATGCTCGCCAGCGTACTGCGGATGTTCAGTTGCGCAACCGTCGGGGTCGGTTGCGCGGCGACGGCTGAGGCGTTGAGTGTGGTGTTCAGACTGACCGTCGAGCCGCTGAACAGGGCCTGCACCCCGCCGGCAAAACTGGTGGTCACCGTGCGGCTGGCGTCCACTTTGATTGCGCTCGACCGGGTTGCATCGGCGGTGAACGCGCGCAACCCGCTGGCCGCGGTCTGCACGCTGCCGCAGGTGGTCGTCAGAGTGTTGTTGGTATCGACGGTGTAGCCATTGCGCACTGCGCTTTGCCCGGCATACGTGGCCGCGCTGAGGCCTGACTGACAATTGCCGCCGCGACTGACCGCTTCCAGCGCCGCGCTGTCGACCACTCGCTGCAACTTGCGCTGCTCCATGTATAGCCGACCGGTGTCGACCACCAACAGCATCAACACCAGCGCCAGACTGAGGGTGGCAGCCGCCATCAACCCGATCGCCCCGCGTTGCCGGGCCGGGCCGTTGAACTGCGTACGAGGCGACATGGCGCACTCCTTTGCCGGCGCGTTGCCGAGCGCTACCTCCGATGGTGGATTTGAGTGTAGACGGCGCTAGTGGCAACGCGCCATTTGGTGCTGCACAAAACCCTGCAGACCTCGTCTTCTCGCGAATGCGCTGTGTCATTCAACATGGATGTGGCTGACACGCCGTCTTCGCGAGCAAGCCCGCTCCCACAGGGAGATTTGTGGTGGGGCAAAAAATGGGAGCCTCTTGGGCTCCCTTTTTTTTTACAGCGAACTAGCGCGGTGGATAGTTGGCCAATATTCGGCCCACCGTTTCGCGCACCGCATTGCTGCGATCCTGTGGATTGGGCGTGCTGCTGAGCATCTGCTCATCGCTGCCACGCCACACCAGTTTGCCGTCCTTGCCATCGAGCAGATCGATCTGGATCGTTGCCACCTTGTAGGTGATGTTGCGGGTTTCGTTGTACATCGGCGCGCCCCAATACCCGTTCCACGGGCCACCCCAACCGCCGCCGTAGTTGGTGGTCACTTGCTGCTGGCGATCCTCGACAATCAGGTAGGTTTGCACGCTCAGGTCGCCCTTGGCTCCCGCAGCGGCAGGACGCAAACCGCGTTGATCAAGTTGATCGCTGACGGCTTGGCGGATGCGTTGCTCGGTCAGGTCGCTCTTGATCCGTGGATCATCCGGGCGATATTGCAGCGCCGGTTCTTTCCAGCTCCAGCTGCGATAGGCGGCGAAGTCGCGGCTGGCGTCGAAGTCATGGTTGACCTGGTTGGCAGCGCAAGCACTGAGCAGCACGGCCATTGCCAGTAAAGCGAGACGACGGAACATGGTTGTTCTCCGGTTGAAGGCCTGAACCTGCGAAGCGTTCTCACATGAAGTCTAGCTCGGCGGATACGCCGACAGGGCTTTTTCCAGAGCCTCGCGAATGGCGTCGGTGCGCACCAGTTGGCTGCCCTGGTTGGCGGTTTCGGCGCTGGCGCTCCATACCGGTTGACCGGTGCCGGCGTCGAACAGATTGACCTGCACCACCACGACCTGCTCCTGATAGGTGCGAACAATCGGCACAGTGTTGTACATGCCGTAACCGCGCCCGTAGCGATCATAGCCACTGTATCCGCCGTAACCGTAATCGTCCTGCACCTGACGCAAGCGGGTTTCCAGACGCAGATTGGCGCTGACCAGCAAATCGGCCGGACGATTGTCGTGCAACGGACGCAACCCGCGTTGGTCCAGCGCGTTGCTCACCGCTTCGGCCACTTGCGCCGAATCGGCCCAGGCCGTGCCCGGCGGTAACTGCCCGTTGAGCCAGGCCCAACTGCGATAGCGCCCGTAATCACGCGGTGGCGCCGGATAGGCGCTGCGATCAAAGGTGTTGGCCGCTTGCGGCGGCGCTGGCGGCAACGGCCGCGACTGCGCGACGTAGGGGTTGCTGCCTTGGCAGGCGGCCAACCCCAGACAGATCAGCAATAAACCGGATTGAGCTTTCATGTGGGGCTCCGATCAGATCGGCCGGCAGATCCAGTGCAAGTAACGCCCAAGCCCGGCGAAGCTTGGGTGGCGACGGTGAGCGAGCTCCATCTCCAGCAAATCCACGAGTTCGGCGCGGGCCTGGAATTCCACCGGCATGTAGTCGTGGAAAACCCGGATCCCGCTCTGGGTTTCGACCTGCCACAACCCTTCGAGTTGCGTTGCCAGCTCCCGCGGATCAAGCGGCTGCTGCGGGGTCAGGCTCTGCTTTTCACCGGCCATGGTGTTTTTGCGCATTTTCTTGAAATGGCCCTTGAGCAGATTGCGATAAATCAGCGCATCACGGTTGTAGAACGCCAGCGACAGCCAGCCACCGGGCTTGGTCAGTTGATGCAGCACCGGCAGGATTGCGTGTGGCTCGGCCAACCATTCGAGCACCGCGTGGCAGATCACCAGATCGTAGGGTTCGGTGAGCTGACCGAGCAGTTCCTGCCACGGTGCCTGAATGAACGTTGCGCTCTGCCCGGCTTCGGCGAAGCGCTGACGGGCGCCCTCAAGCATCGGCTCAGCCGGTTCGGTAAAGGTCACCTGATGGCCGCGCTCGGCCAACCACAGCGACATGTGGCCCAGACCACCGCCGATGTCCAGCACGCGCAGCGGTCGGTCCGGCAATGCTTCGGCCAGGTCGGCCTGCAACACCGCGAGGCGAATCGCGCCTTTGGCGCCACCGTAGATTTTTTCGGCGAAACGGGTCGCCAACTGATCGAAATGCCGGTCGCTCATCAGCTGAACCGCCGTTCGCTGTCGGCGAGCTTGCTGCGCACCACTTCATTCATGTCCAGCCCCAACTCGCTGCACAGCAGCAACAGATACAGGACGATATCGCCGACTTCCTGCCCGGCATGCGCCAGTTTGTCCGCCGGCAACTGGCGTGACTGGTCTTCGGTCAGCCACTGGAAAATCTCCACCAACTCGGACATCTCGACGCTGGCGGCCATGGCGAGGTTTTTCGGGCTGTGAAATTGCCGCCAGTCATTGCGGTCGCGAATGGCGTGCAGGCGTTCGGTCAGTTCAACAAGGTTCATCGGGCTCTCCTGAAGGCGTATAGCTTCGGGGGGATGTCGGCTGAACGCAAGCGGCCATGGTTCGCTCCCACACAGGATTGAGGCAAACCCTCTATAGTTGCAGGGAACTCGGCCACCCGCGCGGTGGCCCAAGGCTCAGCTCTTTCATCAGGATGCACACATGCAGGTAGAAAGCTTTTTCGAATGGCTCGGCCAGGCACTCGGTTCGATCATCCGTTTCATCGTCGACGGCCTCAGCGGCCTGTTCAACATTCTGAGCAACGCCGGCGGCAATTTTGTCGATGGCCTGGCGAAGACGCTGGGCATGGACACTTCGATCATCAGCATTCTCGCGCTGATCGTCGGCCTGATGCTGCTGTGGTCGGCGATTCGCGCGTTCATGAATGCGTCGATCATTGCCGGGATCATCTGGCTGCTGTTGGGGTTGTGGTTGTTGAGCTGGATCATCCACTGATACAGCTCCCTGTAGGAGTGAGCCTGCTCGCGATGGCGGTGGATCAGCCAAAACTGCTCTGAATGACACACCACTTTCGCGAGCAGGCTCGCTCCCACATTGGTTGCATCGCAGGCCGCATGAATCGCTACAATCCCCGCTCCCCCAAGGAGCCCGCATGTCCAACCTGATTGCCGACTGGCGCGACCGCCCGACTCACCGCAAGGTCTGGGCGCTCGCCGCGCCGATGATTCTTTCCAATATTTCCGTGCCGCTGGTGGCGCTGGTTGACAGCACCGTCATCGGCCACCTGCCCCACGCCCATCAGTTGGGCGCAGTGGCGGTCGGCGCCAGCCTCTACACGTTTCTCGCCTGGGCCATGGGTTTTCTGCGCATGGGCACTACGGGGTTTGCCGCTCAGGCCGCCGGGCGCAGCGACGGCGCGGCGTTGCGGCAGATTCTGTTGCAGGGTTTGCTGCTGGCGCTGGGACTGGCGATCATGCTCGGCACTCTCGGCGTGCCGTTGAGCGGCGTGGCCCTGCACTTCATGCAGCCGTCAGCCGAACTTGATCAACTGACCCGTGAGTTCTTCCACACCCGGCTATTTGGTTTGCCGGCAGCGCTGGCCAGTTACGCCCTGGTCGGCTGGTTCCTTGGCACCCAGAACGCCCGGGCGCCTCTGGCAATTCTGCTCAGCACCAACCTGATCAACATCGCTCTCAATCTGTGGTTCGTGATTGGCCTGGAATGGGGGGTGGTCGGTTCGGCCCGGGCCTCGGTGATTGCCGAGTGGAGCGGCGCCCTGCTCGGCCTGTGGCTGACCCGCGGCGCATTGCGCGCCTATCCCGGGCACATCGTCTGGGCAGCGTTGAAGGTGTGGCAGAGCTGGCGCCCTTTGCTGGCGGTCAACCGCGACATTTTCATCCGCAGCCTGGCGCTGCAATCGGTATTTTTCCTGATCACCGTGCAAGGCGCGCGCTTGGGCGATGCCACGGTGGCAGCCAACGCCCTGCTGCTCAACGGCTTGCTGTTGACCGCGCATGCACTGGACGGTCTGGCGCATGCGGTCGAAGCGTTGTGCGGACACGCTATCGGTGCCCGTGATCGCCTCGCCCTGCGCCGTTCATTGGTCGTTGCCGGCGGCTGGTCGCTGCTGGCCAGCGTCGGTTTTGCCGCGCTGTTTCTGTTGGGCGGATACTTGTTCATCGAAATGCAGACCGACATCCAGAGCGTGCGCGACACCGCGTTCATCTACCTGCCGTATCTGGCGGTGTTGCCGCTGATTGCAGTCTGGAGCTACTTGCTCGACGGCCTGTTCATCGGCGCCACTCGCGCCCGGGAAATGCGCAACGGCATGCTGCTGACCGTCGCCCTGCTGCTGCCGTTCGCCTGGGCATTACAGGGACTGGGCAATCACGGCCTGTGGATAACGTTTCTGCTGTTCATGGTCTTGCGCAGCCTGACCCTCGGCGTATTCGCCCTGTGGCTGCGGCGCGACGACGGCTGGTTCAGCGGCGCCGCTCACTGAGCCGGTGTGTGTCTGACGAACCCGACGACCTGATCGAGCACTGGCGCCAGGTGCCGCAGCGGCCGCGACAGACTCGCCACCAGCGTCACATGATTGGGGCGCGAGTAGTACAGATCCTGCACCGGCACACCGGCCTCGCGCAGTTTGCGCGCCAGGCCTGCGGTGTTGCGCGTCGGGTTGACCAGATTGTCCTTGGTCGCGGCGATCAGCAGCGCCGGAGGCTCGCCCTGCCTGACATGGTTGATCGGCTGCGATTGCGGCGGTGAGTCCGGCCAGAAGAATACCGGACGCACCTGCGGATTCTGGATGGGCAGAAAATCATACGGTCCGGCCAGTCCGATCCAGCCGCTGAGGTCTTCTGGCGACATGCCCACCGCACCCAGCAGGCCAGGATCCAGCGCCAGCATCGCCGCGTTGTAAGCGCCGGAACTGTGGCCCATCAGGTACAGGCGTTGCGGGTTGCCGGAGAACTCGCGGATATGCGCCCGGGTCCAGGCCACCGCCCGCGCCGAGTCTTCAAGAAACAACGGATAGCGCACCTGCGGATAGAGCCGATAATCCGCCAGCACCGCGACAATTCCCCGCGACGCCAGCGCCTCGCCGACAAACGCGTAATCGCCACGATCACCGCTGTTCCAGCTACCGCCGTAGAAGAACACCACCACCGGCGCGTCCTCCAGCGGCTGGCGCGGCACGTAGACGTCGAGCTTCTGTCGCGGATCATCGCCATAGGCAATCCCGGCGGTTTTGTGGAACGTGTCGTCGGGGGTCAGCGCATTGAGCACCTTGACCGGGGAACATCCCGTCAGCACCAGCAGCAGAAACCCGCCGAGGACTGCGCCGAACCGCTGCCACAGAGGATTTGTCATGGATGTCGCACCTCAAGATTGATCGTTCTGCCACTGTCGCCGCACATGCTCGAGACGTTCCTGCTGGCTCAGCCCGTCCGGCAGGTCTGGCAATACCGCTCGGGGATGCTGCAAGCGTAGCCACAACCAGCCATCCAGCACCGTACGGTCGCTGAAACCCAGGCTCAGCCCCTCCTGCACATGGGAGGCCATGCGCGCGTAGTCGGTTCCCATTGATTGGCACCAGCGCCAGATGTGTTGTTCCAGCAGGCAACTTTGCAAACGTTCGCGCTGACGATGGGTGAGGCTTTCGTCGATCCCCAGCGGCTCGACCGCCCACTGCGGGTTGCGCAGTTGCTGCCAGCCCTGACTGCCGATGGCGAGGTCGGCCCAGGTGCCACCGAACCAGCGCAGCAGGCGGATCGGCCCGAGCCAGCGGCTCAAGTCGGCGGCATCACAGGCGTCGAAGAAATAACTTGCCGTCTGGCGGTTGTAATAACCGAGCAAGGCACGGTGATTGAGCCCGAACGAGACCGTCAGCATCCGTCGCAGGTGGCTCAGCATTACTGCCTGCGAGGCATCACTGGCGAACAACAACCCGCGCCAGGTCTGCGGATCACGCTGACACAGCGCCGCCAGTGCCGGGCAGTCATGCAGGTCGACCAGCAGCGGACCGTGCTCGCTTACCGCTTGAAACTCGGTGCCCTGGAACAGCCGCGTGCAACGTACGCTGGCGAACCCCTGGCGCAATGTCGCCAACGCCTGCTGCGCATCGGCGCCATCGAGCAACAGCCACTGTACCTGCGGGGCAAAGCCGACGCCGCTCAAGCGGCGCCGTCCTGATCCAGCGACGCGACCAATCGGCAACTGCAGATCGACGCCGTGCAGTGGTTGTAACTGCCGCCGCCGGGCATCAGACACAACAGCAACAGCGGTTCGGCAGACTTGAGCCATTGCGCCAGGCCCGCGCTCGGCAGCACGTCCGGCAGCGCCAATGGCGCTTCGCAGTCTTCGATCACCGCCGGCTCCTGCAGCACACCACTGATCACCGGCTGATCCGGATCGCCTTCATGAAAACTCACCACCACTTCAACGCCTTCGCGCAACGATGTCAGTGAGGCGTCGCTCAACGCTGCTGCGAGCGGCAGCCAACAATGGCTGGCGGCAGCGCCTTCGCCCTGATAAAGCCAGTCGAACTGCACCGCCACCGGCCGCTGATCGTCGGGCTGCGGTTCATCGACCGTCACTACCCATGCACGTTGCAGACTGTGCATGCGCGGCCTGGCACAGGTGCTCGTCAATGTCGGCAGTTGCGCTTGGGCAGCGGCGACGATCCGGTTGCTGTAAGACGGCTCGCTGGCGGGATCGGCACGATGCTCGATCCGGCTCAGCAACCAGCGGCGGTTGCATTCGGCAAACGGATGCGCGGTCAACGCCAGCCACTGCGCGGCGCGCAAGGTCGGCAGATCGCTGTGGCCATAAGCTTTGCCGGCCTGCGCCGAACCCGCGTCCACATCGCTGGCGTCCACTTGCATCTGCCAGCGTCTTACCGCCGGGGTGCTCGCGCCATCGTCCACAGACGCCGCGCCGGCCACGGGAAAACGCCCTGGATCATCGACAAAGACCAGACAGTGTCCGTCCGGTCGGTGCTCGAAGTAGTAGTGGATCCGCGCCTGCGCGCACAGCCGCTGCACGAATTGCAGGTCCGACTCCCGGTACTGGGTGCAGAAAGTGTGCACCGGGTATTCGCACTGCAAATCAAAACGCCGTTGCGCACCAACGATCCCATGCTCCTTGAGCACCTGCGCGAGGATCTTTGGCACGCACTGGCTGCTGAAGATCCGCTGACTGAAACGCAGCGCCAGACAACTCAGCTTCGGTCCCAGTGTCACTCGACACAATCGGGCGCCCTGATCGTGCTCATGCTGAACGACACTCTGCAATTGCCCGCTCAGGCCATTGTGTCCGGGACCGAACTGCAGGAACGCCGAGCGGAAAAGCAGGCCGGCCAGGTCCAGTTGCGGATCATTGATCAACAGATCGATATCAAAGGCGAAGGGTTCGCTGATGCCCTCACTTCCGGTAAAGGCCAGCACCTCGAAGGGCTCGGGCAGCCCCGTTACATCGAGACGAAACGACGGCTCGTTGACTGATTCGAACATGGGCGGATCTCTACAGGAGGGGCGGCCGGGGATTCTCGCCGAGAGCCATGGCCGAGTAGAGAGCTGAAGTACAACTTAGGAAATGACCTACGCGAAAAGCAGACCGGATCACTTCTCCGGCTGTGGCAGGCAATTATTTCGCAGGGGATTTGGGAAATGTCCCACCGGGTCATCCGAATTTTCCACAGCTTGAGGGAAAATTTCAGACAACCCGGTGCAACAGACCTGACTCAGGAAGACAGGTAGGAGGAACGGGTCAGGCCCAGACGCAAGGCATCGAGGAACTGCGTACGCTCGCTGGCACTGATGCGGGCACTGGCGCACTTGTCGCGATAGTGGGTCATCAGTTCTTCCGGCGACAAGTGCACGTAACGCAACATGTCTTCGATGGTGTCGTGGGTCTCGATACCGGCGTGGTACACGCTGCCATCGGCGTTCTGGTAGATGTTCACCGAGTCGGTGTCACCGAACAGGTTGTGCATGTCGCCGAGGATTTCCTGATAGGCGCCGACCAGGAACACGCCCAGCAGATAGTCTTCACCTTCGTTCAGACCGTGCACCGGTAGGCTGGTCTCGATGCTCTGCTCGTCGACGTACTGGTTGATCTTGCCGTCGGAGTCGCAGGTCAGGTCTTGCAGCACGGCGCGACGCAGCGGCTCTTCGTCCAGACGATGCAGCGGGATGATCGGCAGCACCTGATCGATCGCCCAGGTGTCCGGCAGGCTCTGGAACACCGAGAAGTTGCAGATGTACTTGTCGGCCAGCTTGTCGTTGAGTTCGTCGAGCACCTGGCGGTGCGAACGCTGACGTGCCTTCAGCGAGTTGTGCAGGCGACGGCACACAGCGAAGTAGCACTGCTCGGCCAGGGCCTTTTCCGCCAGGGTCAGTTTGCCGTCGGCGTACTGCGAAGCCACGTCGCTCATGTAGTGCGTGGCGCGCCAGTAAGTCTCGGTGACCATCTCGATATCGGTCGGGCCGAGCAGGTCCACCAGCCACTGCACGGTTTCCGGCAGGTTTTCCTTGTTTTCGATCAGCGGGATTTCGTCGTTGTGTTTCTCGACGTCGGTCACCTGCACCACCAGCATCGCGTGGTGCGCGGTCAGCGAGCGGCCGCTTTCGGAGAAGATGTGCGGATGCGGCAGACTCTGCGCGTCGCAGAACTCCTTGAGCATACCGACCACGACACCGGCGTAGTCGTCCATGTCGTAGTTGATCGAACTGGCGTTGCGCGAGTGAGTACCGTCGTAGTCGACACCCAGACCGCCGCCGACGTCGATGTGATCGACCGGCAGACCAAGGTTGCGCAGCTCGCCGTAGTAACGGATCGCTTCCTTGAAACCGTGCTGGTAGTCAGCCAGGTTGGCGATCTGCGAACCCATGTGGAAGTGCAGCAGGCGAATGCCCTGATCCAGGCCGGCCGCGCGGAAGCGCTCGACCACCGACAGCAGTTGCGCCGCCGACAGACCGAACTTGGATTTCTCGCCACCAGTGTCCGCCCACTTCGACGACGCCAGCGACGACAGGCGCACGCGCAGGCCGACCTGTGGCTTGACCTTGAGCGAGGCGGCTTCTTCGATCACCAGGCCGACTTCGGATTCTTTCTCGATGACGATGAACACATTGTGGCCGAGTTTCTGCCCCATCAGCGCCAGACGGATGAACTCGCGGTCCTTGTAACCGTTGCAGACGATGGTGCCGCCCTTCGGCGCCAGTGCCAGCACTGCCAGCAACTCAGGCTTGGAGCCGGCTTCCAGACCGATGGAAACGTTCTGGGTGGCGATGATGTTCTCGATCACCGCTTCTTGCTGGTTGACCTTGATCGGGTACAGCGCGGTGTACTTGCTCTGGTATTCCAGGCGCTCGATGTTCGAGTCGAAAGCACCGGTCAGTTGACGGACACGGTCTTGCAGGATGTCGGGGAAACGTACCAGCAACGGCAGGGACAAGCCGCTCTTGCGCAGTTGGTCGACTTGTTCGAACAGGTCGATAGGCGAGCTGCTCGGGCCGTTCGGACGAACTTCGACGCGACCGGCGTCATTGATCGCGAAATACCCGGCCCCCCAATGGCGAATCCCGTAAACACTGCGGCTGTCCGCAACTGTCCATTGGCTGCCATCGTCTTTACGTGTGCGTCGTACGGACATCGAAGTCCCCTATAAAGAAGTCATAGTGCGTCGCCTGATCGCAGGCCGGCGCAGTCTAAAGAATGAAAATGACGGTTCGTCAGCGCGGCGGTAGACCGCGCTGACCGCGTGTAGTTTAGAAACCGGTCATGAACAGGCTCTGTGAAAACCATGGAGACGACGCCGGATCTGAACTGCTTCAGTGCCGGATCAAGCCGCAGATGGATTTCACAGAGGCTGCTAGCCGCCGGACTTCTTCGCTTTGAAACCGTGTTTGATCAGCTCAGCCAAGAGTAGCTCGACATGATCGCCCTGGATTTCGATGATCCCGTCCTTCAACGCCCCACCGGTGCCGCAACGTTTCTTCAACGTTGTCGCCAGCTCCTTGAGGGCGTCTTCGGCCAGTGGCACGCCGGTGATGGTGGTCACCGTTTTGCCGCCACGGCCCTTGCTCTCGCGACGCACGCGGGCAATGCCGTCCCCGGCCGGGATCACGGTTTGTTTGCAGATACAGGCGTCCACCGGTTTACTGCATTCCGGGCAATGACGACCTGCGTCGGTGGAAAATACCAGGCCACCAAGGGCGGCGAAGGATGCGGCTTTTTTGGCCACCGGCAATCCTCTTGGGAGGACAAAGACTGATCGCGACCTTGGGCAAGGTCATCGACCGCGAAGCCCCACTCAGGCAGGGGCAGCGCTACTGCACCGTGCGCTTGAACAAAAGCAGGTCGGTGCAGCTTGAAAAGGTCGCGCAGTGTAACGGCAAAAAGCGCAATTGCTAAGAGCCAATCGGCGCCAATTTATGTGTTCTTTGCGACGCCGCTTTGTTGAGCCTTCAGATAGCGCTTCAACGCGGCCAGAGAGTCCGGGCAGTAAGGCTTTTGCTCGATTTCCTGCAGTACCTGATCGACCGGAATAAAGCGTGCTTCCAGCACTTCTTCCGGCTGCAGTTTCAGCGGGCCGTCCCACACCGCGGAAAATGCCGAGCACCACAGGCGATTGCCGGTGTCCTCGAAGAAAAAATGATCGTGGGCGGTCAGCTCCACCCCGCTCACGCCCAATTCCTCTTCCAGCTCGCGGGCCGCCGATTCGGCGTAGGTCTCATCGGCCTGCACCATGCCGCCGGCTGCCACATCCCAGTAACCGGGATAGATCGCCTTGCTCAGGGTGCGCCGGTGTACGCAGAGCTCACCAGCGGAATTGAACAACATGATGTAGGTGCCGCGCCCGATCAGCCCGCGCTCACGCAGATCGGCCCGCACCAGGGCGCCGAGCAAGTTGTCCTGCTCGTCGACCCAGGCGATCTGTTCGGCATCGGAGGCGGCGCGGTGCGCCGCCTCTTTGGCGCTATCGACCATGACTCAGCCCTGATTGAGCAATTGACGCAGATCGATCACTGCGGCGTTGGCCCGGGAAATGTAGTTGGCCATGACCAGCGAGTGGTTGGCCAGCACGCCGAAGCCGCTGCCATTGAGGATCATCGGGCTCCAGACCGGCTCCTGCGATGCTTCCAGTTCACGGATGATCTGGCGCACGCTGACCGTGGCGTTCTTTTTCGCCAGCACATCGGCAAAGTCCACTTCGATGGCGCGCAACAGGTGCGACAGCGCCCAGGCCTGACCGCGTGCTTCGTAGAACACGTTGTCGATCTGCATCCACGGAGTCTCTACGACTTCCTCGTCAACTTGCGGTACTTCGCCAACCGCCGGCACTTCGGTTTTCAGCGCGGTGTTGAGCTTGACACGGCCGACACTGGCGGACAGGCGTTGCGACAGCGAACCCAGGCGAGTGCCGACATCACCCAGCCAGTTGTTGAGGTTGTCGGCGCGAGCGTAGAACAAGGCGTTTTTCTGCGTTGGATCAGACAGACGCGCCTGGTAACGGCTCAGGGAGTTGATGCCTTCCTGGTATTCCGATTCGCTCGACGGCAGGATCCAGCTCTTGTTGTCGAAGTTGAAACGCGGTTCGGCCTTGGCCAGATCGGCATCTTCGGCCGACTGCGACTGCGAACGGGCGAAGTCTTTACGCAGGGCACGAGTCAGGTCACGCACCTGCACCAGCACGCCGTATTCCCAGCTCGGGGTGTTGTCCATCCACAGGCCAGGCGGAAAACGGTCGTTGGAAATGTAGCCGCCCGGTTTGTTCAGCAACGTACCGGCAACGGTCTTGAGGGTTTCGACCGTGGTGTAGCCGACGACCATCTGCTTGCCTTCTTTCTCGGCAGCCGCCTGGGCGTTTTGTGCCACCGGAAACAGCGCCGGCTCCTGGCTCCAGTACCAGCCCAGGCCGATGGTCACCAGCAGATAAATGCCGATCAGCGTGGCCAGCGCGCGGCTGAACAACAGCCCGCCCACATAGCTGCGGGTGGCCGACTTCGGCTCAGCGGCACGTTCAGGCGCGCTGCCCGCGCGGTTCTTCCAGTCCAGCATGGCGATATCCTTTCAATCACTTGGGTTCAACGGTTCGACCACAACCATACAACAACGTGCCAAGGCCGGCACCCGCCATTGAAGAGAAGCAGAAAATCCACGGAACGCGCGGCATCGACCCGCAAATTCTCTAGGGGTTTCCCTGATACAGCGCCATCAACAAAGCTGCGAAACAGGCATTTGCAGATCAGCGTCTGTCTGCAGCACAGCGTGGTGCACACAGGCTTGTTTACGCTTCGAGCAGCACCATATGCCCGGTTTTCGGGAGGTTCATCGACGAACAGGTCTCATCCAAAACCACCCGGTCAGAAACTGAATTGTGCAGCACCGCAGATTATTGACGCACGACACTCATATAAGGGAAAAGAGGTGCTAGCATAGAGCCACCAGTCGATCTCAGCATGCGCCCTAACTAGTAGTCAGGATATGACCGAGCCAGAAGACCCCAGCCGTGAGCGCCTCAAGCACCACTTTGCCCAGCGGGTAATTCATCAGGCACGTCAGATTCTTGAGATATGGCAGCGCCTGCAACGCAGTGAGTGGTCCACCGCCGACCTCGCCGAACTGAGCGAGGCCAATCTGCGCCTGCTGCGTTTTGCCGAGCGCTTCGAGCAGCCCGAGCATACGCAACTCGCGCGTCATATCGGCCAGTCGCTGGAAGCGGTGGACGCCAATCGCGGACGCCTGAGCAGCGGCCTGATCACTGACCTCAATCGTTTGATGCAGCGTCTGTCGCGCACCGGTCTGCGGCATGGCGATCAACTCGACCAGACCTTCCTGCCGCCACTGCGCAAACCGATCTACGTCATGTTGCAGGATCACGACCGCGCCGAGCGGCTGGCCAAGCAGCTGGAGTTTTTCGGCCTGACCGCGCAGGCGCTGGACAGTGTCGCGGCGTTTCGCTCCTCGATGGTCGAGCGCTTGCCCGCCGCGATCGTCATGGACGTGGATTTCAGCGGCGCAGGCGTCGGCCTGCAACTGGCTGCCGAAGCTCAGGTTGGCCTGGAAGAACCGCTGCCGCTGCTGTTTTTCAGCCTGCACGAAACCGACACCCCGACCCGCCTCGCCGCCGTGCGCGCCGGCGGCCAGGAGTTCCTCACCGGCACCCTCGAAGCGTCGAGCCTGCTGGAGAAGATCGAAGTCCTGACCTGCGTCGCCCAGTACGAACCTTATAAAGTGCTGATCATCGACGACTCCCGCGCCCAGGCCTTGCACACCGAGCGCCTGCTCAACAGCGCTGGAATCGTCACTCGCACCCTGATCGAACCGATCCAGGCGATGGCCGAACTGGCGGACTTCCAGCCGGATCTGATCATCCTCGACATGTACATGCCGGCCTGCACCGGCACCGAACTGGCCAAGGTCATCCGCCACAACGACCGCTACGTCAGCGTGCCGATCATTTATCTTTCGGCCGAGGACGATCTGGACAAGCAGCTCGACGCCATGAGCGAGGGCGGCGACGATTTCCTTACCAAACCGATCAAGCCTCGGCATCTGATTACGACTGTGCGCAACCGCGCCGCCCGCGCGCGCAATCTCAAGGCACGCATGGTCCGCGACAGCCTCACCGGCCTGTACAACCACACGCACATCCTGCAATTGCTCGAAGACTGCTCGTTCCGCGCCCGTCGCGAGAACAAGCCGCTGAGCTTTGCCATGCTCGACATCGACCACTTCAAGCGAGTCAATGACAGTCACGGCCATCCGATGGGCGACCGAGTGATCAAGAGCCTGGCGCTGTTCCTCAAGCAACGCCTGCGCAAGACCGACTTCATCGGCCGGTACGGTGGCGAAGAATTCGCCATCGTCATGCCCGACACGGATATAGAAGCGGCGCACAAAGTGCTCGACGAGATCCGCCAGCGCTTCGCCGAAATCCACTACCCGGCGCAACCGCACGATTTGTGGTGCACCTTCAGCGCCGGCGTGGTGGAAATGCACGAGGATTCCGACAGCCTGATGATGGCCAGCCAGGCCGACGAAGCGCTGTACCGCGCCAAAGGTGCCGGACGCAATCGAGTGCAGACCGCACGCGACTCAAAGCAAAGTGCCACCTTTTCATCGGAATCCACTGATTCGGTCATAACCCTGTAACAGAACCGCAATAAATTCAGGCGCTTACCATTTCTGCCGTTGGTAGCCGTCATGCGCCTGAAGTTGCTCACCAATCTCAACACTCTGCTGCTGGTCGCCGTCTGCGTGGCCCTCGGCGCGACGCTGTGGTGGTCGCAAAAAGCCTTGGAGCGTCCGTATCTGTTGATGGAGCGCTACCTCGGCCTGTCGCAGCAATTTCAGAATGACGTGGCACGCAATGTCGAGGACTACCTCGCCAGCGGCGACGCCCTGCGCCTGAGCAGCGCCAGCCAGGCCATCGACGGCCTGCAGAAGGAGCTCGGCGAACTGCCGCCGGCACTGGCCGAGACCCTGCGCCCGAGTCTGTCGAGCCTCGAAGAGTTCAGCAAAACCAACCTGCTCGCGGCCGGCAAACTGGCCGGTGATCCGCAAGCACTGCTGCTGCAAGCCGAACGCGAACTGAGCGCCAGCCTCGATCAACTCAGCACCTACGCCAATGGCAACGCGTCTTACCTGACGCCGCTGCTGGTCGCTTCGCAGCACCTGGGCAAGCTGTCGCTGGCCCGCGACAAACTGGTCAGCAGCGGCCGCAGTGAATTGGCCGCCGACGTCGAGCGCGAAGTCGACAACATCCGCACCCAGGCTCAGGCCATCGACGCCCTGCCCTTGCTCGGCGTGGTCGCCAGGAATGAATCCGGCAGTGATGATTTCGCAGCGATGATGGGCATCGAAAGCACAGAAAAAGCCGCCGCCGAAGACGCCGGGGTCGGCCTCAAGCGCGAACTCAACAGCCTGCTCGGTCGCTACCCGGCGGAGCTGGCACGTACCCGCGAGCAGATCCAGAAACGCACCGACCTGAGCACCGCGACCCATTTGAAGATCGCCGCCGTGCAGCAAGCCATCGCCGGACTCGAACCGGTGGTGCGCGCCCAGCACGGACAGATTCAGGGCGAAGTGCGCCTGATGCAGGGCATGATGATCGGCCTGATTCTGTTGATCGCCCTGCTGATCGACACCTTGCAGCGGCGCCTGTCGCGCACTCTGACCAACCTCGCTCCGGCGCTGTCGACCTGGGCCGAGGGCGACTTCAGCAACGACATTCACTTGGGCAAGACCAACCGCGAGCTGCATGACATCGAGGCTTCGCTCAACCGCTTGCGCGCGTATCTGGTGGATCTGGTCGGGACGATTCGCGGCAATGCCGAACAAGTCGCCGGCAGCAGCCGTACCCTCGCCGAACTGAGCAACGAGCTGCACAGCGGTGCCGAGCATCAGGCGGGCGACACCGCGCTGATCCGCGATTCACTGGGTGAGCTTGAAGCGACGATTCAGCAGGTCGCTGGCGATGCACGACAGGCCGCCGATGCCAGTCGCCATGCCGGACTGGCCGTCGAGCACGGACAGACCGTCATCGGCCAAAGCCTCACCGGGCTGCACGCACTGGTCGGCGAAGTCCAGGGTAATGCGCAAATGATCGAGCACCTGGCCGAAGAGTCGGCGACCATTGGCGGCGTACTGACGGTGATCCGCTCGATCGCCGACCAGACCAACCTGCTGGCGCTGAATGCGGCGATCGAAGCGGCGCGGGCCGGGGAAATGGGCCGTGGTTTTGCGGTGGTGGCCGAAGAAGTGCGCTCACTGGCGCAACGCACGGCGGGCGCGACGGCGGAAATCCAGACGCTGATCGCCGGCCTGCAAAGCGCCGCCAGACAATCGGTCGAAGGCATGCGCGCGCAGGTCGAACACGCCGAAGCCACGGCCAGTCAGGCACAAGCGGCGGACGGTGCGCTGGATAAAATCGTCGGCGCGATCCAGACCATTTCCGACACGGCGATCCGCATCGCCGATATCACCGCTCAGCAAAGCGGCGCGGTCAGCGAGATCCGCGACCATAGCGAGCGGATCCATCAATTGGGCGGGGATAACCTGCTGCGTATCGGCGAAGGTCGCGAACAGGGCGAGAACCTGCTGGTATTGGGCGGGCAACTGCACACCGCCGTGCAAGCCTTCCGCGTCTGAAAAATCGCCTTCGCGAGCAAGCCCGCTCCCACATTGGAATGCGTACCCCTGTGGGAGCGGGCTTGCTCGCGAAGGCGGTATTCCTGTCCCCACAAATGACCGGATCAAATCACTCAGTCACAAATTTCGCGCAAACATCGGTCATCGTGCTGGCTATTGCAGAGAACTGGACAGTCACAAAGCCTTTGCGGCATAGTCGCCGGGTTCTGACGACTGCTCATTCATAACAAGGAACACGCAGATGGCGACGCTACTGGTGCTGCACGGCCCCAACCTGAACCTGCTCGGCACCCGCGAACCGGGCACCTATGGGTCAACGACCCTGGCGCAGATCAATCAGGATCTGGAGCGCCGCGCCCGTGAAGCCGGCCATCATCTGCTGCACCTGCAAAGCAATGCCGAGTACGAATTGATCGACCGCATCCACGCCGCTCGCGGTGAGGGTGTCGATTTCATTCTGATCAATCCAGCAGCATTTACACACACAAGTGTCGCATTACGTGACGCGCTGCTGGGAGTGAGCATCCCATTCATCGAAGTGCATTTGTCCAACGTGCACAAGCGCGAACCTTTCCGCCATCACTCTTACTTCTCCGATGTAGCGGTGGGAGTGATCTGCGGCCTTGGCGCCAGCGGTTACCGACTGGCCCTGGAGGCCGCACTAGAACAGCTTGAAACACAGGCAACGACTTGAACCACAAGCGTTAAACGCCCCTGACCGACCCTTGGGAGTTGATGATTCATGGATATCCGTAAAGTTAAGAAACTGATCGAATTGCTGGAAGAGTCCGGCATCGACGAGCTCGAGATCAAGGAAGGCGAAGAGTCCGTACGCATCAGCCGTCACAGCAAGACCCCGGCTCAGCAGTACTACGCTCCGGCGCCGATGCAGGCTCCGGCCGCTGCACCTGCCGCCGCTGCCGCTCCAGTGGCTGCTGCCGCTCCGGCTGCCGCTGCTGCTCCGGCACTGAACGGCACCGTGGCCCGCTCGCCAATGGTAGGCACCTTCTACCGTAAATCTTCGCCAACCTCGCCAGCCTTCGTTGAAGTCGGCCAGACCGTGAAGAAAGGCGATACCCTGTGCATCGTCGAAGCCATGAAGATGATGAACCACATCGAAGCTGAAACCAGCGGTGTGATCGAATCCATCCTCGTCGAAGACGGCCAGCCGGTTGAGTACGACCAACCGCTGTTCACCATCGTTTGAACTGCGGAGAGCCTTTGATGACTGCGAAGTTGGAAAAAGTTCTGATCGCTAACCGCGGTGAGATCGCCCTGCGGATTCTGCGTGCCTGCAAAGAGATGGGCATCAAGACCGTCGCCGTTTACTCCAAGGCCGACAAAGAGCTGATGCACCTGGGTCTGGCAGACGAATCCGTCTGCATCGGCCCGGCTTCTGCCGCTCAGTCCTACCTGCACATCCCGGCCATCATCGCTGCCGCTGAAGTGACTGGCGCTACCGCCATTCACCCAGGCTACGGTTTCCTCGCGGAAAACGCCGATTTTGCCGAGCAGGTCGAGAATTCCGGCTTCGCCTTCATCGGCCCGAAAGCCGAAACCATTCGCCTGATGGGCGACAAGGTATCGGCCAAGCACGCGATGATCGAAGCAGGCGTGCCTACCGTTCCAGGTTCCGACGGCCCGCTGCCGGAAGACGAAGAAACGGCGCTGCGCATCGGTCGTGAAGTCGGCTACCCGGTGATCATCAAGGCCGCCGGCGGCGGTGGTGGTCGCGGCATGCGCGTGGTGCACAAGGAAGAAGACCTGATCGCCTCGGCGAAACTGACCCGCTCCGAAGCTGGCGCGGCGTTCGGCAACCCGATGGTCTATCTGGAAAAATTCCTGACCAACCCGCGTCACGTCGAAGTGCAGGTGCTGTCCGACGGCCAGGGTCATGCGATCCATCTGGGCGACCGCGATTGCTCGCTGCAACGTCGTCACCAGAAGGTGCTTGAAGAAGCACCGGCACCCGGCATCGACGAGCAGGCACGTCAGGAAGTTCTGGCTCGCTGCGTCAAGGCGTGCATCGACATCGGCTACCGTGGCGCTGGTACCTTCGAGTTCCTGTACGAGAACGGTCGTTTCTACTTCATCGAAATGAACACCCGTGTTCAGGTGGAGCACCCGGTTTCGGAAATGGTCACCGGTATCGACATCGTCAAGGAGATGCTCAGCATCGCCGCTGGCAACAAGCTGTCGTTCACGCAGGATGACGTGGTGATCCGCGGTCACTCGCTGGAGTGCCGGATCAACGCTGAAGACCCGAAAACCTTCATGCCGAGCCCGGGCACGGTCAAGCATTTCCACGCCCCGGGCGGCAACGGCGTTCGCGTCGATTCGCACCTGTACAGCGGTTATGCAGTTCCGCCGAACTACGACTCGCTGATCGGCAAGCTGATCACTTACGGCGCCACCCGCGACGAAGCCATGGCGCGCATGCGTAATGCCCTGGACGAGATCGTGGTTGACGGGATCAAGACCAACATCCCGCTGCACCGTGAACTGACCCGCGACGAAGGCTTCTGCAAAGGGGGCGTGAACATTCACTACCTCGAGCACAAGCTGGCAGGCGAGAAGCACTAAGCTTCAAGTCCGCACAGACAAGGCCGCCTTCGGGCGGCTTTGTTGTTTCTACAGCTTTCAAATCCCCTGTGGGAGCGGGCTTGCTCGCGAAAGCGGTGCATCAGATACATTTATTTGTCTGGCACACCGCCTTCGCGAGCAAGCCCGCTCCCACAGGGTGCAATGCAGCTCCCACAAACCCTGCGCGCTCGCGTAAACTTGCGCGCTTCTCGCTGGCCGCTAGGCTGCAATCATATTTTTTCAAAGGTGCCCGCCATGCCTTGGCTGCAAGTACGTCTCGCCATCAGCCCGGAACAAGCCGAAACCTACGAAGACGCTTTCCTTGAAGTCGGCGCCGTTTCGGTGACCTTCATGGACGCCGAAGATCAGCCGATCTTCGAGCCGGAACTCAACACCACCCCACTGTGGGCGCACACGCACCTGCTGGCCCTGTTTGAGGGCGGCACCGAGCCTGCGCCGGTGCTCGCGCATCTGGAACTGCTGACCGGCAGTCCGCTGCCCGAGCATCACAGCGAAGTCATCGAAGACCAGGACTGGGAACGCAGCTGGATGGACGGCTTCCAGCCAATGCGTTTCGGTCAGCGCCTGTGGATCGTGCCGAGCTGGCACGCCGCGCCCGAGCCTGACGCGGTCAATCTGTTGCTGGATCCGGGCCTGGCGTTCGGCACCGGCACCCACCCGACCACCGCCCTGTGCCTGGAATGGCTCGACGGTCAGGACCTGAAAGACTGCAACGTCCTGGACTTCGGCTGCGGCTCGGGAATTCTGGCGATCGCCGCCCTGCTGCTCGGCGCGAAAGAAGCCGTCGGCACCGACATCGACGTGCAGGCGCTGGAAGCCTCGCGCGACAACGCCGGGCGCAACAATATTGCCGACGAGCTGTTCCCGCTGTACCTGCCGGAAGATTTGCCGCAGGTCAAAGCCGACGTGCTGGTGGCCAACATTCTGGCCGGCCCGCTGGTTTCCCTGGCGCCGCAGCTGACCGGCCTGGTGAAAACCGGCGGTCGTCTGGCACTGTCAGGCATCCTCGCCGAACAAGGTGAAGAAGTCGCTGCCGCCTATGCGCAGGACTTTGATCTGGACCCGATCGCCAATCGCGATGGCTGGGTGCGTATCACCGGCCGTCGGCGCTAGAATGACCGCCTGCATAAACCGGATCGCCGCATGACCGACAGCTTCGTCACCCAGTGCCCGCATTGCCAAACCAGCTTCCGCGTCAGCCATGCTCAGTTGAGCGTGGCCCGCGGGGTGGTTCGCTGTGGCTCCTGCCTGCAAGTGTTCAACGCCGCCAAACAGCTGCTGGAACAACACGCCGGCAAGGAAGCGGTCACTCCGGTGGCGCCGTCCATTGTCCAGCCAGCACCGTCTCAGGCGGTGGTCAGCGAGCCGCCGCCAGTGGTCGAAGCACCCGTCAATGACGAACCGCCCGCGCCGCGCGCCATCAGCCAAAAGCAATGGAGCGCCAGCGAGCTGGACCTGGACAGCCTCGATCTGGACGAAGAACTCGCCCGCCTCGAACAACGGGAAATCCAGCCGACCACCGAATTCGGTCGTCAGCGCGAGGAGTCCCTGAGCGCCCGCCGCGACAGTCCTGAAGCCGATGAAACGGAGTGGCGCGACAGCCTGTTCAGCGCACGCGACGATGAACGTCTGCCCGAGCCCGAAGATGACGTCGAGCCAGATGCCGTCGAACCGGAACCGGTAAACACCGCGCGCACCGAGCCTTCCCTGTCGCTGGAGCCGGTGGATCTGGACGATGAACCGCCGATCCCGCAACTGCGCCTGCACGACCCGATCGATCCGAATGCCCGTCGTGAACGCCTGTCGGCCAACGTCGAGCCGGACGATGACGACTTGCCATCGGTCGAACCGCTGCGCAAAAAACGTCAACGCGCCGAAGTGTTGCAGGACCTGACCGACGACCCGCTGCAACTGGACTGGCAGAAACGCCGTTCGCCCTGGGGCCGGCGTCTGCTCTGGGGTTTGCTGGTGCTGCTAGCTGCCGCCGGTCTGGCCGGCCAGTACATTGCCTATCACTTCGATGAACTGGCGCGCCAGGATCAGTACCGCCCGTGGTTTCAGCAGTTCTGTCCGCAGATCGGCTGCACGGTGCCGTCCAAGGTCGACATCGGCAAAATCAAAAGCAGCAATCTGGTAGTGCGCAGCCATCCGGAATTCAGCGGGGCGCTGGTGGTGGATGCGATCATCTACAACCGCGCGACGTTCTCCCAGCCATTTCCGTTGCTGGAGCTACGCTTCACTGACCTCAACGGTCATCTGATCGCCAGTCGTCGCTTCAAACCCGGCGAATACCTCAACGGCGACCTTGAGGGCATGGCGGAAATGCCGCCGCAGACGCCGATCCACATCGCGCTGGATATCCTTGATCCAGGCCCCAAAGCGGTGAATTACAGCCTGAGTTTCCACTCGCCCGAGTGAATCGCTTCATCGCTTCAGGTTTGACGGCAGTTTTCTGACTTCGCCCGCGCTTACCAAACCGCTGGTAATAACAGAATAACTGTTCAGATTTTGTTCAATTCAGCCTTTATCCAGTCATCGAGAGCGGGTATCATGCCAACCCTTTTTCGAACTCTCATGATCCGGCCCCACTTCAGGGAAGTCCTATGTCGGCGGTACGCATCGGCCCATATACATTGCAGAACGGTTTGATTCTCGCCCCGATGGCGGGCGTCACCGACCAGCCCTTTCGTCAGCTGTGCAAGCGTTTGGGCGCAGGGCTTGTAGTCTCGGAAATGGTCACCAGTGACATGAGCCTGTGGAATACCCGCAAGTCGCGCATGCGCATGATCCACGAAGGCGATCCCGAGCCACGCTCGGTGCAGATTGCCGGTGGCGATGCGCAGATGCTGGCGGACGCGGCACGGGCCAACGTCGAACTGGGCGCACAGATTATTGATATCAACATGGGTTGCCCGGCAAAGAAGGTCTGCAACAAGGCCGCCGGCTCCGCGTTATTGAAAGACGAAGCACTGGTGACCGAGATCCTGCAGGCCGTCGTCGCTGCAGTGGATGTGCCGGTGACCTTGAAGATCCGCACCGGATGGGATCGCGACAACAAGAACGGCCTGACTGTGGCGAAGATCGCCGAGCAGGCCGGGATCACCGCGCTGGCCGTGCATGGCCGCACGCGCGCCGATCTGTACACCGGCGAAGCCGAGTACGACACGATTGCCGCGATCAAGCAGGCGGTGTCGATCCCGGTGTTTGCCAATGGCGATATCGATTCGCCGGAAAAGGCCCGTTACGTGCTTGACGCGACCGGTGCCGATGGCCTGCTGATAGGCCGGGCTGCCCAGGGGCGGCCATGGATTTTTCGCGAGATCGAACACTTCCTGCGTACTGGCGAGAAATTGCCAGCGCCGGAGCTGAGCGAAGTGGAACGCATCCTGCTGGAGCATCTGGCCGCACTTCACGCCTTCTATGGGGATGTGATGGGCGTGCGCATTGCCCGCAAGCATGTGGGCTGGTATCTCGCAACCTTGCCGGGCGCCAGGGAGTTTCGCGCCCACTTCAATCGTTTGGATGGTACGGAAACACAATGCGCCAACGTTCGGGAGTTCTTCGCCGAGCGTTACAAGAGCCTGACAGGGGACGAAGAAGGGGTGGCCGCATGACGATGATGACCGAGACTTTAGTGAGTGGAACAGCACCCGTGAGCGACAACGTGAATTTGAAACAGCACCTCAATACCCCGAGCGAAGAAGGTCAGACCCTTCGCGGGAGTGTCGAGAAGGCGCTGCACAATTATTTCGCCCACCTTGAGGGCGCGTCCGTCACGGATGTGTACAACCTGGTGCTCTCCGAAGTCGAGGCTCCCCTGCTCGAAAGCGTGATGAACTACGTCAAGGGCAACCAGACCAAGGCCAGCGAGCTGCTCGGACTCAACCGCGGCACGCTGCGCAAGAAACTCAAGCAGTACGATCTGCTGTAAGCATTCAATCAAACCAGAAAGGCGCCCGCGTAAAACCGGTCGCCTTTTTTGCTGACTTCCTTTGCTTTTGATGGAAATTGAGATGACCGACCAGACTACCCGCCTGCCGATCCGCCGCGCCTTGATCAGCGTTTCCGACAAGACCGGGATCCTCGAATTCGCCAAGGAGCTTGAAGCCCTCGGCGTCGAGATCCTCTCCACCGGCGGGACGTTCAAGCTGCTGCGCGACAACGGTGTTGCCGCAGTGGAAGTCGCGGATTACACCGGTTTCGCGGAAATGATGGACGGTCGGGTGAAAACCCTGCACCCGAAAATCCACGGCGGGATCCTCGGTCGTCGCGGTATCGACGATGCAATCATGAACGAGCACGGCATCAAGCCGATCGACCTGGTTGCGGTCAACCTGTACCCGTTCGAAGCCACCATCAACAAGCCCGGCTGCGACCTGCCGACTGCGATCGAGAACATCGACATCGGTGGCCCGACCATGGTTCGTTCGGCAGCGAAAAACCATAAAGACGTGGCGATCGTGGTGAATGCCAGCGATTACGCCAACGTTCTGCAAAACCTCAAGGCCGGTGGCCTGACCTACGCTCAGCGTTTCGACCTGATGCTCAAGGCCTTCGAACACACCGCCGCCTACGACGGCATGATCGCCAACTACATGGGCACCGTGAATCAGGCTGCCGACGTGCTGAGCACCGAAGGCCGCAGCGAATTCCCGCGCACCTTCAACAGCCAGTTCATCAAGGCTCAGGAAATGCGCTACGGCGAGAACCCGCACCAGAGCGCGGCGTTCTACGTGGAAGCCAAGCCTGCCGAAGTCGGCATCGCCACCGCGACCCAACTGCAAGGCAAAGAGCTGTCGTACAACAACGTGGCCGACACCGACGCCGCGCTGGAATGCGTAAAAAGCTTCGTCAAGCCGGCCTGCGTGATCGTCAAGCACGCCAACCCGTGCGGCGTGGCCGTGAGCCCGGACGCCGAGGGCGGCATCCGTCAGGCCTACGAACTGGCCTACGCCACCGACACCGAGTCGGCCTTCGGCGGCATCATCGCCTTCAACCGTGAACTGGATGCCGAGACCGCCAAGGCGATCGTCGAGCGTCAGTTCGTGGAAGTGATCATTGCTCCAAGCGTCAGCGCAGAAGCTCGCGCCATCGTCGCCGCCAAAGCCAACGTGCGCCTGCTGGCCTGCGGCGAGTGGTCGGCGGACCGCGCCGCTGCCTGGGATTACAAACGCGTCAACGGCGGCCTGCTGGTACAGAGCCGCGATATCGGCATGATCAGCGCCGATGACCTGAAAGTCGTGACCAAACGTGCGCCGACCGAACAGGAGATCCACGACCTGATCTTCGCCTGGAAAGTCGCCAAGTACGTTAAGTCCAACGCCATCGTCTACGCCAAGAACCGTCAGACCATCGGTGTCGGCGCCGGCCAGATGAGCCGCGTAAACTCCGCGCGTATCGCCGCGATCAAGGCTGAGCACGCCGGTCTGCAAGTGGCGGGTTCGGTGATGGCCTCGGATGCGTTCTTCCCGTTCCGCGACGGTCTGGACAACGCGGCCAAGGTTGGCATCACTGCAGTGATCCAGCCAGGCGGCTCGATGCGTGATGCTGAAGTGATCGCTGCAGCCGACGAGGCTGGCATCGCCATGGTCTTTACGGGCATGCGCCACTTCCGTCACTGATACAACTCGATCCAAATGTGGGAGCGGGCTTGCTCGCGAATGCAATCTGTCAGCAACAGCCGTTTTGCCTGACACACCGCTTTCGCGAGCAAGCCCGCTCCCACATAAAGCGCTCCAGCAGCGCCTGACAGATTTTTGAGGTTTTTGAAATGAATGTTTTGATCATTGGCAGCGGTGGCCGTGAACACGCCCTGGCCTGGAAAGTGGCTCAGGATCCGCGCGTACAGAAGGTTTTCGTCGCGCCGGGCAACGCCGGTACCGCGATTGAAGCCAAGTGCGAGAACGTCGCCATCGACGTGCTGGCCCTTGAGCAACTGGCCGACTTCGCCGAGAAAAACGTTTCCCTGACCATCGTCGGCCCGGAAGTGCCGCTGGTGGCTGGCGTGGTCGATCTGTTCCGCTCCCGTGGCCTGGACTGCTTCGGCCCGACCGCCGGCGCTGCGCAGCTGGAAGGCTCGAAAGCCTTCACCAAGGATTTCCTGGCGCGTCACAAGATCCCGACCGCCGACTACCAGAACTTCACCGAGATCGAGCCGGCCCTGGCTTACCTGCGTGAAAAAGGCGCACCCATCGTGATCAAGGCCGATGGCCTGGCCGCCGGTAAAGGCGTGATTGTTGCCATGACCCTGGCCGAAGCCGAAGACGCCGTGCGCGACATGCTCGCCGGCAACGCGTTCGGCGATGCCGGTTCGCGCGTGGTGATCGAAGAATTCCTCGACGGTGAAGAAGCCTCGTTCATCGTCATGGTCGACGGCAAGAACGTGCTGCCGATGGCCACCAGCCAGGACCACAAACGTGTTGGCGACGGCGACAGCGGCCCGAACACCGGCGGCATGGGTGCCTACTCCCCTGCCCCGGTGGTCACCGCCGACGTGCACCAGCGCGTGATGGATCAGGTGATCTGGCCGACCGTGCGCGGCATGGCCGAAGAAGGCAACGTCTACACCGGTTTCCTGTACGCCGGTCTGATGATCGACAAGGCCGGCAACCCGAAAGTCATCGAGTTCAACTGCCGCTTCGGTGACCCGGAAACCCAACCAGTGATGCTGCGTCTGCAGTCGAGCCTGGTGCTGCTGGTCGAAGCCGCTCTGGCGCAAGCGCTGGACAAGGTTGAAGCACAGTGGGATCCACGTCCGAGCGTCGGCATCGTGCTGGCCGCCGGCGGCTACCCGGGCGACTACGCCAAGGGGGCGGCAATCAACGGTCTGGACGCAGCCGCAGTCCTGGAAGGCAAAGTCTTCCACGCCGGTACGGCGCTGAAGGATGGCAACGTGGTAACGGCCGGTGGTCGCGTACTCTGCGCCACCGCCATGGGCGCCAGCGTCAGCGAAGCGCAGCAGCAAGCCTACAAGCTGGCCGCCGCCATCGACTGGGAAGGCTGCTTCTACCGCAAGGACATTGGCTACCGCGCCATTGCCCGTGAACGTGGCGAAACCCAGGAATAAGCTGTCCTTCACGTCCGGCGCGGGATGCAGTCCCTCGCCGGGCTGTTCCGCCGCCGCGCATCGTTATATTCTGGCATCAACCTACGAAGGGATTTCGCCGTGCGCTGGCTCAGGATTGCCATAAGTTTCACCGTCACGTTGCTGACCTTGCTCTGCATGCTCCCGGCCCAGGCCGCGCAAGGCAGTGGCTGGTCGGTATTGCTTGACGATCAGGGTAATCTGCAACTGAGCGACATCCGCTCGGCGCGCTACACCAATCAATTCAGTCCCATCGAACTTGATCGCCTCACGGCGGCCGAGCCCGACGGTGCACTCTGGCTGCGCTTCAAACTGGCGCCGGGCAAGCACGAGCAGGTGCTGCGGATCTTCGCTCCCGACCTGTCCAACCTCAGCCTCTACGTGCTGGACGGCGACAAGCTGATCGAGCAACGCACTTCCGGCACCCAGCAGCCACAGGTCGAGCGGCCACTGCCGAGCAGCGACTTCCTGTTGCCGCTGCCGCAAAGCGACAAGTCCCTCGACGTTTATCTGCGGATGGTTTCCGACCATCAACTGCGCCCGCACATCACCCTGCAATCGGCGGTGATGAGTGCCGCCAACCAGAACCAGACGCTGATCTTCGGTCTGCTGTTCGGCTGTCTCGGCATGTTGCTGCTGCACAACATCGTGCGCTACGCCTACTCCCGCTCGCGCAGCAGCCTGTGGCTGGCGGTCTGCGAAGGCCTGCTGGGCCTGAGCCTGTTGCTGTTGCTCAACCTCGCCGGCCCGTGGTTGCCGAACTGGCACGCGATCCAGACCCCGGGCGCCTATCTGGCGTTGCTGCTGACCGCCCCAGCCGGGCTGATGTTCGCCCTGCGCTTCTTCGCCCCACTCGGCCCGCACCCGCTGAACAAACTATTGCTGGGCGACATTCTGTTCATCGTGATCTGCAGCCTGCTGCTGTTATTCGTCAACACCCTGCCGCTGAACATCATCACCTACGCGCTGGTGGCGCTGGCCGGTCTGAGCATGTTGCTGGTCGGCTTCTATCACTGGCAGAAGGGCTACCGTCCGGCGCGGCTGTTCGTTGCCGGGATGGTAGTGTTCAACATCGGCACGCTGATTATTTTGCCGGCCCTGCTGGGGCTGACCCTGGTGGCGCCGCAAGGCCTGATCATGACCCTGATGGGTTTCATCTGCATCAGTGGCTTGCTGATGAGCATCGCCTTGGGTGAACGCCAGCGCAGCATCACCGAAAGCCGGTTCAGCATCAGCCGCGACCTTGCCGCGAGCAATGCCGAAATCAACGCCAAGGCCGAGTTCCTGGCCAAGATCAGCCACGAGATCCGCACCCCGATGAACGGTGTGCTGGGCATGACCGAACTGCTGCTGGGTACGCCACTGTCGGTCAAGCAACGCGATTACGTGCAAACCATCCACAGCGCCGGCAACGAACTGCTGACGTTGATCAACGAGATTCTCGACATCTCCAAGCTCGAATCCGGACAGATCGAACTGGACGATGTGCAGTTCGACCTCAACGCGCTGATCGACGACTGCCTGAGCATCTACCGGGCCAAGGCCGAACAGCAGAACGTCGAGCTGATCAGCTTCATCCAGCCGCAAGTGCCACGCGTGATCAGCGGCGACCCGACCCGCTTGCGCCAGACCCTGCTGAGCCTGCTGGAAAACGCCCTGAAGAAAACCGACGAAGGCGAAGTGCTGATCGTCGTCGCCCTCGACGAACGCAGCGTCAAACCGCGCCTGCGCATCGCCGTGCAGGACAGCGGCCAGCCAATGGAGGCGGAAGAGCGCGATGCGTTGCTGCACGCCGAACTGCACAGCAAACACTTCCTCTCGGCCAACCGTCTGGGTGGCAACCTCGGACTGGTGATTGCGCGGCAACTGATCCGCCTGATGCACGGCGAGTTCGGGATCAAGAGCGGCGCCAATCAGGGCAGCACCTTGTGGCTGACCTTGCCGCTGGACCCGGATCGCCTCGAACACCCGACCTCCGACCTCGACGGCCCGTTGCAAGGCGCGCGCGTGCTGGTGGTGGACGACAACGACACCTGCCGCAAAGTGCTGGTGCAGCAATGCAGCGCCTGGGGTCTGAACGTCAGCGCCGTGCCATCGGGCAAGGAAGCGCTGGCGCTGCTGCGCACCAAGGCGCACCTGCGCGACTACTTCGATGTGGTGCTGCTGGACCAGAACATGCCCGGCATGACCGGCATGCAACTGGCGGCCAAGATCAAGGAAGACCCGAGCCTCAATCACGACATCCTGTTGATCATGCTCACCGGCATCAGTAACGCGCCGAGCAAGATCATCGCGCGCAACTCCGGGATCAAACGCATCCTCGCCAAACCGGTGGCCGGCTATACGCTCAAGACCACGCTGGCCGACGAGTTGAACCAGCGCAATAAAGGTCAGGTAGTGTTCCAGCCGCAAGTGGTCACTCCCGCGACGGCGGCCAAGGTGCCGAGCGATTTCCGCATTCTGGTCGCCGAAGACAACACGATTTCGACCAAAGTGATTCGCGGCATGCTCGGCAAACTCAACCTGCAACCGGACACCGCCAGCAACGGCGAAGAGGCCCTGCAGGCGATGAAGGCCCAGCGTTATGATCTGGTGCTGATGGACTGCGAAATGCCGATCCTCGATGGCTTCTCGGCGACCCAGCAGCTACGGGCGTGGGAGGTCAGCAATCAGCGTATACGCACGCCGATTGTCGCGCTGACCGCGCACATCCTCGCCGAACACAAGGAACGCGCGCGTCAGGCCGGGATGGATGGCCACATGGCCAAACCGGTGGAGCTGTCGCAACTGCGCGAGCTGATCGAACACTGGGTAGCCCAGCGCGATCAGCAGAACCGTACGGCTTCGACGTTCTGAAAGCAATCCGCTACGAACGTGCCTCGACTGATGGCGTGTTCATGCAGGTTTCACCGCGCAGGGTCAACGTTGCGACATTACCCTGAATCCTGTCTTTGAGCTTCAGAGCCATTTGATGCCTTATAGGCGCATACAACGTTTCCGACAGACTTGCCTGGACGTAACGGCTGCTGATCGGGCCTTGCACCTCTTCAGCCCGATAACAGTAAGGCAACGGGTTGGAGCTCAGTCGTCGATCAGTTTTGAACTCTATACATACACAGCTGAACGAAGTGGGTGTTGGTGCGACGATTACGAGCAAACGAACATCCATCACAGGCGGCGTCGTGTGGGTTGGCTGATCTTCGGGCACTTGTTGCATATACTTGCGCAATAAACTGATCGCCGGGTTGAGCTGCGTTTCGTTGACCATTTGCGATAACACTTCGGCGGTCACTCTCTCTTTATCGACTTCCAGCCGAGACATCGCCGAAACAGCCCACTGAACTGTCGATTCGGCGCTATCTGAAGATATATCAAATTCGTCGCGCGCTTTGGCAGACCACATCCAGACACCACCCAAAACTTCAATATAGGTGTCATACCAACTAGTACCCGGAGTTGATTTCACTCTTTTACTTGCGGCCAGCTGCGCATACAACAACGCATTCACTACATCATCATAAGCAATGACTTCTATCGCCGAAGGCACTATCAAGACTGCGCCCCCTACAATCAACACCGAATGATCACAGTTCATTTCAACACCTCGATAGAGAAAGGACAGCCAACAAATGACCGCCCTTCCCTGCATTCATCAGATATCGTAATCAAGCGTCTCAGTAGCGTAAGCCACAATTTTGGATGCAATGAGCTGTCGAGTAGCTTCAGCCAGGGTTTCGTTCTTTTCGAACGCCGTCTCACCACGATACAGACCGACGTTACGAACATCCGTATCGACGAACAATACTTTGGTCGACGAATTTCCACGTGTAAATCGTACGGTGCCAATGGCAAAGATGTTCGTGCCGTTCACATCAATACACGAGCCTACGGTCACGCCACCGACACCTTGATTCAGAATGTTGCGCTCATAAAGCGTCAACGCGGTATCGCGTTTTTGCAGAGCGGCAATTGCATCACCTGCGGTTTTCAGCATTAATGCAGTGGACGGCCCCGGTACCGTGAGACCTGTGACTATCGAGGCGAGGATCTCCAACACCAACTTGTCCATGCGCACGCTGGTTCCCGAGACATTCAGATTGTTGTAGTACATGCTGAGGCTCATCCAACCCGCTTGCCCCATAACCTTACAGAACTGCGCATACCATTCTTTGCCTTGGTGCTCTAGTGGAAACATTTTGGTTGCAACAAGCGATGCATAGTGATAAGCATTCTGCGCATCTTTCCTGTTTTGGTCAGTAAGATTACCACTAAAGGTAATCAGCCCGTCCCTCACGACCGAAGCCGTGGCAGGAACTTCGACTTCATCTGCCGCAGAAAAAAAACCACGCGCCCTGGAAACAACTGGCACGCCCAGATCGTAACAGTCCAGCGCCTCTACACAGGCATCAATATAGGCTTCACTAAATACATTACTCACAAGAAATTCCTTATACATTAAAACAAGCTCCTCATGAACTTGCCGAGACCAAACAATAATCAACTATCACCCCACCGACAAACTTAAACATGTAACTTAATTTACAGAGAACAAATAAGCAAAAACCATAATCCCTCACACAAAACAAACAACACGCACCTTTAAAACCTGTCCCACAACCAACAGATCGACTGATAAACTCCGGCTCAACCTCTCGGAATGCGAGCGCAAACCATGCTCCACGTGTTATTCAGCGTTTACCTGAAGATGCTGGTGCTCTACAGCCCGTTCTTCGTGTTGTCCTGCTTCATCAGCCTGACCCGTGGCTACTCGCGCAAGGAACAGCGGCGCCTGGCCTGGAAAGTGGCGATTGCCACCCTGGTGTCCAGCGTCCTTTTGTATCTGTTCGGAAGGGTGATTTTCGATGTATTCGGGATCACTGCGGACGCATTCCGCATCGGTGCCGGCAGCGTGCTGTTCATTTCGGCGTTGGGCATGGCCCAAGGCAAGCCTGTGGTGCAGAGTGACAACGTGCAACAGGACGTGACGATCGTCCCGCTGACCATTCCGCTGACCGTCGGCCCGGGCACCATCGGTGCGCTGCTGGTGATGGGCGTCAGCCAACCACACTGGGACGACAAACTGACCGCGATCATGAGCATCACCCTGGCCAGTTTCACCGTAGGGGTGGTGCTGTATCTGTCCAATCACATCGAGCGGGTGCTCGGCGATCAGGGCCTGCAGATCGTCAGCCGGCTGATGGGCCTTTTTGTCTGCGCACTGGCGGCGCAGATCATCTTTACCGGGATCAAGGGCTATCTGGTGTCCTGAACGAAAAAGGGCTGCGGAGGAAAATCTCCGCAGCCCGGTCTGATCTGCCAGCTCGCAATGGCTTACTGGTCGATGGACAGCCCGATCAGCGCGCCGAGTTCCAGCAGGGGTTCCGTGGCCATCGCACTCATCAGCTCCTCCAGGCTAACGGTCACCGAGATTTCGTCAGGTAACGCAATCCCGAATGTCACCTGCTGTTGCCGTGCCGCATCAAGGCTCGTGGCATTGCGCATGATGATGCTGCTTCCCGAGTCGGGATCCGTCAGCAGCAGGTGCCCGCCGGACATCGAGACCAGCCACCGATGCATCGGCTCCAGTGTCAGCGCCAGATAGATTTTTGCCGCCTCGGGAAAATCGAGGTCGACAATCAGGCAGTCAAGGCTGTCCCAAGTCTGGCGGTCGAGCGAAAGGTAGGAGGCGGATTGCGCAAAACGCAGGACCAACGTATCGATGCCAGCCGGAATCGGCGCAACCTTGCCGGTTGACCTGATGCCATCGATAACCAGCGTATCTGCAACCCGGCTGACCCCTTCCACAGTCATCCATGCATCAATGCTTGTAACATCTTCACTCGCGTTGCTGAACAATTGGCCCGTTACAGGGTCATGCAGCACCAGGGTCTGACCGTTCGCTACGCCCAGATATTGTGGCCAGTCACGGCCTGACACCGTGGCGCTGAGCAGACGACCGGCAGCGACGTCATACCAGCGGCAAAGACCATCACTCCGGCCCGCTGTCAGGTACGGAGCGCTGTGCTGACCTGCAAGCAATCGCGCCAGCTTTTCCTCCCGTGCCTGCAGGGAATCCACGTCGTTGAAAAACTCGACTTCAACGCCGACGATACGCGGCGATTCACCTTCGAACAGGTCGAACAGCACATGGTCATGCCGACGGGCGCGCAGACCTGATGCATGGGGCACGGCCCAGGCAAAAGTGTGTCGTGGCATGACTCGCTGCATCGGGGCAAGCAAATGTGCCTGCAGCAAACGTGTTCCCGAACCGAATGCCGTCGCCAGGCTTTCAGGTGTCATGAAGGGTTGACGATAGATTCGACCGGTTGCCCAGTCCATCAACCACGCCGCTTTTTTGTCAGGCGTCAGTCTCAACACGCGCATGGCTTTGCCCGCCGTGTCGGCAATCAGAAATTGCTGATCCAGATAGATGACATACAGGGATGTCTTGCCCGTTGCATCGCTGATACCTCCGACTTCCACGCCATCGGCGGACTCGTTCTGAATGTTGGTCCCGACCGTTTCCCACCACTTGAACCCTTGCCCAGTGCGCTGCTGGCGGGCCGACAGCCATGCGTGATTGAGTCCCACCAGCCGCGTCTGGCCGTCGTCATTCATCTGGAACAGCATGCCTTCGTCAGTGAGGATGACGTATTGTCCGCCCTGGCGGTGAATATGCTGCACCTCAAGCGGCAAGACACTTTGCGCAAAGGTCTCGGGTATCTGATCCGCTGCGGCAATGTGCTGTCGATAAACAAGACGATGGCCCAGATGGTGAAACAACACTTTATCGCCGGTCGATTGAAGCGGATCAAGCAGCACGCAATCGAGGAAGTCAGGTGTACCTTCCGTATCGCGCAGCACTGGTCGAATGAACCGCCCATCGTCGCTGCGTACCCACACTCGGGTGAGAGTACGCAAATTCTCATCGAAGGCATCGAGCGCAATGAACACGCCCAATGTGAACTCCACCCTCTGTTCATCAAACGGCTCATGGTGCCGATTCATGTGCTGTTCGAGGAACTCCCGGACATTGTCGCGCCCTTCGCGTACGGGGCTTGGCTGATCAGTATTCGTATCGGAAATCGCGGTTATGACAAGAGAGTCTTCCCCGAGCAGGTAAGTGATCTTGTAGAAGCTTTTCCACTGATCTTCAAAGCGCTGAACCACCTGCAGCAAACCCTCTGGCGTCTCCTGAATCGCAACAATGCAGGCGTTGCCCCACGAATGTATTCTCATCACCCGATAAGCGCGCTTGATCTGTCCGGTGACCAGATCCGTACGCCAGATGATTCCCTGCACCGGGCAGTAGTAAAACATCTCCTCGCCGATCGTCGGTCCCATGCAGATCTGCGCCGCATACTGTGGGTCCAGTCCGCGCACCAGGTGCAGGGCATCTTCGGTGTGGTCGTACCAGGCCGTGGTACGAACGCCCGTCAGGGCATCGTGATAGTTGCGGATGACCGTCGGGCCATCGGCCAGACGATGAGCGCGGGCGAGTTCGCGCAAATGCTTGCGTGTGGCCGGGCCGTCGGCATCGTTGAGCGCGTCGAGTTCAGCAAAGAGCAGCGCTCCCGTTGCCCAGCCAACCTGATAGAACCCCTCCGCAAGTTGCAGGTACACGACACTCCTGGCGGGCACCTGCACCCGCATCGAGCCCAACTGAAAAGTATCCAGTTCCAGCTTCACCGCCGCTGCACTCACCCATGGGGCACGCAATGACCAGGTCATTGGATCATCGGAGGAAACCTGCAGCCGCAACGACTTGACGCCCTCGGCCAGGGTGATCGAACAGTGCCCGCCAACGGCATCGATGTCATAGCATAGGTAACCGTGCACCTCTTGCGGCAACGGGGGGACATGCAGAAAACGCTGGTCAGGGCCAATCACCACACTGACGCGGGTTTCCACGTAGTTGGGCACCATTTTTTCCATGATGTATTCGGTCGGTGCCTGGTAAAAGCTGAACCAGAATTGCTGCTCGCCTCCCCGCTTGTATTTTTCCAGTGCCAAAGCCGTTTCCATGTCTTCTCTGAGCGTTGTCGCAAAAGGCAGACCTTCATGGACGAAGCCCAGGAAGCACTCCGGCACACTCGGCAGCACGACGCTTTCAATACCCGGCGCTGTATCGAAGGAAATCGAGTCGCGAAGGTCGAGGGCCTCTCGAATGCTGAATGCCATGCTGCGATCCCCGACGATCCTCGGCTTATGCAGAAAGGAGTAATCTTCCGCGGCGAAAATTTTGTGGCCACCGAAGGTAATGAGCCCTTTGCGCAAATCAAGCCCGGTATAGACCGCACAAGGATTGGCGATATAGGTATCGCCTTGTACCGAGTGATTTTCAGGTCGATAGGCCGCATGCACGTCATTCAGATACCGGCCGATCCGTCTTCCACGATCAGCCCTGGCGCTGAAGCCCTCGACCAAAGCGCCGATGCCCACCGCCAGCCCGCCCAGAATCACCCCCGCGCCGCCGAGAAAGGCCGCCGCCGTGCCCGCACCGGCAACACCGGCGCCCAAAGCGCCAACACCCAGCGCCAGCCCAGCTGAATCGAAGGCCAGCTGCGTGGCATAGACCGCTCGCTGGATATCGTTTTGGGCATTGACCAACAGATAAATGTCGAAGCCGATGCTGGCCAGTTGCAGAACGGTTCCGACACCTTCGTTCAAGACGCTGCCCAATGCATTGCTGACGATCGATGAGGTGGTTTTGGCCACCCGCAGACCATCGGTAAAGGCATGACGCACCAGATTCAGCAGTTGTACTGCGTCGACCACCAGCCCGTGAGCCATCTGCGCGTAGGCCAGGTAACCGTGGATGCGCACTGCCGACGTCAACGCGGTCGCCCCCATCCCGGACTCCGCGTTCTGCAACCCGAGCAGCAGGGCTTGAATGGCAAATCCGGCATTGAGCGTGTGCACCGCACCGACATCCGTCGGATCGATCACTGGCGACCCCGCGCGTCTGCCGGACAACGCTTCAAACGTATCGCTCAGGTAAGACTTGATCCCTTGCAGGCGCGTGTCATCGGTCTGCACTGTGCGTGTGCGCTGCGGATCACTGGCACTGACCAGGGTGATTTCGCTGCGCCCTTGCGCAGTGCTCTTCAGGGAGTCGAACACCGGAACGAAGTCACGAGACAGTTGATGCTGGTCCTGTAACCGCAGGGTCGCGCTTTCGATCGTCCGCGCCCACTTGTGGCTGTCCACACTGCTCAGCGCCTGTCCCAGACGCGCGTTCTCTGACAAGGAACGCGCGCGCAAGGCGGCATGCTGACTCCAGGGTTCGACGGCACGCCCGCCACCCAGCGGATCACTGCTGAGCAAATGCTCAACGCGAATTTCCGAAGGCAACGATTTACCGGCAATGCTTGCGCCGTCGAGTTCGATGACTTCGAAAACGCTGGCAGCCCCCTGTTCCAGACCATAAAGCCTGGCAATCACTTCCTCCTGCATGAAGCGCTGGACGCCTTGTTGCAGATCCTCGATCCGGGCGAACGCATACAGCCCGAAGTTGGGATCGTAGAAGCGATAGGATGTCTCGCCTTGCGCTACAACCTTGCTCACCAGCATCGAATGATTGTCTGTGTTGAGCAACAGGCTGCCGGCAGCGGTTTTCGCTTCCAGCGTCTGCATCAGAGTGGCCAGGTTCGCCGCCGGTCTCTTCTCGCCCAATCGCGCCATGGGAACGCCACGCAACTCGTCCAGCACCTTGAGCAGGGCATGGGCTTGCGGTGCGTCGGGAGTGAGGTTGGCAATCGCCAGTTTGCCGATCAGCGCGCGCTCGGCCGAAGCGCCTTTTTCCAGCGCGGCGGCCATCACCAGCGCCAGTGGATAGCAGCGTCGGCCCGGATCCCCTGCACCGCGCAGCAGCAAATCCTGCGGCAATTGTCTGGCCGTATGTGCGCCCGCCGCGAAGAACGCCTCGCGCACTGCCGCGCCCCGCGCAAGGATCGACGCCCGGCGCTCATTCACGGCGGCGACCTCGACCCGACTCACGTACTCGCGCCATTGCCGCACGCTGATCGGTTCGGCAAATGCCTGCGCCTTCAGCACCCTGGAGTTCTGCCCGAGCGATTCGCGCTCCGATGCATTGACTCGTGCCTCCACCGGTGCAGGATCGCGATTGAGCAGTGTCTGTTCGATCACCTCGTAGCGCGCGACCAGGCCACGCTCGCGCGTATCTTCGGCAAAGGCGACGGTGGTTGCCCAGGCGTCTGCGAACCCGACCTGATCCAGTGTTGCGGCACCGAACAGGCCGCCGAACATCACCCGATGCAACGGGCTCAACTGATCCAGCGGCAACTTGCCCGCCGCGATGCGCGCCAAGGCCTCGTTGAGGTTACCCAGTGACTCGGCACCCGTGGACGTTGGAATTTTGTCGACTGTCTGGTTCAGCACCTGCTGTCGAGCATCAAAGTCGAGGTGGATGGGAACGTTGAACGTCACATCACCGGTCAAGCGGTCATTCATGGCCCGCACAAACGGCTCACCCAGATCATCCAGCAGTTGCTGCAGAACCGAGGTCAGCAACACGGATTTTCCTTCTATGACCGGCCAGCCAAGTTTGAACGTAAGAGTCCGCTCTTTCAGCAAATCGGACAGATTGCCGGTGTAGCGCGACTTGAGCTTGCCCGAGTTCCACTTCTCATGTTCTTTCGCCAGCCAGTCTTCGGGAGTATCCTTGACTGCCCAACCGGAGATCATTTCCTCTTCGGTAAAGACGTTGAAGCCCTCGACCTGCTTCAGATATTTGCGAAGCGTGGGCAGGTGCTCATACTGCAGACCTCTTTCGGCATAGTCGATTACACCGCTTTCAAGTGCGCCGGGACCGGTCATGTAGATGGTGCCCAAGGCGTCGGGACGAATCCCGTCCTGATAATAATCGGTGATGGCGCCTACGAGTTTTTCTGCTGAATAGGCCGCGGATTTTGGCAGCCGCCCATTTGCTCGAGCTTCAAGTACGACCTCAATAGCGATGCCCCGGACTGCCGCCACATCTGATGGTGTCACGCCCGCGACGCTTATGCGGCGCTCAACCTCATACAGACAGTCATAGTTCGTCCGGATCAAGTGCATGCTCGCATTGACCATGCCGCTGTCAGGGTGAGCCAGAACATAGGCATTCATTTCACTCGCCGACGGAATGCCCCAGGCCGCGCCGCGCCCGATGGCATCCTGGGGTAAAGACGTCGGCTGCGGCGAAGCGAAAATCTGCTCCACACCCGGCCTGCTCCGGGCAAATGCGCTCAGTGCCTCGAGATGTTCGGCGGGAATATGCCCGGTTCTGTCGACATAACGTTGCCGATCCCGCCCCGGCATCAAGGCATCGTCATGGTTGAGCATTAACTGCAGGACACCGATCTTCGCGTCTGTACTGAAACCACTGATGTCCACGCCGCCCGGTCTCTCGATCAGCGGCGGCAAATAATCCATGTCGCTGTAACGCCCGCCCTCGAGAAACTCGGCCTGCAGTCGCACCACGTCACTGGCAGCAGCAAAGTTGCCGCGCATGGCGACTTCGCGCTGGTAGACGTCAGCCAGAAAATGACTGGCAAACTCCTGGCGAACATCGCGCAGGCGCAAGTCCTCACCCACCATGGTCTGATGCGAATCCAGACATTTCTGGCGGAAGGCTTCGAGCGTCGCACGGTCTTTGCCATAACCCCGCACCATCAGGTCGATCCGCGCCTCGTCTGCGCGTCCGGCCCAGCGTGGATGATTCAGGTAGTCGAACATCTGCTGTTTGAGTACCCGTGCGCGGTCTTCGATCATTCTCGACAGTCCCGTCGGGGTTACCTTTTCGTCCTTTAATACCTTCATCGTGTCCGCACGGGCACTGTCGAGAATCACCCGATTCATTTCAAAGGCCAGCAGCGCATCACTGTCATACCAGAGATTGAATGCATATCCCTGCGACGCCAGTACCTTGCGCCAGATGTTCATGTAATCGCGCTGATTCGGCCCGACCTCACTGCCACCGACCCAGACAAAATGCATGATGCGCGGTATCGGTTTGCCAGCGGAGAGCATCTTCACAGTCGCACTCAAGCGGCGGTCGTAGTCGCCCAGTTTCAGGCGCAGTTTATTGACCTGAGCATCCGCGGCGTCCAGCTGTGTTGATTCAATCGCGTCCTTGAGCAATCTGATCGCCATCAATTGTTCTGCAAGACTGGTAGCCGCCGTAGCTCCGTCGTAGTAGCGCAAAGGAGCCTCCCCCAGGCTACCGCTGACGGACTCAAGTTCTGTGCGCGCAATAAGATCGGCGAACACTCTGCCCATCGTGACTTCATCCATAGTGCTCAATGCAATTTCCTTTTTTTTGGCCAAACGAACCCATCGCGACGACATGAACCGTCGCGACACAGAGAAAAAACAAACTTCAAAAAACCCAACGAAGACTTTCGTCAGGCCGGCACCGCTCCCAGCAACTGCGCCAGCGTTGTACTGCCGTCGCCATCATCGACTTCGACGATTTCCCGCAGCCTCTGCACCAGGCTCGATACCGGATAGGAACGCCCGCCCTCGAACCCGAGGAAGACGTCACCGCGCATCGCCGGATCCGCCGAGCACACATCCCGCAGGATCAGGCTGTGCTGGCGATCCGGGTCGACAATCAGCAAGTGCTCGTCGACAAACGACAGTTGCAGTGTTTGCGGTGCGTCCAGCGCCCAGACCAGCTTGCCGGGAATTGCCGGGACCTCGCCCAGCGGGTGACGGCAATCGACAATCACCGAGTCCAGCCGCAACCAGCAGGCCTTCGACAGGTGGTACGTGACGCCGCCCTGCCCCAGGCGTAACACCAGACAGCTCACGTCATCAGCGATCAGTGGCAACAGGTCTTCAACCTTGTTCTGGCCCTCGACCACCAACACCTCGGCGTCACGCCGCATGTATTCGAACGGGCCGATGCTCTGCTGACCGGGGAAGACGTGTACGCGGTGTGCCTGAAGTTCGTGCAACAGCACATGCCGATGGCGGGTGCCGAGTAATTCGCAATCGTGTGGCAGATCCTGGCCTGCTACCCGGATCAGTTGTGCATTCGCCACGTCGAACCATTGCAGGTAGCCCGCGCCAGACTCCACGGCGATGTAGGGCCCATGCTCGGCGGTCTCCAGCAATGCCTGCAGAGACTCCGGCAAATGTTCCGCGTGCTCGCTGGCCCAGTGATGATCGACGCCGATGATCCTTTCAGCTTCCTGATATCGCAGCTTGAGTGACACGCCGTTGACCGATGTCCCGTACAGACCGGAGCCGTCATTGCGCACGGTGCTGAACCGCCAGTCGTCCCACTCGGCCTGCGGTGCCGGCAGCATGTCGCTCGCCAGTAACTGGGCGCCGCTGCCGAATGCTGGCTCGAGTTGCCGGCTGTCGAAGAACCGCTGACTGCAGATCTCACCGTTGACGACATCGAACAGCCAGACCGCCTGGTTGTCCGGTGTGACCCCGAGCAGGCGCATTTCCCGTTCGTGCCCCGGATCGCACAGCAGCAAGCGGTTATCCACATACCAGGCACACAGGCTGCGATCACCGGCGGCGTTGCGCAGGCCCAGAATGGCGAAACTGTTGACTGGGTACTTCGCCGCCAGCGTTTCGAGTGCCTGCCACCACTGCGCGCGCCCCCTGAGCCAGCGCTCACTCAAGCCACCCAGATGCACTTCACCCTCTGCGGTCAGGTTGAAGAACAGACCGTCGTCGGTCAGGGCCAGATACCCGTCCTGTACCGGCACCACGTCATTCAACCCGTCGGGCTGCAGCCATTGATGCGTCCACTGCGCCGGCCAGCGCTCGCTGCCAGCGGACGCGCTGCGTTGCACCCTGCACAGTTTTTGCGCCAGCCGGTCGTAAATGAAAAACAGCTCGTGCTCATCGTTGACCGGCAGAAGCAGCAGATCACCAAGCTGTTTGATCGAATCGACCCAGCCGCGGTCATGCCCGAAGGCAAACGGATGAATGCACAACAGGTCACGGCTGCGAATCCAGACCAGGTCACGTTTGCCCGGATCGAACGCCCAGCAGACCGACACGTAGGCGGCCGGTTGCCAGTCGACGGTACTGACGCCTGCGCGTTCGGGCACCGGCGATAACGTGAAATAGTGACCAAGCACTACCGACCAATCCGTCAAGGTCGGGTTGGCGAACACTCGCTGGCCCAGCTCACGGTCAATCTCCCGGGTAACTGCCACCAGTTGCAGTTGGCCCTCATGGATCAGATAGTTGAACTGCGTGACTTGCCGATCGGTACCCAGCCATTGCTGTTCGATATGAATCACGCCCTGCGCATCGACTTCAATACGCCGAATGCTGCACTGCCCCTCCATGACAAGTAGACGATAGCGGCACTTGAGCAAACCGCTGACGGCATCGACCTGCCAGATGTCGTAGTTGCGCACCTCATAGAAAAACGCAGAATCGTCGACCACCGCCGCCAGCAGCATTTCATCGGCCGCCAGTACCTCTTCACTGCGGATGTACAGAAAACGATCCTCGGCAGCGTCGTACCAGGCCGTGGTGTGACGCGGCTGGCTTTCGGGCTCGAAAGGAATCGGAAAGTGATGAACTGGCGTGTAAGGCAGCACCAGCCGATGCTCCCGGGCCAGTGTCTGGTAATGCGTGAGCAGCGACTGCTCATTCTCCCCGGCTGGCGCGCTCTGCTCGATAATGTCCAGTCGTCCGTCACTGCGGTTGACCTTGAACGATTGCCGCCCGGTCAGTTGGAGCATGACCTCATGCCGACCTCTGCCGCCGAACGTCACCTTCACGCCACCCACCGAAAGAACCCCGCCAACGTCGATCCGCACATCCCTCTCAGTGGCCCAGGCGGCTACCAGATTCCAGCGGCACTGCTGCAGGCTGGGGGACTGCAACTGGAGATTGACCCCGCGATTGAGGATCAGTGAGCAGGCGCCGCCCGCACCTTCGATGCGGTACGACACCTTGTCGTGCCAGACCTGCGGCATCATTGGCACCGCCAGCGCACGCTCGTGGGCATCCAGCCGCACCTCGATCACGGTTGGCCGATACGACGGTGCGAGACGGTTGATGATGTAGTGCACGGGAAAGGAGTAGAACGAAAACAGAAACCGCCGCTGGCCAGCCGCATCCTTCTTCTCCAGCTTGCGGGCGGTATCGAAGCCGGTGTCGTGACGCAGCGTCGAGAAAGGCAGCGCCTTGTATTCGTAACCGTAGTACGTGGTCGGCGTGCACGGCAGGACGACCAGTTGCGTGCTCGGCGGATCGAAGTGGATGTAGCCGGGAAGTCCCAGTTCACGCCGCAGATCGAGCGCTTGTTGATCATCCGGATTGAAATCCGGCACCCCGAAATGGTCGCGCAGCCGATACACCTTAGGACTGTCGAGCACCAGCATCGTGCGATTGAAGTCCAGGCTCTGGACGACCAGCGAAGGGTGAGCGACCCACGCCCCGAGTCCGTCGTCATACCGATAACCGACACCCCGACAGACCCGCTCCAGCTCATCGAAGAACAGCCCGACCTCCTGCGCCTGCTCAGCGATCCTGGCAAACCCCTGTGCCAGGGCTGCCACACCCACGGCCAGTCCGCCCAGGATCACCCCGGCTCCACCGAGCACTGCGGCCGCTGTTGCCGCGCCCGCCGTGGCAGCCCCCAGACCACCGGCGGTCAACGCCAGACTGGCGGAGTCGAAGGCCAGTTGGGTGCCGAATTGCGCGCGCTCGATCTCGTTGTCTGCCGTCGCCAATTGATAGATGTCGAAACCGACATTGGCCAACCCCAGCACCGCGCCCACGCCTTCGTTGGCGACATGTCCCAGCGCCTCGCCAACCACCGGCGCACAGGTGCGGGCGATGATCTTGTCTTCATTGAGCGCGGTTTTTACCAGACTGATCAGGCCAGCGACATCCGTGACATTGCCATGCACCAGCTGCGCGTAATTGACGTAAGCGTGCAAGCGCACGGCGGTGGTCAGGGTGCGGTCATCCCCCTCTCGTCCACGCAGGACGTTCATCAGTGCCTGGATGGTGAAGCCGGTATTGAGCGTGTGTACGGCACCCGCCTCTGCCATCTGTGGCGAGATTCGGGTGCCCAGTGCCGAAAACTGCTCCGACAGATAATTTCTGATGCGCAGCAGACGGTGATCGGAGCTCACCACCTGCACCACATGCTCGGCCTGCGTGGGATCGACCAGGTTGATCCGGTACTCGCCGGCGGGCGTCATCTCCAGGGTTTCGAACAACGGCACCAGCGGTTTTGCCGCCGCATGCAAGTGCTGTAGAGCGTCAGTCGCCTGGGCAATCTGCTGTCCCCACCAATGACTGTCCAGATCGCGCAGGCTGCGCCCCAGGTGCGGATTATTGACCAGGGAATGGCCGCGAGCACTGTTCAGGCGCCGACGGATCGGTCGCTGTGTATGCTCCGGCAGCACGTTGTCGGATTCCAGCAATTGCCCGACGCGCAAACCGCCGGACAGATCCAGCGCCGCTATCTTTTGCCCCTGCAGCTCGATCAGATCAAAGGTCGGGCGCGCGTCGTCGCCATAGGCCGCATAGTATTTCGCCAAACCCTGTTTCTGGAAAAGATCGGTCAGTGCCAGCTGAAACTGGTCAGGCTGGCTGAACTCGAACACGCCGAAATTGGGATCATAGAAGTGATAGGTGGCGTGCCCACCATTGAAGATTTTCGCCACCAGCATGGCGTGGTTGTCCGAGTTGAGCATCAGCGTGCGCGAGCTGGCGAACGCCTCCAGCGTGGTGCCGAGCTGCTGCAGATCGACACGCCCCAGCGGCTTGCCGATGTCGTGCAACTGCACGCCGCGCAACTCCTCAAGCGCCTCCAGGAACACCATTGAATCGCGCTGCTGCGGCTCGGCGGTGGCCAGGAAGAATCGCTCGCGCAAGCGTCGCGATGCCGCCCCGCCGTGCTCCAGAGCAGCGCTCATGATCAGCGCCAGCGGGTAACAGCGGCCACCGGGATCTCCCGGCCCCTGGAGCAACAGATCCTGCGGCACCAGCTTGACGTCACTGGCCTCGATTTGCCCCAGTACCTGACCCAGCCGCAGGATCACCTGTTCACGATGCTCGCGGGTGGCGATGGTCTGGATAAGGGCAACATGACGCCCCCATTGAAACAGCGTGTGCGCCTGCGACAGCGCGGCTCGTTTTAACGTCAGCGCGCTGTCCGACGAGACCATCGGCTGGTCGACATGGCTGGCGAGACCGGCCATGAATTGCGGCGCCCGATGCTGATACAGATGGCGTTCAATGGCCGCATAACGTACCGATGCTCCTACCTCGGCAACGCTGTTGGCGAGGTTGTCGAGCTCGGGGGCAAGTTGCGTGAAGCTTGAGTTATCCAGTGAGCGTACGCCGAGCATCTGTCCCAACACTACCCTTTGCAAGGCACTGATCTGGAAGAACTGCAGCGAACCCTCGGCAATGCCGCTTAGCAACTCATCCAGCGCCAGCCCCTGAATCCGCGCATCACTGAGCGACGCCGGAGCTTGCAGAGTGACGGGTTGGGCCTTGATGGCCTGACGATCGTCGAACCCCAGACCCGGCCCTTCGGGAAAAACCAGCGGACCGTTATGACCTTGCCTCATCGCCGCCACAAACGGTGCACCGAGTCGGTCGATCATCCCTTGCAAGACCTCCGTCAATAACACCGGGCGTCCCTCGATGAGCGGCCAACCCTCTTCGAACACCACAGTCTGCTGTTTCAGCAGGGCAGCAACATCACCGCTGTAGCGGACACTGAACTGTCCTTGCCGCCAACGCTGCTGTTCGTCGACAACCCATTGTTCATCATCGCTGGCGTTGTCTTTCCACGAGTGATCCTGCTCCTCCTCGGTCTTGTCGTTGATCATCCAGAGCGGCTCGATGGCAGTCTCGACGCGCACTGTTTCATCTTCGCGCGGGACGAAGTTGTGCTGTTCGTAATCGCGCATGCCAGCGCGCATCGCGGCCGGGCCAGTCAGAAAAATTGTCCATTCGCTCTGCGGGCGGATACCGTCTTCGAAATATCCGGCGACCGCCAGAATCAGTTCGTTCACCGTTGCGTGTTCGATCGAGGACAGAGCGGCAATAGAGCCGCAGTTTTGCTCGAATACCTCGCGCGCAAGCGTCGACATGCCGTAAAAATCGCTCAGCGCAACACCGCGCTTGGCCGCCAGTCGAGCCGTCAGGTCGATGAAGTCATAATTGAAGCGAAACCGGTCGATCACGCTTTTGAGCATCGGCGATCGGGCATGGGCCATCAGGAAGGAATTGCTCAGCGAGCTCTGCACAGCAACTGCCCGCAAGTCCTGTGGGCGGACGAGCAACTCGGCCGGCGCCTGGAACACTTCATTCAGCGCCGGTTTTTGTCGGGCAAACGTCTCAAGCGCGGCGCGGTGTTGCTCGGGAATGCTTGCCAGATAATCAGTGTACTGGTGGCGCAGCGCCTCGCGTGCAGGCATCCAGTGCCGATTGTGATCGAGCAGCAGTTGCAGAACGCCAACGCGTGACCGGGGATCAAACCCGCTGATGTCAACGCCTCCCAGAGTCTTGACCAGTGGCGGCAGATTATCGACATCGGCATATCCGCCGCCCTCTTCGTAAAGGACCTCGGCGCGCACCACATCGGAAGCAGCGGCCAGATTGCCGCGCAACCGGATTTCACGCTCGTAGATATCCTGTAATTGCAGCGGAGTATCAAGGGCGTTCAAGTCGCGCAACTGCAGGTCGTCTCCTGCGAGGTCCAGTAGACTGCGGCGGTTTTGCTCGATCAGCGCCTCCAGTTGCGCGGCGTCCTGCCCATAGGCACGGGCCAACAGATCGACGCGTGCTTCATCAGCTGAAAGTCCCCGCGCCAGTGCGGCATCGATATGCATGGACATCTGTTGTTTAAGGACGATGGCCCGTTCTTCGTACAGCGTGCCCAACTGGTCTTTGGAAATACTGTCGCTGCCATCTTGTTGCAGGGCGTCGGCCTTGGCCGCCTCGACGATCAGCCTGTTGGTTTGCCAGGCCAACAATGCGTCGCTGTCGTACCAGAGATGGAGGCTGTAACCTTGCCCGTTCAGCACCTGTTTCCAGAGGTTGAGATAGTCACGCTGTATCGCGCCCAGTCCTCCACCGAGCCAGACAAAGTGCAGATTCTTCGGCACCGCAGTCGGGGTGCTCTTCGCGTACGCCAGGCTGTTTTGCACACGGGTCTCGAAAGCCTGGATGCTGTTATAGATGCGCGACAACTGTGCAGGCTGGCTATCGGATTGCGAGTATTTATGTGGCGAACCGATCAACTGGCCGATCGACTGCTTGAGCAGTGCCAAAGGCTCGATCAGTCGTGGAGAATCGAGCAAGCCAATACAGGCAAAATAATAACGCCACACTGACTGATAGGATTCACTACCCCTGTACGCCGACATGGCCTGTTCCAGATCCGCCTGCTTGAACAGTTTGATGAATTTGACAAACCCGCTGGCGTCTTGAGTTCTTCGGTCCTGCATGAAAGTTGCTCCTTTGCCCTGACCAATAACGAAAGTGCCCGCTGGCACTTGCATAGCGGCCAAACTAACTTCTGGCGAATCGGAGCTCAAACTTCAAAACTTTCAATACATGTCAAAATCAACAACTAAAAAACAACTGATAACGCATGTAACGGCAACAAGTTATTTCTACAATCAATATATAAATCAAACGCACCCGAGCAGAACGCGAAATTACCAAGGCTGCAATTTCAGGTCTGTCTATCAGTATTCAAGATAAGTCGAACAGAATGTAAGCAAAGAGAAAGCTCTCACACAGAAGCGGAGCAGATCGTACAGGTCGCGTTGAACAATATGACGCGGTCAGATCCGGAAACAATCTGTGCGGGAGATCGCGGTTGGCGAGGCAGCAAGCTCCCTCGCCAACGGCTCAGGACTGGGGCTTTTCGCCGTACCAGCGCGGCGTGTAGACCCACTCGCCACCTTCAGCCTTGGGGAAGGTGCAAGTCGTTGAAGAGCCGACCAGCACCATGGTGCGCATGTCCACCTGATCCGGGGTCAGTTGCCCCAGTGTCGTCACGCGCAGGGTTTGCCCCGGGCGACCGATGTCGCGCCCCAGCACCACCGGTGTTGCCGCGCTGCGATGCTGCGCGACGATTTCCAGCGCACGCCCCAATTGCCACGGGCGTGCCCGGGAAATCGGGTTATAGAAGGCCAGCGCCAGATCGGCCTCGGCCGCCAGATCCAGACGTTTTTCAATGATCGACCACGGCTTGAGGTTGTCCGACAGCGACATCACGCAGAAATCATGCCCCAGCGGCGCACCCGCTTGCGCAGCCGTGGCAAGCGAGGCGGACACCCCCGGCAGGATTTCCAGCTCGACGCTGTGCCATTTCGGGTCGGTCGACTCGTGCAACGCTTCGAGCACCGCCGCGGCCATGGCGAACACGCCGGGGTCGCCGGATGAGACCACGATGACCGAACGCCCCTCGGCCGCCAGCCGGAACGCGTGGCGGGCGCGCTGCATTTCTTCGCGATTGTCGGTGCAGTGCTGCACCTGATCATCGCGAAACGGGCCGGCCATGCGCACATAGGTTTCGTAGCCGAGCACATCGGTGGCCCGCGCCAGTTCCGCCTTGACCGCAGGCACCATCAACTCGGCAGCGCCGGGGCCAAGGCCGATCACCGCCAGGCGCCCACGCTGCCGACCGATCTGCGCGACGTCCAGCGGCTGTTCGGCCCGCGCAATCGCCAGACCGTTGGTATTGCTGATCGCGGCCTGCGGCAGTGCCTGACGAGCCAACTCGCCGAGGTCTTTCTGCGCCGCGAGAAAGCGCAGCGGCACCCCCAGTTCGAGGGCGGCTTCACGCAGTCTGGCCGACGCCATTTCAGTGTCAGCCGCCAGCAGACAGGCCAGCGACTGCTGCGCAACCCCGGCCTGCTGCAACGCGGCGCGCACGGCATGCGGCAGATCGTCCAACTGCGCACTCACCGCCACCGCCACACTGCGGGGATAGATCAGCAACTCGTTGGCGCTCGCGACACGCTCGGCACTGCCGACATGAATCGAGCGCTGCGCCTGCGGATCTTGTGGCAACTGCGCCTGATCCAGCCACGGCGCCGCGCCTTCGATGCGCACGCTGTGCCCGGCCAGCAGATCGGAAACGAAACGCTTGCCCAGCTCCAGATCAGCCAGCGCATAACCGCTGGGTGGATTGAGCAGGCAAGTGCCAAAGCGCAATTCGCCACTGGTGGTGATCGCCGCTGCGACCTGCAATGCGGCGGCGATTTCCCGGGCCATGACATTCACCCCGCCGAGGCCGCCGAGCAGCGGCACCACGGCGCTGCCGTCTTCAGCAACAGCGAGTACCGCCGGCTCAGCGCCCTTCTCCAGCAGCAACGGCGCCAGGGTGCGAATGACAATACCAGCCGCGCACAGGGCGATGATCGGTGTGTCTTGCTGATACAACTCACGCAGGGTCGCGCCGAATTCCTGATAGCTGCAGTCGGCGCCTTCGACGCGTCCGGCGAGGCCGTGGATCTGCGCTGTCGGATACAACTGCTGGATCCGCCGTGCGGTAGCGAGCGCGCCTTGTCCGAGGATGACAATGGCCGGTGTGGATGGCGTCATCAACCTTGCCACCGTTCGCCCGGGACGATGATCAGCGAGAAGTACGGCGAGGACATCGGCTCGACCTGATCCAGCGGCACGATCTTCTGATTGGCCATGGTCGCGCGTTCGACGTACAGCGCCCGCTCGGCCAGACCGAGTTCTTCAAGTACCGCACGAACTTTGGGAAAGTTGCGTCCCAGTTTCATGATCACCGCCGCATCGGCGTCGGCCAGACGGCGCTTGAGATCCTCATGCGGCAGCACGCCGGAGAGCACCGACAGGCTCTGGTTGCGATACACCAGCGGCGCGCCGAGCACCGAGGCGCCGCCGAGCATCGAGCACACGCCCGGTACCACTTCGGCTTCATAGCGCGTGGACAACCGGTCATGCAGATACATGTAGGAGCCGTAGAAGAACGGATCGCCTTCGCAGATCACTGCAACGTCGCGCCCGGCGTCCAGATGCGCCGCAACTTCTTCGGCGGCATCATCATAGAAATCGCTGATCACTTGCTCGTAGGACAGCGGCGCCGGCAGCACTTCGGTGGTCACCGGGTACACCAGCGGCAACAGATTCTGCGCGTCCTGCAGGTGCGCTTCGATAATGCCGAACGCATTGCCCTTCTTGCCCTTGGCGACAAAGTACGCCACCACTGGAGACTCGCGCAGCAGACGCAGGGCTTTGACGGTAATCAGTTCCGGATCACCGGGGCCCACGCCGAGGCCGATCAGACGTCCTTTGGCCTGCATCATTCGATCTCCGTGGCGAGGGCATTGACTGCTGCGGCGGCCATGGCGCTGCCGCCCAGCCGACCCTGCATGATCACGAACGGTACGCCGCGACTGTCAGCCGCCAGCGCCGCTTTCGATTCGGCGGCGCCGACAAAGCCCACCGGGAAGCCAAGAATCAGCGCCGGTTTCGGTGCGCCGGCGTCGAGCATTTCCAGCAGATAGAACAGCGCGGTCGGCGCGTTGCCGATCACCACCACGCTGCCTTCCAGATGCGGACGCCACAGTTCCAGCGCGGCCGCCGAGCGGGTGTTGCCCAGCTCACGGGCCAGCTCCGGCACGCTGTCGTCGCGCAGGGTGCAGATCACCTGGTTATTGGCCGGCAGACGCGCACGGGTCACGCCTTCGGAAACCATCCGCGCATCGCACAGGATCGGCGCACCGGCCGCCAGTGCATCACGCCCGGCCTTGCCGGCACCTTCGGAAAACTGCAGACCATCGACCGCCTCGACCATGCCGCAGGCGTGGATCACCCGCACCGCGAGTTTTTCCAGATCGGCCGGGATGCGCGCCAGATTGGCCTCGCTGCGAATGATCGCGAAGGAGTTGCGATAGATCTCCTGACCGTCGCGGATGTAATCAAGCATCAAGGGGGCTCCGTGAGCGGGCGTCGAGCAGGATCGCGGCCGCTTCAATAGTAAGGTTGCGTGCGTGCAGCGTGCCGAAACCCGGCAGCGCTGCATCGCGAAAATAAAGGTCGTAATGACCGGGGCTGACCGCCAGCAATGTCGCCGGGGCGCAATGGGCCGCCGCACAAGAGCGCGGGCAACCGGACAGGTGCACGTGCTGCGCCTGTGGCAACAACGTCGCCAGCAGCCGCGCGTCGTGTTTGGTATCGGCCAGACCTTTGCCACAACCGCTGGAGCCGGTGCAGGCAATCAGCCGGGACAGCGGCTCGCGGGTGTCGGTCAGCCAGTGCAATTGACTCAGGTGTTGCAGGACTCGCCCCGGGTCGGCGGGCTTCACGTTCGGCAGCAGCAGACTTTGCCAAGGGGTGAAACGCAGGCTGCCATCTCCGAACTCGCGAGCCAGCTGGGCCACGCCCCGCAGCATGGCCGGATCGAGACGGCCGAGCGCCGGCACCGCACCGACATATACCCGGTCGTCAGCGTTTTGCGCGTGAACACCGATATGCAGCGCATCCGCCATCGGTGTGCGCTGTCGAGCGACGGCAGCTTTGATCGCCACGCGTTCGCGCAATTGTTCGAGAAACGCCAGCAGCGGCAGTTCATCGAGCAAATGGCGCATGCGGGTCTGCTCCGGCCGAGCCAGCTCAAGGAACAACTCCAGCACCGCGACCACCAGTGCATGGCCGTTTTCCACGCTCACGGCACCGGCCGCACGATCGGTCGGGCAGCCGGCCAGACCGAACGCCAACAACACTTCACCGTCACGTTCGAACGCCGACAGCCACAGATCATGCGGATGCTCGAGCATCGCCAACGCCTCACCGCCGTCCAGCTGCACGGCGAACTTGGCACTCAACTGGTGAAAGTGCGGATGCGTCTGCAATGTCGCCAGAATCTGTTCGGCCAGAGGCCGGGTATCGAATAGCAACTGCCGATCAATCCCGGCACTCGGGCTGAGCATCAGGTTGCGCACATCGTCGCCCGCTGCGGTTTGCGGCCCCAACCCGGCGGCCAGCAAACTGTCGACCAATGCCGCGGACTGCTCGCCGATGCCGCGAATCTGCAGATTGGCGCGGTTGGTCGCCTCGATCGCGCCACTGGCAAAACGCTCGGCGGCATCGGCCACCGCGTCGGCCTGATCAGCAGTGATCGAGCCGCCATTGAGCTTGATCCGGCAGATACCGCCATCCAGCGCCTGGACAATACGCAGCAACCCCGGACAAGCCGAGGGGCGCAAAGCGGTGGACATAGAGCGTTCGTTCAAGGGATGACCGGCTGGCTGGCAGCGCTGTGGTGGGCGAAAGGTCGCCATTATGCCTGCTTTGCCCGAGCGCATGAAAATGCCTGCCGGTCGGAAACTGCGGCGTTTCAGAGTTCGACCTCCTCAAGGTCGGCCACGCTCTCGCGAATCGCCTGATCTACAACGTCCCGGTTTTTGTCGATGTCCCGGCGATTGATCACCATTCTCCTGGCGCGGATGTCCAGTTGCGACATCGGTTGATGGACCTGCCAGAACAGGTAGTTGGTACTCAATACCAACTTGAAAAAGCGGATATGGCTGAGCACCACAACCAACTCGCCGCTGGCATTCTTACTGACCGGCACAATATGCGAAGTGAAGCTTTTTCCACTCAAAGCGGTAAACTTTTGCAGCAGTGCTGTATCTCTTTCCAGTGCTGCCAGCCCGGCTTCAACCTGCTCTAATTGACCGCGCGCGAGCAAGGGGGCTGTCAACCGCCGCCACGCCTCCTGCACACTTCCGGAAAACGCCTCCTGGACCAGCACGACCGGCTTCTCTTCCAGGTTCCAGCCACATGACCAAAGGCCCCCGGCAAAGTAATCGAACCACTCTGCAGGGTGCAGGCTGCTGTCACAACGCTTGTCCGCCGCGATCTGGGCGAGATAAATGCAGTTCCTCACAAATCTGTTATCGGCCTCTGCGCGCCCCTCCAGCCCGGTGAACAACATATTATTAACGGCAACTGCATTACTCTGACTTAAACGTGTAGCTGAATTGATATCCATATCGCTCCCTGCCAACTTGGCACGTATTAATTTTATAGCTTCATTGCGCCAGACTTATTAAAAAGAACTGACTTGGAATCAAACTAACAAAAACGAAAGTTGAAAAAATCACTATTACTCGACATTAAGTTTCCGCGTTGTTCTCGACACGCCGCGACGACAGACCTGCGTCAGGTGCCGGCAGTCGCGTTATCATGCCGCCCGTGAAGATCTACTCAGGATTAAGGAACGGCATGACACCCTGGCTGACGGTTGTGGGAATCGGTGAAGACGGCTTCAAGGGCCTGGGCAAAAATGCCCGGCGAGCCCTGATGGGCGCCTCGCGGATCATCGGCGGCCAGCGGCAACTGGACTTGCTGCCGGTGTGCATTCGTGGCGAACGCGAATTGTGGCCGAGTCCGTTTTCCCTCGCGCCGGTATTGGAGCAGCGCGGCGAAGCGGTGTGCGTGTTGGCCAGTGGTGATCCGATGTTCTACGGCGTCGGCGCCAGCCTCGCGCGGCACGTGCCGAGTGTCGAGATGCTGATCCTGCCCGCGCCCTCTTCCTGTTCGCTGGCCGCCGCCCGGCTCGGCTGGCCGTTACAGGAGGTGGTCACCCTCTCGCTGGTGGCGCGACCACTGGCGGCACTCAATGCGCAGCTGTTCAGCGGGGTGCGCCTGTTGCTGTTGAGCAATGACCGGCACAGTCCGGCGGCAGTCGCGGCGCTGCTGCGCGAGCGCGGCTTTGGCGGCAGCCGCCTGACTGTGCTTGAGCATTTGGGCGGCGATGCCGAACGGCGCCTCGAAAGTACTGCCAATGACTGGAATGACCCGGCGATTGCCGATCTGAATGTGATCGCCATCGAATGCCTGGCCGATGCGCAGGCACCGCGCCTGTCACGTCTTGCCGGACTGCCCGATTCGGCATTCCAGCACGACGGCCAACTGACCAAACGCGATGTCCGCGCCATCACCCTCGCCCGCCTCGCGCCGATCCCCGGCGAACTGCTGTGGGATGTAGGCGGCGGTTGCGGCTCGATCGGCATCGAATGGATGCGCGCGCACCCCAGCTGTCGCGCCATCGCCATCGAGGCGGACGCAGGCCGACAGGCCTTGATCGAACACAACCGCGACGCGTTGGGCGTACCCGGTCTGCACCTGGTGCGTGGCCGTGCGCCGCAGGCCCTTGCCGGGCTGGAGCGCCCGGACGCGATCTTCATCGGCGGCGGCGTGACCCGCGAAGGCGTGTTTGAAACCTGCTGGGAACAACTCAAGCCCGGTGGCCGACTGGTTGCCAACGCCGTGACCCTGCAAAGTGAAGTCACTCTGATGCACTGGCGCGAACGCCACGGCGGCGAACTGACCCGAATTCACGTTGCCCAGGCGCAACCGCTGGGCGAGTTCGACACCTGGCGTCAGGCGTTGCCGATTACCCTGCTGGATCTGGTCAAACCCCTCGATGCGTGACGAAACCGCCGAACAACCCGCGCCCCTGCGTAGCGGCCTGACCACCGGCAGCTGCGCCACCGCTACCAGCCTCGCCGCCGCCCGCCTGCTGCTCGGCGGTACGTCGGCGGATGCGGTGCAGATCGTTCTGCCCAAAGGCAAACAAGTGCAGATGCGCCTGGAGTTTTGCCGCTTGACCGCCGACGGCGCCGAGGCCGGGACGATCAAGGACGCCGGCGACGACCCGGACGTAACGCACGGTGCGCTGCTCTATTCGCACGTGCGGCTGCTGGCCGAGCCGGGGATTCGCTTCATTGCCGGCGCAGGTGTCGGCACCGTGACCCGGCCGGGGCTGGTACTCGGCGTCGGTGAACCGGCGATCAATCCGGTGCCGCGCAAGATGATCAGCGACCACCTGACGCTGCTCGCCACCGAAAGCGCTTATGCCGGCGGTTTCGAGGTCACGGTCAACGTCGAGGGCGGCGAGGCGCTGGCGCTGAAAACCATGAACCCGCGCCTGGGCATTCTCGGTGGTTTGTCGATCCTCGGCACCAGCGGCATCGTCCGGCCGTTTTCCTGCGCGGCGTACATCGCCTCGATCCATCAGGGCATCGACGTCGCCAAAACCAATGGCTATCTGCACATTGCCGCGTGCACCGGCAACGCCAGCGAAGACACCATGCGCCGGGTCTACGACCTGCCGGAAATCGCCTTGATCGAAATGGGCGACTTTGTCGGCGCGGTGCTCAAGCATCTGCGCAAAGTGCCGGTGGATAAACTCAGCCTGTGTGGCGGCTTCGGCAAGATCAGCAAACTGGCGGCCGGGCACATGGATCTGCACTCGCGGCATTCGAGTATCGACCTGCCGCAACTGTCCGAGTGGGCGGCGGCGATTGGCGCTGATCAGGCGTTGCAGCAGAGCATTCGTGAAGCCAACACCAGCCAGCAGGCCCTGGCGATGGCCAGCGCGGCGGGCATTGCCCTCGGCGATGAGGTCTGCCGCCACGCGCTGAATTTCGCCTGCAGCGTGGTGCCGGCGCAGGTGCAGGTCGAGGTGTTTGCGATTGATCGCCAGGGCGGCATTGTCGGCCACGCCGGAGGTTTTGCATGAAACGCATTCTGTTGCTTGGCGGCGTCACCGAGGCGTTGGCCATCGCCCGTACGCTGGGGCCAGAACACATTTACAGTCTGGCCGGCGTGGGCCGGGTGCCGACCGACCTGACCTGCCAGGTGCGCGTCGGCGGCTACGGCGGGGCCGAAGGTCTGGCGCAATTCATTCGCGCTGAAGGCATCGACCTGCTGTTCGATGCGACCCACCCTTACGCCGCGCAAATCAGCCACAACGCCGCCATCGCCGCACAACTCGCCGGCATCCGCTGCTGGGCCTTGCGCCGCCCCGCATGGCAGCCGCAGCCGGGCGACGACTGGCGTGAAGTCAGCGACTGGGCCGAACTGATCGAAGCCCTCAAACCGTTCCGCCGCCCGCTGTTCACCCTCGGCCGCGAACCGCTGCAACACCTCGACGAAATCCCTGCCAACCAGTATTGGACCCTGCGCGCCCTCGACGCTTATCCCGGTAACGAACGCTGCGAAGTCATCGGCGCCCGTGGGCCGTTTCTGCTTGAGGAAGAACGAGCGTTGTTCGAACGCCGGCAGATCGATGTGCTGATCAGCAAGAACAGCGGCAGCACCGCGACCGAGCCGAAGCTGGAAGTAGCGCGGGAGTTGGGGGTGCCGGTGATGGTGTTGAAGCGGCCGGTATTGCCGGGAGTTGATCGGGAGTTTCTGACGACGTCTGAAGTCCTCGCTTCCCTGCTTACGTCAGAATTTTCCTGATTTCGAATTTTTCTGCGAATTAGCCGGCTTGATTTGAAGAAGCAGCCGACTGTCCCTAGCTATCCCCTCACCCAATACTTCGGTTCCTTTAATCCATACAGACAGACAAGCGCTAAAAAGCGGCTTGCCAGACTGTATCCCAAGGAATACAATCCTGACATGATCGAACTTGAACGATCCCGTATATTTTCCGAATGGCTCGACTCGTTGAAAGACATCATCGGCAAAGGCCGAATCATCTCCAGACTTCGAGCAGCCGAACATGGCAACTTTGGCGATTGCGGATTTGTCGGTGACACCGTTTACGAAATGCGTGTTCACTACGGCCCTGGTTACAGGATGTACTTCACTCGTCGAGACGAAGTGATTTATCTGCTGTTGATCGGCGGCGACAAATCGACACAACGGCGTGATATCAAGCGCGCCGTACAAATGGCACATAGCATCGGTAATGAGGAGTAAGTCATGACCGAAAAATTCACCCGTTTCGACGCCGCCGAGTACCTTAAAACCCCCGAGGACATGGCGGCTTATCTGGACGCTTGCTTTGATGATGATGAAGGCGATGGCGTACTCATCCGTGCAGCACTGAATGACATAGCCCGAGCCCAGGGCATGACACAGGTGGCACGTGATGCTGGCCTGGGTCGTGAAAGTCTCTATAAAGCGCTGAGCAGCACTGGTAACCCCGAATTCGCAACTATCATGAAGGTCATGAAGGCTTTGGGTTTGAGATTGCACGCCGTCGCGGTGTGATTGATCTGCGACACCATACCGCACGACGCCTTTTTACTTATCGGCCCTGATCAGGCTAAATAGCCCGCGCCTGATCGCCCACCCAACGGATCTGTCCCATGAACCGACACCGGCTTGCATTTGCCTGGATCGCCTGCTTCGCAGTGCTGTTCAACATGCTCGCCATGCCGATGACCGGGGCGATGGCGCAGGCGGCCAGTTCACCGGCCGAACAGTTGCTGTGGAGCAGTTTCTGCACCGGCAGCGGGACGAAGATGGTGGCGATCAACATCGGCACCTCGGAGCAGAAAGCCCCGTCCAACGACAGCCATTCCAACATGCAGCATTGCTGGTGCTGCTCGGGTTCCGCGCCGCTGGTGGCGTTGCCGGGCCATACGCCGCAGCTGTATTTCGCCCGTTACGAAAGCAATCGCAGCGTGGCGCCGCCCTCGTTGCAAACACCGACACCGCGCCAGCAATGGCCGAGCCTTAATCCCCGCGCCTCGCCTCTGGTTTGATTTGTTCTCGCAATTGACCTGCGTATCAAATCGTTCTGGAGAACTGCCATGTTGAACAAACTCTTCGTCATCGCTGCGCTGTTGCTGCCGGCGTGCTTCGCCCATGCCCACGAATACAAGGCCGGCGAGCTGGAAATCGCTCACCCGTGGTCGCAGGAGCTGCCGCCCAACGCGCCGACCGTCGCGGCTTATTTCGTGATCAGCAATCCCGGCAAGACCGACGACCGCCTGCTCAGCGTCGACTCGCCAATCACCGCCGAAGCGCAACTCCATGAGCACGTGATGCAGGGCGATCTGATGAAGATGCAGCAGGTGCCCAACGTGGTGATTCCTGCCGGCGGCAAGGTCACATTCGCGCCGATGGCCTATCACGTGATGCTGCTCAACCCGAAAGACCGCAGCCTGCTCAGCGACGGCAAACGCTTCCCGCTGACCCTGCATTTCGAGAAGGCCGGTAACGTCACCGTCGAAGTCGCGGTGCAGAAGAAACCTCCGCAAGATACCCAGGCACACGATCACGCCCAGTAACCGATCCGGCTGACCACGCCCGTGCGCCTGCAACGCGCCGGGGCATCCCGCCTGCATCGCCAGAGCCAGACTCTGACCCGCGGTAGCTGGATCGCCCTGTTCGCCATGTTGATGATCTTCATCGGCCCGCTGATTTCTCAGTCGATGCCGATGGATCAGCACGCCTCGACTTCCATGCCGATGAGCATGGACATGGCGATGGACATGCCGGGCATGGATCACGCCGCGCACGGCGCACAACCGGCTGCCGAACACTGCCTGCCACAATCCTCGCACCACGCCCTATGGGAAAAGTGCGGTTATTGCAGCCTGCTGTTCAATTGCCCGGCGCTGACCGGTGGCGGCACGTTCGCCACGTTCAGCATTGCCCACGTCAACACCTTCACCCCGCCCTCCCCGCGTCTGGGCCATGCCCGGCAGACCTTCTTCCCCGGCGCCCGCACCCGCGCCCCGCCCATCACGGCGTAAACACCGCACCTTTGATTGCACACGGTTGAGAAGACAGCTTCAGGCTGCCGGCCGTGTCGTTTACGACTGTTTGATGGAAATTGTCATGTCCAGGTTTTCTGCTGTTCCACGCTCGGGTTCTGCCCAGGCGTCTTTCGCGCTGAACGCATCGCGCATTGGTTTCTCGCACGCCACCGCCGTCCTTTGCGGCGTCCTGCTGTCGCCGTTGGTGCTGGCCGATGACCACGCCGGTCACGTTGATGAACTCAGCCCGACGGTGATCACCGCGATCGCTCCCAGCTCGCCGTTGACCATCGTCACCAACCCCAAGGATCCGCGTCAGCCGGTGCCGGCCAGTGACGGCGGCGATTACCTGAAGACCATTCCCGGCTTCGCCCTGGTGCGCAATGGCGGCACCAACGGTGATCCGGTGCTGCGCGGGATGTTCGGTTCGCGCCTGAACATTCTCACCAACGGCAGCATGCTGCTCGGCGCCTGCCCCGGGCGGATGGACGCGCCGACCTCGTACATCTCGCCGGAAACCTACGACAAACTCACGGTGATCAAGGGCCCGCAAACCGTACTCTGGGGGCCGGGCGCATCGGCCGGCACGATCCTCTTCGACCGTGAGCCGGAAAGCTTCGGCGAACTCGGCACGCGGGTGAATGCCAGCGTGCTGGCCGGCTCCAACGGACGCTTCGACAAAGTTGTCGACGCCGCTGCCGGCGGGCCATTGGGCTACGTAAGGGTAATCGGCAATACCGCGCACTCCGACGACTATCGCGACGGCAACAACGACAGCGTGCCGTCGCGCTACGACAAGTGGAACGGTGACATCGCGCTCGGCTGGACCCCGGACGCCGACACCCTGATCGAACTCACCGCCGGCAAGGGCGACGGCGAAGCGCGCTACGCCGGGCGCGGCATGGACGGTTCGCAGTTCCTGCGCGAAAGCCTCGGCCTGCGCTTCGAAAAATCCAACATCACCGACGTACTGGAGAAACTCGAAGCGCAGGTCTACTACAACTACGCCGACCACGTGATGGACAACTACAGCCTGCGCACCCCATCCGGCACCGGGATGATGGCGGGGCCCATGGCCTCCAACGTCGACCGGCGCACCCTCGGCGCGCGGATCAAGGCAACCTGGCGCTGGGCCGACATCCAGCTGATCACCGGTCTCGATGCGCAGACCAACGAGCATCGCCAGCGCAGTGGCATGGGCATCGACACCTACAAGGATCAGCCGTACACCAAGGACGCCGATTTCCATAACTACGGCGTGTTCAGCGAAATGACCTGGTACGCCGCCGACCGTGATCGGCTGATTACCGGCGCCCGGGTCGACCGTGCTTCGGCCAAGGATTACCGGCAGCGCATTGGTTCGGGAATGATGAGCCGGCCAAATCCGACCGCCGACGAGACCCGCGCCGACACCCTGCCAAGCGGCTTCGTGCGTTACGAGCATGACCTCGCTGACAGCCCGGCCACGCTGTACGCCGGCCTCGGTCACGCGCAGCGCTTCCCGGATTACTGGGAGCTGTTTTCACCGAAGTCCGGCCCGGCCGGCTCGCTGAATGCGTTCGACTCGATCAAACCGGAGAAAACCACCCAGTTCGACTTCGGCGTGAACTACAAGACTGCCGAACTCGAAGCCTGGGCCTCGGGCTACATCGGTGTGGTGCGCGACTACATCCTGTTCGACTACACACCGACGATGATGGGCATGAGCACTTCGCGCGCGGAAAACATCGACGCGCGGATCATGGGTGGCGAGCTCGGTGCCGCCTACAAACTCACCGATAACTGGAAAGCCGACGCGACCCTGGCTTACGCCTGGGGCAAGAACAGCAGCGACGGCAAGGCCCTGCCGCAAATGCCGCCGCTGGATGCGCGTTTCGGCCTGACCTACAGCGAAGACAACTGGAGCGCCGGGGCGCTGTGGCGCGTGGTCGCGGCGCAAAACCGCATCGACCAGAACAAGGGCAACGTGGTCGGCAAGGACTACGACAAGAGCGGCGGCTTTGGCGTGTTCTCGCTCAACGGCGCCTACCGGATCAACAAAAACTGGAAGGTCAGCACCGGCGTCGACAACCTGTTCGGCAAGGCTTACGCCGAGCATCTGAATCTGGCCGGTAACGCCGGCTTCGGCTACCCGGCCAACGACCCGCAAGCGATCAATGAGCCGGGGCGCACGCTCTGGACCAAGGTTGATATGAGTTTCTAACCGAGCGGCACGCCCTGCCCTTGTGGGAGCGGGCTTGCTCGCGAAGACGGCGGTACATCCAGCATGGGTGGCGCCTGACACGACGCTTTCGCGAGCAAGCCCGCTCCCACAGGAGTGCAGTGGTGAAACTCCCCATACAGAACAAAGAAAAGATCCAAGCCAAGCGGAGCAAACGTGATGCAAAAGCCCAAACCGAATTTCTACAACATGGCGTGGCGCTGGCATTTCTATGCCGGCCTATTCGTCGCGCCGTTCATGGTAATGCTGGCCCTGACCGGCATCATTTACCTGTTCAAACCGCAGCTCGATTCGCTGATGTACAGCAGCCTGCTCAACGTCCCCGCCGGGCATCACATGGTGCCGGCCGATGATCTGCTGCAACGGGTGAAAAGCGCTTATCCACAAGGCCAGATCACCCAGTACCTGCCGCCGGCCAACGCCGAACGCAGCGCTCAGTTTGTCGTGAAGAATGAGGGTCATGAACTCAATGTGTTCATCGACCCGTACCACGGCGACATCCTTGGCGAGCAGGATGCGAAGAAAAATCTGCAAGCCGTCGCCCGCGCCATTCACGGCGAGTTGATGATCGGCACGCTCGGTGACCGCCTGATCGAACTCGCCGCCGGTTGGGGCGTGGTGCTGGTGGTGTCGGGGGTGTTTCTGTGGTGGCCGCGCGGTCAGGCGGCGGGGATTCTGTGGCCACGCCTGAACAGTCGCGGTCGCGTATTGTGGCGTGATCTGCACGCGGTCACCGGGTTCTGGGGCGCGGCATTGCTGCTGGTGATGCTGCTCAGCGGCATGACCTGGACCGGTTTCTGGGGCAAGCAGTACGCCCAAGTGTGGAACGTGTTCCCGGCCGCGATGTGGAACAACGTGCCGACCTCCGACGTCGAGGCCGGCAGCCTCAATAACGCCGCGCGCCAGACCGTGCCATGGGCAATGGAAAACACGCCGATGCCGATGTCCGGCGACCACGCCGAACACATGGCCCACGGCGGCATGCAACACGGTCCCGCCGCACCCGCGATCAGCCTGCAAGAGGTGCAGAACATCGCCATTGAACGCAAGGTCGAACCGGGCTACAGCATCACCCTGCCGACCACCGCAACCGGTGTGTTCACCATTGCCGTGTTCGCCGACGACCCGCGCAACGACGCGACCCTGCATGTCGATCAGTACACCGGCAAGGTCCTCGCTGATGTGCGTTTCGAGCAGTACGGCGCGGTGGCACGGGCCACGGAAATCGGTGTGATGCTGCATGAGGGCAAGATGTTCGGCACCTTCAACCAGATTGTCGTGCTGCTGATCTGCCTGATGATTCTGCTCAGCGCCGTCAGCGGTGTGGTGATCTGGTGGAAGCGGCGTCCGCAGGGCAAGTTCGGCGTGCCGCCGCTGCGCCATGACCTGCCGAAATGGAAAACCGGCGTGGCGATCATGCTCGCTCTGGCCGTGATCTTTCCGCTGGTGGGCGCTTCGCTGGTGCTGGTCTGGCTGCTGGATCGGCTGCTGTTGTCGCGTCTGGGCCGCCAAGCTGAATCTGCCTCAACTTCAACGTGAAGCAGGCGAGATGCGCGTTTCAGACAGATCTTTAAACTGCCGGGACTTAAACTTCGGCATTTTTTAGTGTTACTGTGTAACACAAATAGGCCGCTCTGCCCGCCACCACAAGTGGCGGGCTTTCTTTTGAAGAAGTGATTCACCGTCCCGATGAACAAGTACCTCTTGTCCAGCCTCTGCCTGTTCACCCTGAACAACGCCAACGCCGATGGCCAACCGCTGACTCTGCCCACCGGCACCATCAGCGCCCCGGCCATGGATGACGAAAACGTCAGCCTGACCACGCCGACCACCGCCGGTTCGCGTCTGAACCTGACAGCCATGGAAACTCCGGCCAGCGTCGAAAGCCTCAGCGGCGAGCAGGTTCGCGCCCGTGGTGATCGCAGCGTGCAGGACGCCGTGTCGCGCAGCACCGGCATCAGCCGCACCGGCACCCCGGGCGATGGCGGCACCTCGTTGCAGGCACGCGGTTTTACCGGGCAGAGTTCGGTGATGCAGTTGTATGACGGTAACCGCATGTACACCGGCATGGGCACCGTGACCTTTCCGGTCGACACCTGGTCGGTGCAGCGCGTCGACGTACTGCGCGGTCCGGCGTCGGTGCTGTACGGCGAAGGCGCGACCGGCGCGGTGGTCAACGTGATTCCGAAGAAACCGTTCGAGGGTGAAATCGAAAATCACCTGCGCCTCGGCTACGGTTCCTACGACAGTCAGCAGCAGGCGTTCGACAGCGGCGGCTCGCTGAGCGACACCCTGAGCTATCGCCTCAATCTCAATCGCCTGCGCAGCAACGGCTGGATCGATCGCGGTGATTCATCAAGCGACTTCATCAGCGCCGCCCTGCGCTGGCAGGCCACCGACGACCTGGCCTTCACCCTCGCCCACGACTACGGCGATCAGCGCCCGCAGAACTACTTCGGCACGCCGCTGACAAATGGCCGATTGCAGGACAGCCTGCGCAACAAGAACTACAACGTGCGCGACGACCAGCAGCACTACAACGATCAGTGGACGCGCCTGACCACCGATTGGCAGATCAACGACGCCGTCAGTGCCAGCAACGAGCTGTACTACCTCAAGGCCCAGCGCCGCTGGCAGAACGCCGAAAACTACAACTTCGACACCGCCACGCAACAGCTCAGCCGCAGTGGCTACTTCGGCATCGGCCATCAGCAGGAGCAGGTCGGCGACCGCCAGACCTTCACCTTCAAGCACTCGCTGTTCGGCCTCGACAGCCAGACCGTGACCGGCGTCGATTACAACCGCATCCGCTTCCAGCTCAATAGCAACTCGCCGTTCAACGATGTGCTGCCGAACGGTCAGGCGCTGGATCTGTATCACCCGCAACCGGGCTATTTCGAAAGCGCCAACCCGTACCGCGACCAGTTCGACAGCACCACCAAACAGATGTCAGTGTTCGCTGAAAACCGCACGCAACTGAGCGAGCGCTGGTCGCTGGTGACCGGCGTGCGCCGTGATTACGTGCACGTTGATCGCAACAATCTGATCGACGACAGCCAGAGCGACAAGACCCTGACCGGCAACAACTGGAAGGCCGGACTAGTGTTTGCCCTGACGCCCGAGACTTCGTTCTACGGTCAGGTCGCGACCAGCACCGACGGCATCGGCGGCCTGATATCCCTCAGTCCGAGCCAGCAGCAATACGACCTGTCGACCGCGCGCCAGACAGAAATCGGCATGAAACAGTTGTTCTGGGATCAGCGCGGCGAGTTCACCCTGGCGGCCTATCGCATCGTCAAAAAGAAACTGCTGACCGACGATCCGGGTAATCCGACGCTCAAGCAGCAAGTCGGCCAGCAATCGTCCAACGGCCTGGAAGCCAGCCTCGATCTGCAACTGCCGCACGCCTGGCAACTGCAGGCCAACGCGGCGATTGTCAAGGCCAGGTACGATGATTTCTCCGAAGTGGTCAACGGGCAAACCCTGTCGTACAACGGCAATCGCCCGGTGGATGTGCCACGGCGCACCGCCAATCTGTGGCTGAACAAAAACCTCAGTGATGATCTGAAGGCCGGGGCCGGCATGCGTTATGTCGATGCGCGTTACGCCGACATGGCCAACCGCAACGAGCTGCCGAGTTACACCGTGGTCGATGCGACGCTGTCGTGGCAAGCCCTGCGCAACACCACGCTCGGTCTACAGCTGAACAATCTGTTTGACCGCCAGTACGCACAAAGCCAATACAATGCGGGCCAGCAGTGGATTCTCGGCGAGCCGAGATCGTTCTTCGTCACGGCCGATTACACCTTTTGATTCACCGGCCCCTTCGCGAGCAAGCCCGCTCCCACATTGAAATGCGATCCACTGTGGGAGCGGGCTTGCTCGCGAAGGCGTCATCAGCAACACCCGATATTTCAGAGTAGAAGATGACCTCACTGACCCTCGCCAACCTCGCCTGGACTCCTCTGGGCCACGGCCACTGCCATCACCAGTTCCAGCTGCGTGACGCCTCGTTGCAGGTGGCCGCCGGTGAGTTTGTCGGGCTGATCGGTCCCAACGGCAGCGGCAAGACCAGCCTGCTGCGCTGCGCCTATCGCTTCAGCCAGCCGGAAAGCGGAGAGGTCAGACTCGATCACCACAACGTGTGGAAACAGTCCTCGCGCTGGTGCGCGAAACGCATCGCCGTGGTTTTGCAGGAATTCCCCGATGCCTTTGGCCTGACCGTCGAAGAAGTGGTCGCCATGGGTCGCACGCCGCACAAAGGCCTGTTCGATGGCGACACGCTGGAAGATCGCAATCTGGCGACGCAAGCGCTCAAATCCGTCGGCCTCGACGGCTTCGAAGACCATGCGTTCGCCACCCTGTCCGGCGGTGAGAAGCAGCGGGTGATCCTTGCCCGCGCCCTGACTCAGCAACCGCAATTGCTAATCCTCGACGAGCCGACCAACCACCTCGACCCGCGTTATCAGCTCGAACTGCTGCAACTGGTCAAACGTCTGCAGATCGGCACCCTCGCCAGCATTCACGACCTGAACCTGGCCGCCGCGTTCTGTGACCGACTGTACGTGATCAACCACGGGCGGATCGTCGCCAGCGGCACGCCGCAACAGGTACTCACCACCGAGCTGCTGCGCGACGTGTTCGGCGTCGAGGCGTTGATCGATTCCCATCCCCTCCACGGCTACCCGCGAATCACCTGGATAACCCGACCATGACTGTGCGTTCCCTGCTTTGCGTCGCTCTTTTGTTGTGCAGTGCCCAGGCTTTCGCCGAAGCCACGAAATACCCGTTGACCATCCATAGCTGCAACCGCGAAGTGACCTTCAACGAAGCGCCGAAACACGCGGTCAGCCACGACATCAACATGACCCAGATGATGCTCGCCCTCGGTCTCAAATCACGCATGGCCGGTTATAGCGGCGTCAGCGGCTGGAAGTCGGTGACGCCCGAGATGCAGTCGTTGCTCGACGGTTTGCCGGAGCTGGCTGCGAAATATCCATCGGTGGAAACCCTGCTCAACGCCAACGTTGATTTTTTCTTCGCCGGCTGGGATTACGGCATGCGCGTCGGCGGCGACCTCACGCCGCAGACCCTGCAACCGCTGGGCATCAACGTGTATGAGCTGACCGAATCCTGCGCCTTCGTGATGAAGCGCCCGGCGGCGACACTGGACGACACCTACAACGACCTGCGCAACCTCGGGAAAATTTTCGACGTGCAGGATCGCGCCAACGCACTGATTGCCGACATGCAGAATCAGGTCGCCGAGATCCGCAAAGACCTGCCCGCCGACAAGCCGCGCGTGTTTCTCTACGACAGCGGCGAAGACCGCGCCATGACTTCCGGGCGTCTCGGCATGCCGCAGGCGCTGATTGATGCTGCAGGCGGGCGCAACATTCTCGACGACGTCGACGCGAGCTGGACGAGGGTCAACTGGGAGACCGTGGTCGAACGCAATCCGCAGGTGATCGTGATCGTCGACTACAGCGAAATCACCGCTGAACAGAAGATCGAATTTCTGCTGAAGAACCCGGCGCTGCAATCGGTCGATGCGATCAAGAACCAGCGCTTCATCGTCATCCCTTACGTGCAGGCCACGCCGGGGATCGATAACGTGCTGGCGGTGGAAACCCTGGCCAAAGGATTCCACGGCGAATGATCGACCGTCGCTACGCCTTGTTGCTGATAGCCCTCGGCGCCCTGTTGCTGGTGTCGTGCGTGGTGTCGCTCGGCTTTGGTCCGGCGCGGGTGCCGGTGGACGTGGTTTGGCGGATTCTGCTGCACAAGACCTTGGGTTTCGGCGAGGTGAGCTGGAGCGCCGGGCAGGAACACATCGTCTGGCTGATCCGTGTGCCGCGCATGTTGCTCGGGGCGTTGGTCGGTGCCGGGTTGGCGTTGATTGGCGCGGTGCTGCAAGCGGTGACGCGCAATCCTCTTGCCGATCCGCACCTGCTCGGCGTCACCTCCGGCGCGACACTCGGCGCAGTGATCGTGGTGCTGCACATAGGTGAGATCGTCGGTCTGCTGACCTTGCCGATTGCTGCTTTCATCGGTGCGTTGCTGAGCATGTTTCTGGTGCTGGGCATTGCCAACCGTCAGGGTCGGCTCGACAGCGATCGCCTGCTGCTGTGCGGCGTGGCGGTGTCGTTCGTAATGATGGCGATCGCCAACCTGCTGCTGTTCATGGGCGACCACCGCGCCAGTTCGGCGGTGATGTTCTGGATGCTCGGCGGCCTTGGCCTGGCGCGCTGGGAGTTGCTGACAATACCGGCGCTGAGCGTGTTGCTCGGCCTCGGTCTGCTATTGGGCATGGCCCGGCCATTGAACGCACTGATGGCCGGCGAACAGACCGCCGTCACCCTCGGCCTGAATGCCCGCGCGGTGCGCCTGCGGGTGTTTGTGATCGCCTCGTTGATGACCGGGGTGCTGGTGTCGATCAGTGGCTCGATCGGTTTTGTCGGGCTGATGGTGCCGCACATTGCCCGGCGTCTGGTCGGCGCCGAACACCGCCGACTGCTGCCGACCTGCGTACTGCTCGGCAGCCTGTTTCTGGTGTGGGTCGATGTTGCCGCGCGAACTCTGATCGCGCCGGAAGACCTGCCCATCGGCGTTGCCACCGCGGCTATCGGCGGTCTGTTCTTCATCGGCCTGATGCGCCGCCGCTGACACAACAAACATAAAAAACTGTGGGAGCGAGCCTGCTCGCGAAGAGGCCGTGCCAGCCAACTTCATTTTTGAATGACCCACCGCATTCGCGAGCAAGCCCGCTCCCACAGTGAATGGCACTGTTTGCGAAATCGGCGCCCTAATCTGGCGCACACGAATGCACCGTCACACGCGACTCGTTCCTTCATGGTGCATCCCATCAACGCGCAACCGCTCTAAACCGACATTTTCCTGCCCGATCCCGACCGGGCACAGCCCTTGCAAAACACACCTTCAGTCGTCCGCATCTGCCAACCATAAAAAACTTTAACGTTCATGGAGATCGCACAATGAAGCGTCGCAGTTTGATCAAGGCTTTCACACTCACGGCATCCATTGCCGCGATGGGCATGACCTGGACTGTCCAGGCCGCCGAGACCATCAAGGTGGGGATTCTGCATTCGTTGTCCGGGACCATGGCGATCTCCGAAACGTCGCTCAAAGACATGGCGCTGATGACCATCGACGAGATCAACGCCAAGGGCGGGGTGAACGGCAAGATGCTCGAACCGGTGGTAGTCGACCCGGCATCCAACTGGCCACTGTTTGCCGAAAAAGGCCGGCAGTTGCTGACCCAGGACAAGGTCGCCGTGGTGTTCGGTTGCTGGACATCGGTGTCGCGTAAATCGGTGCTGCCGGTGTTCGAAGAACTCAACGGCCTGCTGTTCTACCCGGTGCAGTACGAAGGCGAAGAGATGTCGCCGAACGTCTTCTACACCGGCGCCGCACCGAACCAACAGGCGATTCCGGCGGTGGAATACCTGATGAGCGAAGAAGGCGGCAGCGCCAAGCGTTTCTTCCTGCTCGGCACCGACTACGTCTACCCGCGCACCACCAACAAGATCCTGCGCTCGTTCCTGCACTCCAAAGGCGTGGCCGACAAGGACATCGAAGAGGTCTACACCCCGTTCGGTCACAGCGACTATCAAACCATCGTCGCCAACATCAAGAAGTTCTCCGCCGGCGGCAAGACAGCGGTGATCTCCACGGTCAACGGCGACTCCAACGTGCCGTTCTACAAAGAGCTGGCCAACCAGGGCCTGAAGGCTACCGACGTACCGGTGGTGGCGTTCTCGGTGGGTGAAGAAGAGCTGCGCGGCATCGACACCAAACCGCTGGTGGGCAACCTTGCGGCGTGGAACTACTTCGAGTCCGTGGAGAACCCGGTGAACAAGAAGTTCGTCGCTGACTGGAAGGCTTACGCGAAGAAACACAACCTGCCGGGCGCCGACAAAGCGGTGACCAACGACCCGATGGAAGCCACTTACGTCGGCATCCACATGTGGGCGCAGGCAGCGGAAAAAGCCAAGTCCACCGACGTCGACAAAGTTCGCGAAGCGCTGGCCGGCCAGACCTTCGCCGCGCCGTCCGGTTACACCCTGACCATGGACAAGACCAACCACCACCTGCACAAACCGGTGATGATCGGCGAGATCCAGAACGACGGTCAGTTCAACGTCGTGTGGCAGACCGAAGGCCCGATCCGCGCCCAGCCTTGGAGTCCGTTTATCGATGGCAACGACAAGAAGCCGGATTATGCGGTGAAGAGCAACTGAGCCATTGGGTGTCGGGCTGGTAAGACTTTCAGTCCGACATACTCCCCCTGTGGGAGCGGGCTTGCTCGCGAAAGCAGTTCGTCATTCAACTTATATGCAAGCTGACACACCGCTTTCGCGAGCAAGCCCGCTCCCACCATTAGTCCGCGCAAGGCGACTCTTTATGCCGACTACCCTATACCGCTTCATCCTCGCCATCGCACTGCTGTTGCCGATGACTGCCTTTGCCGGTGACGCCGAAGACTTCGTCGCCGCCAATCCCGTGCAGCAAGCCAGACTGCTGGAAGCCTGGGCCGCGCAGCCCGAGCCGGCGCGTGTCGAGCTGATCAACGCCCTGCAACAAGGCGAATTGACCCTCGACGGCCAGCCGAAAACCCTGCGCCTGAACAACCGCCTGCGGGGTCTGATCGACACCGCGTTGGCCAGCCACCAATTGCTCGCCGCCGACGCCAAAACCCGTCTGACTGCCGCGCAGCAATTGCAGAAAAGCGCGAAACCCGCGCAGCTGAAATTCCTCGACCAGCAACTGGCTGGCGAAAAAGACGAGAACGTCCACGCCGCCCTGAGCCTGGCGCTGGCCAATCTGCAGCTGGTCGACAGCGATCCGGCGGTGCGTCTGGCCGCCGTGCGCCTGCTCGGCGAAACCGGCGATCCGCTGGCCCGCACGCGCCTCGAAGGCCTGCTCGAACCCGGCGTGGAAAGCGATGCCGGGGTGCGCACCGCCGCCGAAACCAGTCTGGCTCAGGTCAAGCGCAAACTGCTGATCGGCGAAGTGTTGGGTCAGGCGTTCAGCGGCATGTCCCTCGGCTCAATCCTGCTGCTCGCGGCCCTCGGTCTGGCGATCACCTTCGGCCTGCTCGGGGTGATCAACATGGCCCACGGCGAGATGCTGATGCTTGGCGCCTACTCGACCTACGTAGTGCAGTTGCTGTTCCAGCGCTACGCCCCGCAAGCCATCGAGTTCTACCCGCTGATCGCGCTGCCGGTGGCGTTCTTCGTCACGGCGGCAATCGGCATGGCGCTGGAGCGCACGGTGATTCGTCATCTCTACGGCCGACCGCTGGAAACCCTGCTCGCCACCTGGGGCATCAGCCTGATGCTGATTCAGTTGGTGCGCCTGCTGTTCGGCGCGCAGAACGTTGAAGTGGCGAACCCGGCGTGGCTGTCCGGCGGGATTCAAGTGCTGCCGAATCTGGTGCTGCCGTACAACCGCATCGTGATCATCGCTTTCGCTTTGTTCGTGGTGGTGCTGACCTGGCTGCTGCTGAACAAGACCCGCCTCGGCCTCAACGTCCGTGCGGTCACGCAGAACCGCAACATGGCCGCCTGCTGCGGCGTGCCGACCGGGCGCGTCGACATGCTCGCCTTCGGCCTCGGCTCGGGCATTGCCGGCCTCGGTGGCGTGGCGCTGAGTCAGATCGGCAACGTCGGCCCGGACCTGGGCCAGAGCTACATCATCGACTCGTTTCTGGTGGTGGTGCTCGGTGGCGTCGGGCAACTCGCCGGCAGCGTGCTCGCTGCGTTCGGGCTGGGCATCGCCAACAAGATTCTCGAACCGCAGATCGGTGCGGTACTCGGCAAGATCCTGATCCTCGCGCTGATCATTCTGTTCATCCAGAAACGTCCGCAAGGCCTCTTCGCACTGAAAGGACGGGTGATCGACTGATGAACCAGCCTCTACTTGTCACGGCCACGCAAAAGGCCGGGCCGAAAGTCACCCTCGCCATCGGCGCAGTGATCCTCGCGCTGCTGATCGCCCTGCCGCTGCTCTCACTGTTGCCGGCGGACAGCGCACTGCATGTTTCCGCCTACACCCTGACGCTGGTTGGCAAAATCCTCTGCTACGCCATCGTCGCCCTGGCGCTGGATCTGGTCTGGGGTTATGCCGGGCTGCTGTCGCTGGGCCACGGCCTGTTCTTCGCCCTCGGCGGTTATGCGATGGGCATGTACCTGATGCGACAGGCCGCCGGTGATGGTTTGCCGGCGTTCATGACCTTTCTGTCGTGGACGGAGTTGCCGTGGTACTGGAGCGGCACCAGCAGCTTTATCTGGTCGATGTGTCTGGTGGTACTGGCACCGGGTCTGCTGGCGCTGGTGTTCGGCTTCTTCGCCTTCCGTTCGCGGATCAAGGGTGTGTATTTCTCGATCATGACCCAGGCCCTGACCTTCGCCGGGATGCTCCTGTTTTTCCGCAACGAGACCGGCTTCGGCGGCAACAACGGCTTCACCAATTTCCGCACGATTCTCGGTTTCGGCATCACTGAACCCGGCACTCGCGCGGTGCTGTTTCTGGCGACGGTTTTGTTGCTGGTGGCAAGTCTGTTCATCGGCTGGCGTCTTGCACAGAGCAAGTTCGGCCGGGTGCTGACCGCGCTGCGCGATGCAGAAAACCGCCTGATGTTCTGCGGCTACGACCCGCGCGGTTTCAAACTGTTCGTCTGGGTCTTGAGCGCGGTGCTGTGCGGTCTGGCCGGGGCCCTGTACGTGCCGCAAGTGGGGATCATCAACCCGAGCGAAATGTCGCCGACCAACTCGATCGAGGCGGCGGTATGGGTCGCCCTCGGCGGTCGCGGCACGCTGATCGGGCCGCTGCTCGGTGCCGGTGTGGTCAACGGCATGAAGAGCTGGTTCACCGTGGCCTTCCCTGAATACTGGCTGTTCTTCCTCGGCGCGCTGTTCATCGTCGTGACGTTGTATTTGCCCAAAGGCGTGATCGGCCTGCTGAAGAAACGAGGTGAACAATGAGAGTCACTGCGAGTGCTGAATTCATGCTCGAACCAGCGTTTTTCCCCGTGGAACCGAACAAGGACGAAGGCACCAGCCGTGACTCGATCGGCCTCGGCCAACGCGTCGGCCCGGGCCTCGATACCCGCCACGGCACGATCCTGACCCTGGAAGACATCAGCGTCAGCTTCGACGGCTTCCGTGCGCTGAACAATCTGAACCTGTACATCGGTGTCGGCGAACTGCGCTGCATCATCGGCCCCAACGGCGCGGGCAAGACCACGCTGATGGACGTGATCACCGGCAAGACCCGCCCCAGCCACGGCAAGGCCTGGTTCGGCGAAACCCTCGACCTGACGCAGATGAGCGAAGTACAGATTGCCCAGGCCGGCATCGGTCGCAAGTTCCAGAAACCCACAGTGTTCGAAGCGCTGAGCGTGTTCGAGAATCTGGAGCTGGCGCAGAAGACCGACAAGTCGGTGTGGGCCAGTCTGCGGGCGAAGTTGAGCGGCGAGCAGAAAGACCGGATCAGCGAAGTGCTCGACACCATTCGCCTGACCACCTCGGTCAATCGCCCGGCGGGCTTGCTGTCCCACGGGCAGAAACAGTTTCTGGAAATCGGCATGTTGCTGATGCAGGACCCGCAACTGCTGCTGCTCGACGAGCCGGTGGCGGGCATGACCGATGCCGAAACCGAATTCACCGCCGAGCTGTTCAAGTCGCTGGCCGGCAAGCATTCGCTGATGGTGGTGGAGCACGACATGGGCTTCGTCGGCTCGATTGCCGACCATGTGACGGTGCTGCATCAGGGCAGCGTGCTGGCCGAAGGGTCGCTGGAGCAGGTGCAGGACAACGAGCGGGTGATCGAGGTTTACCTCGGCCGCTGAGCTGCAAACACCTTTCCAAACTGTAGGAGTGAGCCTGCTCGCGATAGCTGTGTATCAGATAAGCCGGCGTTGACTGACACGCCGCTATCGCGAGCAGGCTCACTCCTACAAGCGATTTGAGGAGATTTTGAGAATGCTGCAAGTCGACAAGCTGCACCAGTACTACGGCGGTAGCCACATCCTCCGTGGCCTCTCATTCGACGTAAAAGTCGGCGAAGTCACCTGCCTGCTCGGGCGCAACGGCGTGGGCAAGACCACCCTGCTCAAATGCCTGATGGGCCTGTTGCCGGCCAAGGAAGGTGTGGTGAACTGGGAAGGCCAACCGATTACCACGTTCAAGCCGCACCAGCGGGTACACGCCGGGATCGCCTATGTGCCACAGGGCCGGGAAATCTTTGGCCGGCTCACGGTGGAGGAGAATCTGCTGATGGGCCTGTCACGGTTTCCCGGCAGCGAAGCGAAAGAAGTACCAGGTTTCATCTACGAATTGTTCCCGGTGCTGCTACAAATGAAGCAGCGCCGCGGCGGCGACCTGTCCGGCGGTCAGCAACAGCAGCTGGCTATCGGGCGCGCACTGGCCAGTCGTCCGCGTTTGCTGATCCTCGACGAGCCCACCGAAGGCATCCAGCCCTCGGTGATCAAGGAGATCGGCGCGGTGATCAAGAAGCTCGCGGCGCGGGGCGACATGGCGATTTTGCTGGTGGAGCAGTTTTACGACTTCGCCGCCGAGCTGGCCGATCAATACCTGGTGATGTCCCGGGGCGAGATCGTGCAGCAGGGTCGCGGTGAAAATATGGAGGCCGAGGGTGTACGAGGTCTGGTAACAATTTAATCTGTAGCTTCCTAACGATAATTACAAACCATGAACTTACCGCTTTCCACTGCCCTGTTTACCCCGAGCTGGCACGCCGAGCTGGAACTGGCCTACGCCCGCTTCGGCGACTGCACGCGCCCGGTTCAACGCCGGCACCTTGGCCCGTTGCGCGTGCAAAAGCACCTGTACGCCGAAGGCCCCGAGGTCTGCCAGCACATCATCGTCCACCCGCCGGGCGGGATCGCCGGGGGTGATCGACTGAATATCAGCGCCCGCGTCGAAGCAGACGCCTGGGCGCAGATCACCAGCCCCGGCGCGGCCAAGTGGTATCGCGCAGCGGGGCCGGCGTATCAGCAGCTTGACCTGAAAGTCGCTGCCGGTGCGACGCTGGAATGGCTGCCGCAGGAAACCATCGTCTACAGCGCCGCTCAGGCTGAACTCACCACCTCAATCGAGCTTGAAGGCGATGCGCGGTTGTTCTACTGGGACGTGGTGGCGCTGGGCCGACCGGCCAGTGGCGAGCGCTTCGACCTCGGACACTTTCAAGCGCATCTGGACATCCGCCGTGACGGGCGATTGCTCTGGCACGAACGTCAGAGGATTACTGGCGGTGACGGGTTGCTGGATTCGCCGATCGGTCTGGATGGCGATCCGGTGTTTGCGACGCTGTTGGTGAGCGGTGAAATCGATGCCGAGCTGCTGGAGCGTTGTCGCTCGCTGGGCCATGAGGTGCGCGGTGATCTGACCCAGTTGCCCGGCCTGTTGGTGGCTCGGTGTCTGGCGTCAGAAGCATTGCTCGCCCGTGCCTGGCTCATCGATTTATGGCGTTTGTTACGCCCGGCTCTGCTAGGCCGCGAAGCCCAGCCCCCGCGAATCTGGAACACCTGAAATGCAATCCAATTGTGGGAGCGGGCTTGCTCGCGAAGGCGGTGTGTCATTCACACAGATGCGGGCTGACCTGCCGCTTTCGCGAGCAAGCCCGCTCCCACAGGAAATTTGTGCACATTTTTCAAACTGCCCTGATGGATACCCGCAATGGACCTGACCCCACGCGAAAAAGACAAGCTGTTGATCTTCACCGCCGGCCTCGTCGCCGAACGCCGACTGGCCCGAGGTGTGAAGCTCAACTACCCGGAAGCCATGGCCTATATCTCCGCCGCCCTGCTCGAAGGCGCCCGTGACGGCCAGACCGTGGCCGAGCTGATGCACTTCGGCACCACCCTGCTGAGCCGTGAACAGGTGATGGAAGGCATCCCGGAAATGATCCCGGAGATCCAGGTCGAAGCGACGTTTCCCGACGGCACCAAACTGGTCACCGTCCACCAACCGATCGTCTGAGGCCGCGCCATGACCTACACCATTCGCGATGCCCTGCATGCCGATCTGCCGGCAATCCGCGACATCTACAACGACGCGGTGCTCAACACCACGGCGATCTGGAACGAATCGGCGGTCGACCTCGGCAACCGCCAGGCGTGGTTCAGCGCCCGGCAGGCCCAGGCCTACCCGATTCTGGTGATCGTCGACGCCGACAACGTTGTGCTCGGCTACGCTTCCTTTGGCGACTGGCGGCCGTTCGATGGTTTCCGCCATACCGTCGAGCACTCGGTCTACGTCCGTAGCGACCAGCGCGGCAATGGCCTTGGCCCGCAATTGATGAGCGTGCTGATCGAGCGGGCCAAAGCCTGCGACAAGCATGTGATGGTCGCCGCCATCGAAAGTGGCAATGCCGCTTCCATTCGTCTGCATGAACGCGCCGGTTTCAGCATCACCGGACAAATGCCGCAAGTCGGCACCAAGTTCGGTCGCTGGCTCGATCTGACCTTCATGCAACTGACTCTCAACCCTGGCGCCCAGCCGCCGGTCGCCAACAAGGAGTGACACGCGATGAACCCCGCCCAACTGCGACGCGTCAATGCGGAAAGTTTTGCGCACTATCGTCAGGGCCTGATTGATCTGCTGCTCGACGCCGTGGGTTATGGCGCCAGCGTCGGTTTCATGGCCGACCTCGATGCCGCGCAGGCCCGCGCCTATTTCGATGAAGTGCAGCAACAAGTGAACAAGGGCAGCGTGTTGCTCTGGGTGGTGGTCAAGGATGAAGAGGTGCAGGCCAGCGTGCAGTTGGGTCTGTGCCAGAAGGCCAACGGCCTCAATCGTGCCGAGGTGCAAAAACTGCTGGTGCGCGAACAGGCGCGGCGTCGCGGCCTCGGTCAGCAATTGATGAATGCGCTGGAACTTGAAGCGGCCAAACACAAACGCGGCATGCTCTACCTCGACACCGAGGCCGGTTCGCCCGCCGAAGATTTCTACAAGGCCCTGGGTTACACCCGTGCCGGTGAAATTCCCGACTATGCCTGCGACCCGCACGGTACCTATCGCCCGACCGCCCTCTACTACAAGATTCTGCAAGGAGCCCGGCCATGATTCCCGGCCAGTACCAGATCCAGCCCGGCGACATCGAACTGAATGTCGGCCGCCGCACCCTCAGCCTGAAAGTCGCCAACAGCGGCGACCGGCCGATCCAGGTCGGTTCGCACTATCACTTTTTCGAAACCAACGACGCGCTGACCTTTGATCGCGCGGCCAGCCGTGGCATGCGCCTGAACATCCCCGCCGGCACCGCCGTGCGCTTCGAGCCGGGGCAAAGTCGCGAGGTCGAGCTGGTGGAGTACGCCGGGCATCGGCGGGTGTTCGGCTTTGCCGGGCGGGTCATGGGTGATCTCTAAGTAATGCGGTGTCTGCTCTGGCCCCTTCGCGAGCAAGCCCGCTCCCACATTAAACCGAGTTCCTCCAGCTGGAATCCAATCCCCTGTGGGAGCGAGCCTGCTCGCGAAAGTGAGCGCAGCGAACGATCTCAAAACCAATTGAATTCCAAGGCAAACACATGAAGATCTCGCGTCAAGCCTACGCCGACATGTTCGGCCCCACCGTCGGCGACAAGGTGCGCCTGGCGGACACCGAGTTGTGGATCGAAGTCGAAAAGGACTTCACCACCTACGGCGAAGAAGTCAAATTCGGCGGCGGCAAAGTGATCCGCGACGGTCAGGGCCAGAGCCAGCTGCTCGCCGCCGAAGTGGTCGACACGCTGATCACCAATGCGCTGATTATCGACCACTGGGGCATCGTCAAAGCCGACGTCGGCCTCAAGGACGGGCGCATCGCCGCGATCGGCAAGGCCGGTAACCCGGACGTACAGCCCAACGTGACCATCGCCATCGGCGCCAGCACCGAGGTGATCGCCGGTGAAGGCATGATCCTCACTGCCGGCGGCATCGACACGCACATTCACTTCATCTGCCCGCAGCAGATCGAAGAAGCGCTGATGAGCGGCGTCACCACCATGATCGGCGGCGGCACGGGGCCGGCGACCGGCACCAACGCCACCACCTGCACCTCCGGGCCGTGGCACCTGGCGCGGATGCTGCAGGCCGCTGACGCATTCCCGATGAACATCGGCCTCACCGGCAAGGGCAACGCCAGCCTGCCGGAGCCGCTGATCGAGCAGGTCAAGGCCGGCGCCATCGGCCTCAAACTGCACGAAGACTGGGGTACCACTCCGGCGAGCATCGACAACTGCCTGAGCGTCGCCGACCAGTACGACGTGCAGGTGGCGATACACACCGACACCCTCAACGAATCGGGTTTCGTCGAAACCACCCTCGGCGCGTTCAAGGGCCGCACCATTCACACCTATCACACCGAAGGTGCCGGTGGCGGCCATGCGCCGGACATCATCAAGGCCTGCGGTTTTCCTAACGTGCTGCCGAGCTCGACCAACCCGACCCGGCCGTTCACCCGCAACACCATCGACGAACACCTCGACATGCTGATGGTCTGCCACCACCTCGACCCAAGCATTGCCGAAGACGTGGCGTTCGCCGAAAGCCGTATCCGCCGCGAGACGATTGCCGCCGAAGACATCCTCCACGACCTCGGCGCGTTTTCAATGATCAGCTCTGACAGCCAGGCCATGGGCCGCGTCGGCGAAGTCATCACACGCACCTGGCAGACCGCCGACAAGATGAAAAAGCAGCGCGGCCCGCTGCCGCAGGATGGCGCAGGCAACGACAACTTCCGCGCCAAGCGCTACATCGCCAAATACACGATCAACCCGGCGATCACCCATGGCATCAGTCATGAAGTGGGTTCGATCGAAGTCGGCAAATGGGCCGACCTGGTGCTCTGGCGTCCGGCGTTTTTCGGTGTGAAACCGACGCTGATCCTCAAGGGCGGCGCCATCGCCGCCAGTCTGATGGGCGACGCCAACGCGTCGATTCCAACCCCGCAACCGGTGCACTACCGCCCGATGTTCGCCAGTTACGGCGGCTCGCTGCACGCCACCAGCCTGACGTTCATCAGTCAGGCCGCGCAGGAGGCCGGGTTGCCCGAGACATTGGGCCTGAAGAAGAAAATCGGCGTGGTCAAAGGCTGCCGCGACGTGCAGAAAACCGACCTGATCCACAACGATTACCTGCCGAACATCGACGTTGACCCGCAGACCTATCAGGTCAAGGCCGACGGCGTGCTGCTGTGGTGTGAACCGGCCGAGACCCTGCCGATGGCCCAGCGTTACTTCCTGTTCTGACGCACGGCAAAAGGCCCCGGTTCGTGTCTTGCGCACGATACCGGGGCCTTTTTCATGTCGCTGGAAAAGCACTGTGCAAACGGTCGTGTATTTCCCGCCAAAGGGGCTAATATTCGATTCGCTCCGCCTTTTTTCAGGAACTGCCCATGCGTCTTTCCGAGTTCATCGTGGCCAATATCGACCCTATCGTCGATGAGTGGGAACAGTTCGCCGCGACCATCACGCCGGCCGCCGACTATCTGGATTCCACTGCGCTGCGCGATCACGCCAGCGAGATTCTGCGGGCCGCCGCCCGCGACATGAACAAGCCGCAAAGCCCCGCCGAACAGGCTGCCAAAGCCAAGGGCGAAGGCCCGGAAAAGACCCCGAGCCTGGACGAGGCCGGCGCCAGCCATGGCGAACTGCGCCACACCGTCGGTTTTGACCTGGTGCAGATGACCAGTGAATTCCGCCATTTGCGTGCCTGCGTGATCCGCCTGTGGGTCAACAGCCTTGACTCGCCGGACATCGCCTACTTCCAGGACATGATCCGCTTCAACGAAGCCATCGACGAGGCACTGGCCGAATCCACCGCGGCCTACGCCGAGCAGGTCAATCGCTCGCGGGACATTTTCCTCGCCATCCTCGGCCATGACCTGCGTGCGCCGCTGCAGGCGGTGAGCATGTCCACCGAACTGCTGCTGCGCAAATCCAGCCTTGAAGGCGATGCCCTGGCCTGCGCCCAGCACATCAAGCGTGGCGCGCGGCACATGGCGACGATGGTCAGCGATCTGCTGGAACTGGTGCGCAGTCGTCTGGGCCGTAGCTTGCCGATCGAGCCTGCACCGATGGATCTGGCCGTTGCGGCGCGAGCGGCGATCGCCGAAGCCTGCGCCGGTCAACCGCAATCCGATCCCAGGCTCACCGTGCACGGTGACACCAGCGGCGTGTGGGACGCCGGACGGATCGACCAGTTACTGCAAAACCTGATCGGCAATGCCTTGCAGCACGGTGCCAACCAGCGCGACGTGACCGTCGATCTGCGTGGCGAGAGCGACCACGTGTGCCTGTCGGTGCACAACTACGGCACACCGATTTCCGAAGAGGCGATCGGTACGATTTTCGACCCGCTGGTGCGCAGCGCCGACGAAGAACTCGGACAGCCGTCAACCAGCCTCGGGTTGGGCTTGTTTATCGTCAAGGAAGTGGTGACCGCCCATGGCGGGACGATCGATGTCAGCTCGAGCGAGGCTGACGGGACGTTGTTCAGTGTGGTGTTGCCGAGAAAGGTTTAAGCAGGCCAACCGCGTAATCGTTCTTCGCGAGCAAGCCCGCTCCCACATTTAGATCGCGATCTCCTGTGGGAGCGGGCTTGCTCGCGAAGGGGCCGGCAAAGACACTCCAGAACCAACGGTAAAACTACTCGACCACCAAACGCCCCAACCGCTGGCGCAGCATGCGATTCTCGGCTCGCAGTTCCTTCACTTCATCCAGCAGATCAAGTGCCAGCGCGACGCCCTCCCACTCAAGCTCCAGCTCGCGCCGCAACTTCGCGGCGCGCTTGGCCAGGCTCAACTCGTAGTCGGTGAACCGCCATTCCCGGGGCTGCGCGCCCTGAGGTTCGAGGATGCCGTGTTCGACGATTTCGATCACGTAGACGTCCGACAGATCGGCCGCCTCACAGAATTCTGCCATGTCCAGTTGAACGATCAGGGGGCTGCTCATGATGGGCTACTCCGTCGTCGGATTCAGAAGTTCTCTCGTGGGTTGAACGCAGCTTTCTTCGCCAGTTCCTGCCACAGCGCCTTGACCTCGTCGTCCGAGGTTTTCGGCATCACGGCCTTGAGCTGCACGAACAGGTAACCGCGCTCACCAGCCTTGTTCTTCAAGCCATGCCCCTTGGCGCGCATGCGCTGACCGTTCTGACTGCCGGCCGGAACCTTGAGGTTGATCTTGCCGGTCAGGGTCGGCACCGCCACTTCAGCGCCCAACGCCAGCTCCCACGGTGCCAATGGCAAGGTGATGATCAGGTTTTCGCCTTCGACATCGAATTTCGGGTGCGGCGCAAAGCGAATGGTCAGGTACAGATCGCCATTGGCCCCGCCACCGATGCCCGGTGCGCCCTGGCCTTTGAGGCGGATGCGCTCGCCGTCGGTGACGCCCGCCGGGATCTTCACGTTCAGGCTCTTGCTGGTATTGCTGACGTGCTGACCGTTGGCGTTGTATTGCGGGACCTGAAAGCTGACCTTCTTCGACTCGTCCGACAAAGTCTCCTCAAGGAAGACCGGCAGTTCCATTTCCACGTCTTGCCCTCGGCGCCCTGCACTGCGTTGTTGCCGACCGTCGCCACCGAAACCGGCGCCGCGATTGCCGAAGATCGAACTGAAGAAGTCCGAAAAGTCGCCGGTGTCGCCACCGCCGCCGCCAAAACCGCCACGGCTCTGCCAGCCCGGCGGTCCCTGGAACGGCTGACCGTGCTGGCCATAACGGCGCAGCTCGTCATATTCGGCGCGTTTGTCGGCGCTTTTCAGCGCTTCATAGGCTTCCGAGGCGTCCTTGAACTTGGCCTCGGCGTCTTTTTCCTTGCTGACATCGGGGTGGTATTTGCGCGCCAGCTTGCGATAGGCAGCCTTGATCGCCTTGTCGTCCGCTGTCGGCTCCACGCCGAGTATCTTGTAATAGTCTTTGAAGTCCATCGAAGGAATCACCATCCGTTATCGATTTCGCGCCGAGGCCAGCATGCGCTCATTCGCGCGTGCCGGGTTGACCGATCTCAACTTTGTGACCGGGTGGCGCAGCAGAAGTTTATCGGCAGTGGACGACGGTTCTTGCGACCGCCGGTATGTCTGCCGGCCCATGCCAGCAAGTTTGGGGCGAAGCTGCGACTTTCAAGAAGCTTAGTCGTGAAATAGCAGATGACCGGCCTTCGAATCTGCCGCGCACTGACATACACTGCGCGGCCGTTTTTTGACCGGAACCCGAAAGACATGAACAACGCCTCTCCAGCCCGTGCCTGCGGTATCGACTTCGGCACCTCCAACTCCACCGTCGGCTGGCTGCGCCCCGGCATGGAAACGATGATCGCGCTGGAAGACGACAAGATCACCCTGCCGTCGGTGGTGTTCTTCAACATCGAAGAGCGCCGTCCGGTTTACGGTCGTCTGGCCCTGCACGAATACCTGGAAGGCTACGAAGGCCGGCTGATGCGCTCGCTCAAGAGCCTGCTCGGTTCCAAACTGATCAAGCACGACACCAGCGTCCTCGGCACGGCGATGCCGTTCAAGGATCTGCTGGGGCTGTTCATCGGCCAGCTCAAGAGCCGTGCCGAAACGGCCGCCGGTCGCGAGTTCGAACAGGTGGTGCTGGGGCGTCCGGTGTTTTTCGTCGATGACGACCCGCTGGCTGACCAGGAAGCCGAAGACACCCTGGTCGAAGTGGCACGCAAGCTTGGTTTCAAGGACGTGTCGTTCCAGTACGAACCGATTGCCGCCGCCTTCGACTACGAGTCGACCATCGAAAAAGAAGAGCTGGTGCTGATCGTCGACATCGGCGGTGGTACCTCGGACTTCTCGCTGGTGCGCCTGTCGCCCGAGCGTCGCGGCATGGACAACCGCCACGATGACATCCTCGCCACCGGCGGCGTGCACATCGGCGGGACCGACTTCGACAAACAGCTGAGCCTGCAAGGCCTGATGCCGCTGTTCGGCTACGGCAGCCGGATGAAGAGCGGCGCCTACATGCCGACCAGTCACCACATGAACCTGGCGACCTGGCACACCATCAACTCGGTGTACTCGCAGAAATCCACCCTGGCGCTGGGCAGCATGCGCTACGACATTGAAGACACCGGCGGTATCGACCGTCTGTTCAAGCTGATCGAACAGCGCGCCGGGCACTGGCTGGCGATGGAAGTCGAAGAAACCAAGATCCAGTTGACCCACGCCGACAGCCGCCACGTACCGCTGGACCGTATTGAGCCGGGCCTGAGCGTGGAACTGAGCCGCGCGCTGTTCGAATCCTCCATCGACGCGCTGCTTGAGCGCGTACGCGGCAGCGTCACGCAGCTGTTGAACGATGCCAACGTGTCGGTGGCGCAGGTCGATACGGTGTTCTTCACCGGCGGTTCTAGCGGCATTCCGGCATTGCGCAACAGCGTTTCGGCGATGCTGCCGAATGCGCGACATGTGGAAGGCAATATCTTTGGCAGCATTGGCAGCGGTCTGGCGATTGAGGCGATGAAGCGCTACGGTTCGATGGTCTGATCCAGAGTCAGCGGCGCGCCCTTCGCGAGCAAGCCCGCTCCCACAGGATCACACTGAACCTGTGGGAGCGGGCTTGCTCGCGAAAGGGCCCTTTCAAACGCTACAAGGCTTGAATCAAACCATCCCGCCCAGCTTCAACTCACTCTTCAGGTACGCGTAATAAATCGGCCCCGCCACCACTCCCGGCAGGCCGAACGCGGCTTCGAACACCAGCATCGCCAGCAGCAACTCCCACGACTTGGCACTGATCTGCCCGCCGACGATGCGCGCGTTGAGGAAGTATTCGAGCTTGTGGATAAAGATCAGATAGCCCAGCGCCGCCACCGCCACCCAGATCGACAGCGACAGGCCGACGATGGTGATCAGCGTGTTCGACATCAGGTTGCCGATCACCGGCAGCAGGCCGAGCAGAAAGGTCAGGACGATCAGGGTCTTGGTCAGCGGCAGCTTGATACCGAACAGCGGCAAGACCACCACGAGGAAAATCGCGGTGAAGAAAGTGTTCAGCAGGGAAATCTTGATCTGCGCGAAGACGATGTTGCGAAAGGCTTGAACCACCAGGTGCAGACGGTCGAACAGGGCGGCGGCCAGCGGTTTGCGCTTGGTCAGATCCGGTACTCGCTGCAGGGCAATGATCGCGCCGAGGACCATGCCGATCAGCAGGGTGACGAACATGTGCGCCGCGTCCTTGCCCACCAGTTGCAGCTCGGACAGGTGCTTGCTCGCCCATTCGCCGATGGCCACGCGAAATTCCGCAGCGCTGGCCGGCAGGTAGGCATCGAGAAACGGCGGCAGTTGCCCGCGCGCGCGATCGACCACGCCCATGAATTTGTCGAGCGAGGCGCCCGGGTTTTCCGCTTCGTGCAGCAGGAAACTGATGGCGCCGGCAAAGATCAGCGCCAGCACACTGACCACCAGGGTGCCCAGCAGCGCCACCGCCAGCCAGCGCGCACGCCGACCTTCGATCAACCGTTGCAGTTGCGGGGTGAGCATGTTGACCAGCTCGAACACCAGCAAACCGGCCAGCAGGCTGGGCAACAAGCGCAGCGGCAACGCCAGCAGCAAGCCGCCGCAGATGATGATGCAACTGACCCAAAACACAACATGACGCTCAGAAAACGTTGGCATACAGCCTCAAAACGAACGGCGTAAAAGGATTGGCAGTCTGCCAGCGATCCGGGGAGAGCACTAGGGATATGCAGGGGCTATTGTCGCGCTCAATAGCCCCTTCGCGAGCAAGCTCGCTCCCACAAGGGGTACGCATTTCAATGTCGGGCGAGCCTGCTCGCGAAGAGGCCGGCCCGCTCACCGCAAATCCTTGCTGATTATTTTTTCTTCAGACAATCACTCATGAAGGTCTTGCGCGCATCGCCGGTCAGCGCCTTGGTTTTCGCGTCGGCGTTGCAGGTTTTCATTTTTTCCTGCTGCGGGGTCAGCACTTTGCCGTCATTGGCGGCCGGTGCAGCCTTGAGGCAGGTGCTCATGAAAGTCTTGCGCTCGTCGCCCTTGAGGCTCTTGGCGGTAGCGTCGGCATTGCAGGTAGTCATTTTGTTCTGTTGCGCCGTGGCGGCGAAACCCTGGGAACACAGGAGCAGACCGATCATCAACAAAGGGACACGCAACATCTTCATGGAGTTTTCTCCTTGTCGCCGCATCGATGGATGCGGCCTCCGCTGAAGTGTAGCCAAATCTTGTTACACCTTCCTGCCTTCCAGGTGGCTACGTCGGTATTGTTCCGGCGTACAGCCGGCCTGACGGGCAAACATGGCAATGAACGCCGAGCCGCTGCTGTAGCCGAGATCGAAAGCGACTTCCTGCACGCTGCGGGTACCTTCAAGCGCCTCGATGGCCGCGAGATAACGCAGGCGCTGACGCCATTCGCCGAAACTCATTCCCAGTTCACGCACGAACTGCCGGGCCAGCGTGCGTTCACTGACGTGTACCTGCGCTGCCCAGTGCGCCAGTGGCTGGTTGTTCCCCGGATCGGCCTGCAAGGCGTCGAGGATCGCCAGCAACCCGGGATTGCTTGCATACGGCAGATAACATTCATGCACCGGCGCCTGTTGCAATTGATCGACCAACACCTGGGCCAGACGCTGGTCGGCATCCAGTTCGGGGATTTTCACGTCGCGGGCGGCGAAGTCCTTGAGAATCGCCTTGAGAATGTCGCTGATTGCCAGCGTGCAGGCGCGCGGCGGCAGATCGGCGCAAACCTTCGGATCGAGGCACACCGCGCGGTAGTTGACCGGTTGATGGCTGTAGAAACTGTGCTCGACCTGCGGCGGCACCCACACCGCGTAGTGCGGCGGCGACATGAAACGGTTGCCGTCGACGTCCATGTGCAGCACGCCGTGGGCCGCGTACTCCAGCGTGCCCCACGGATGGCGGTGCGGCGCCGCGTATTCATGGGTGTTGAAATCGGCGTAGCGGAAGTACACCGCCGACGGCAGTTCGCTGAAATCCAGCAGATCGATATGTTTACTGTTCATGCTGTCCGGTTGCAGAGGCAGGTTGTCCGGTTCGCAGTATAGGCCTGCATCCAGACAGGGGATAATCAGCGCTCATCAACGTACTGGTTTTAACCCCATGCAATACGCGTTTCCGCTGCTGGCGATTTTCATCTGGGCCGGCAATACCGTGATCAACAAACTGGCGGTCGGGGCGATCTTCCCCGCCGAGATCGGTTTCTATCGCTGGCTGCTGGCCGGCCTGCTGTTCACCCCGTTCATGCTCAAAGCGGTGATCGCGCACTGGCCGCAGATCCGCCCGAATCTGGGCAAGATCTTCATCCTCGGCGTGCTGGGTATGGCGGTCTATCAAAGCCTCGCCTACTTCGCCGCGACCCTGACCACGGCGACCAACATGGGAATTATTCTGTCGTTGATGCCGCTGATGTCGCTGGCCATGGCCATCATCAGCCTCGGCCAGCGTCTGACCGCCGGGGCATTGTTCGGCGCAGTGCTGTCGTTCGCCGGGGTGCTGGTGGTGGTGTCGTCAGGCAGCCTCGGTGCACTGCTGCAACACGGAGTTAACCTGGGTGACGCGATGATGCTGATCGCCACCCTGGCCTACGCGATCTACAGCACCTTGCTGAAAAAATGGCAGCTGCGTTTGCCGCCGCTGGTGTTGTTGTACCTGCAAGTGCTGGTGGCGATTGTGGTGCTGTTTCCGCTGTACGCCGCCTCGCCGAAAACCGGCTTCACCGCGCAGAACATTCCGCTGGTGCTGTACGCGTGCCTGCTGGCCTCGATGCTCGCGCCGCTGGCGTGGATGCAGGCGGTACAGCGCCTGGGACCGAGCCGCACGACCTTGTTCTTTAACCTGCTGCCGCTGATTACCGCGCTGATTGCGGCGGTGGTGTTGAAGGAAGAGCTGGCGATGTATCACCTGGTGGGTGGGGTGTTGACGTTGGGCGGGGTGATTCTTTCCGAGCGTTGGACCACCGTGCTAGGCCGCAGAATCAGCGTTGCCTGATCTGGCCCTTTCGCGAGCAAGCCCGCTCCCACATTCGACCGGGTTCCAACAGGTGGAATGCGAACCACTGTGGGAGCGGGCTTGCTCGCGAAGAACGATAACGCGGTGTAACTGACATTCACACGCCGGCGGCCTTTAGCCGCGCCGCATGCTCGACAAACAACCGCACCGGATCCGCGCCCTTCCCCACCAGCCCCAGCGACTGATTGACGATGTCGAAGTGATCCAGCGGATAGTCGTCGCCAATCACCGTGCCGAGGTGCGAGCTGTAACGCCCGACCATCCCGTCACACTGCCCCGGCTCACGCACGAAGGTTTTCGCGAACAAGCGGCAACTGCGGTTGGTGCCGTCGAACAGGTTGCCACCGCGATCAGTTTTGCCCGGTTGCAACGTCCCCGACCACGAGTAATAACGCACGCCATTGACCTCTTCCGGCCCGTGACCGCCCCATGTCTCGGGCAGGCCCTGTGGATAACGCTGATTGAACAGCGCCACGCCTTCGCTGGTCAGCGATTGATGCGAAGCGTGGATGTCCACCGGCAGTTTCGGCCCGTGGTAACCGGTTTCCAGCAACGCCATCAGCCAGCCGACAAAACGCAACAGCACCTCCAGCACGCGGCCCTTGGCGCTGTTCGCTGGGTAGTGTTTCTGCAGATAGTCGGCCAGTTCAGAACCGTGATTGGGCCCGGCCACGGAGGTTACCGAGGCGACCAGATCCGGCCGTTTCGCGGCGGCATAACGTGCGGTCAACGAGCCTTGGCTGTGGCCGAACAGATTGACCCTGGCGGCGCCGGTCTCGCGCAGAATTTCGTCGATGCGCGCCAGCAACTGCTCGCCACGCACCTCGGTGGAATTGAGCGGCGATACCTGCACCGCAATCACCGTCGCCCCGCCACGGCGCAACGCCTTGATGATCCCGTACCAGTACGGATACAGCAGCAGCCGGATGAACCCGAGCATGCCCGGCACCAGCACCAGTGGATAACGTGTCGCCGAACCTTGTGACATGGGCAAACATCCTTGTGGTCGCTGAGTGGATGCCAGACGTGCAAAACGCCCGCCAAGCCTCCTCCCTGATGATGACAACTGCACCATCAGCCTACTTCAGGCCCACCACCCCCGCCACAATCAGCCCCACCGACAGCAGTTTGACCAGGGTCAGGCTCTCGCCGAGCAGGGCAAAACCGAGAAACACCGTGCCCAGCGAGCCGATCGCCGTCCAGATCGGATAGGCGATACTCACCGGCAACTCGCGCATCGCCAACGTCAGGAAGTAAATCCCGCCAATCGCCGCCGCCACCGTGATCAGCGACGGCCACAAGCGGGTGAAGCCTTCGGCGTACTTCATGCCCATGGCGAAAGTCACCTCGAAGCCGGCGGCGATCAGCAGGCACAGCCAGGCCACTTAGAACGTCCGGGCGAGGTCGAGCAAACGCTGCTCGGCCTCGGCCACTGATACCGCGAAGGTGCGCTCGGCCGATTCCTCGCCCTCGGCCGCGACCACGTTGACGTCGTTGATGCCGATAAAGCCCAGCGCGGTGCGCAACCACGGATCGGCATGGTTCAACGCTTCCAGTTCGCCACCGGGGCCGAAGCCGAAACCGCCACGGCTGGTGACAATCAGCGCTTTCTTGCCTTGCAGCAACGGCGTGTACTGGGCCACGCCGTTGTCCAGGGTGTGGTCGAACGTCAGGCCCAACCGTACGATTTGATCGACCCAGGCCTTGAGGCCGCTGGGCACGCTGAAGTTGTACATCGGCGTGGAAATCAGCAGCAAGTCATGCTCGAACAACTCGCCGACCAGTTGATCGCTGAGCGCCAGATCGGCCTGCATCGACAACGGACGCGCTTCGGGTTCAGGGTGAAACGCGGCGGCGACAAAGGCTTCGTTGACTGGAGGGATCAGCGCCCGTCCGACTTCCCGGCGGGTGACCTGAGCCTGTGGATGGCGCACCTGCCAGGCGCTGAGAAAACTTTCTGCCAAACGCCGTGAGTGCGAACGACCGCGCGGGCTGGCATGGATCGCAAGAATCTTGCTCATCTGAAACTCCTTGGGATTAGACTTGAGTGGCTAAGTGGCGCCAGATTGGCGCCGACCCGCCGCTGTCTCAAATGAGCAAAAGTCATTCGGGATGAATCTGTTTCATCCATGGAGTATTGAATGTTCGCCTCGTTGCCGCTGACCGCCCTGCGCGCCTTCGAATCCGCTTCGCGGCTGTTGAGCTTCAAGGCCGCTGCTGAAGAGCTGTCAGTCACACCGACGGCGATTTCCCATCAGATCCGAGCGCTGGAAGACTGGCTCGGCGTGGCGCTGTTCGAGCGTTTGCCGCGTCAGGTGCGCCTGACCGAAGGGGGCGAGCGACTGTTTCGCAGCCTGCACGGCGCGCTGCTGGAAGTCGCGCAAAGCGTCGACACCCTGCGTCCGCAACGCAGCGGCAGCAACCTGACACTGTCGACCACCGCCGCGTTTGCCGCGCTGTGGCTGGTGCCGCGCCTCGGAAGGTTTTATGCGCAACACCCGAACATCAACGTGCGCCTCGATACCCACTGCGAAGTCATCGACCTGCATCAGGACGCCAGCGTCGATCTGGTGCTGCGCTATAGCCTCGACGATTACCCCAACCTTTACGGCTTGTGCCTGTTCGATGAGACCTTCGGCGTGTATGGCTCGCCGGAACAGGTGGCGCTGGCCGCCCGGCGCACGCCGGCGCTGATCAGCGTGCGCTGGCACAACTCGAAGCTGTATGCCCATGGCTGGGAAGCGTGGTGCGCTGGCTCCGGCGAGTCGTGGCTGAACCAGCATCCGGCGATCCGTGAATACGATGAGGAGCATTACGCTCTGCAAGCGGCGATTGCCGGGCAAGGTCTGGTGCTGGCGAGCAATATTCTGGTCTCGCAGAGCGTCGCCAGTGGGTTGCTGGTGCCGTACAAGGGGCAGGTGCAAGTCGATGGTGCCGGGTACAGCGCGCTGTGTGTGCCGGGACGGGAGCGGCATCCGCCGGTGCGGGCGTTTTTTGCCTGGTTGCGCGAAGAAGCGCAGTTGTCCGGGCTGGTACCAAGGTCGCCGGAAATCTCATAAAACTTTTTGCGTCGCTCAGGACTCACAACTTGGGTAACCGATCACGCCTGTAGAGCGTGGCGCCATTGGATTAGCCTCCTGGAGATCAACATGAGCGACGACCTGCACTTGTCAGATGTCAAAACCCTGCGCGAACGTGCGCGACAACACGTCGAGAACGGCGCGGTAACCGAGAGCTACAGCGCCGACCGTGACGAGGTGCTGCGCTTGCTCAACGAGTCGCTGGCCACCGAGCTGGTCTGCGTGCTGCGTTACAAGCGTCATTACTTCATGGCCAACGGCGTCAAAGCCCACGTGGCCGCGGAAGAATTCCTCGAACACGCGACCCAGGAAGCGCAACATGCCGACCGTCTGGCCGAGCGCATCGTGCAACTGGGTGGCGAACCGGAGTTCAATCCGGACCTGCTGTCGAAAATGTCCCATGCCCAATACGTGGCCGGGAACACCTTGAAGGAAATGGTCTACGAAGACCTGGTGGCCGAACGGATCGCCATCGACAGCTACCGCGAGATCATCCAGTACATCGGCGAAAAAGACCCGACCACCCGGCGCATCTTCGAAGACATCCTCGCGCAGGAAGAAGAGCATGCCGATGACATGGCCGATATCCTGAAGGACCTGTAAGCCCTTCTAAACCGCCTTCGCGAGCAAGCCCGCTCCCACAGTTTTTTCACTAAACCTGTGGGAGCGGGCTTGCTCGCGAAGGGGCCCTGTCAGTCACCGATCATTTTGTTGGCTTGACGGTCACTGGCGCCTTGCCCGCCTTCATCTGCTCAAGCAGAGGCGCGCACTGGTTCGGCTCCCCGCCACTCGGCGCCACCAGCGCCAACAACCCCGCAGCCGGTGCGGCAATCACGCCCAGTGCCACCATCCCCGCGCCACGCAACATCAACGGCACGGCCTTGACCCCGGCGTCCGGCTTGATGAACTTGCCGCGCACGTACAACGGTGAACGCAGCGAAATCAGACGCCAGCCCTTGGACTCCGGTGTCACCGTCAGGTCCAATTGCTCGGTGGCCATGTTCGCGGTGCCGTCGATGTAGATGATCGCGTTCTCGGTATCGAACACAAACAGCCGTGTGGTCGCCAGGCCAGTCTTGATGTCGAAGTCCGCCGCCGCGCAGTTGATCTTCACTTCCTTGTCGCCAAAAATCTTGCCGACCACGTAGTTACCGACGTTGAGACCGGCCAGCTCCATCAGTTCACGGCTGATCGCGCCGTCGTTGATCAGCATCTTCAACTGGCCATTGGCGCCGCCGAGCAGCTTGGCCACCGAGTTGCCGCGACCGCTGATATCAGCATCACCGTTGAGCTCACCGAAGCTGGTTTTCATCGGTTCGAAAGTCGGGAACAACTGCTTGAGCTTGAAGCCGCGCGCAGTCAGTTTGGCCCGGCCTTCCAGCGGTTCGGTGCGACCATTGAGGCGGATCTGCGCGTCCAGATTGCCGCCGGCCACGCCGAAGCGCAGCGGTTCGAGGCTGAGTTCGCCGTCGTTGAGTTTCAGGTGGGTATAGAGGTCGGTGAACGGCAGCTTTTCACTGTGGACGATGCGCTTGCCGGTGAACTCGACGTCGGCATCCATCGCGCGCCAGCGGTCGGTCTTGAATTCTTCCACCGGCAGCACTTTGTCGGTCGGCTGCTTGCTCTCGCCGCCGCGGGCCTTTTGCTTGTCATTCGAGTCGGCGCCGATCAGCGGCGCGAGGTCGGCGAACAGCAATTGATTGGACAGCAACGCGCCGCTGAGCTTGGGCCGTGGCTGGCTGGCGACGTAGGTCAGATCGCCGTGAATGTCACTGCCGCCGATCTTGCCGTTGAACTGTTCATAAGTGAATTTCGCACCGGCGGCATCATGCAGCTTGGCAATCAGATGGCCGTCGGTGGAGTACGGCGGCGTGTCCGGCAGGGTCACGCCGGTCAGTGGATAGAGGTTGCCGAGGCTGGCGCCGGCCAGTTTCAGACGCAGATCGAGGGCGCCGAGGTTGAGCGGGTCGGTCAAGGTGCCAGCGAGTTCGATGCTGGTGGCGCCGATCTTCGCCTGAGCCTGCAGCGGGAATGGCTTGTTCGCGTCCTGCAACGCCAGCAGCCCGCCGATCTTGCCCTGGCCGGTGAGGTTCTGGCCGTGGTATTGGCCTTTGACCTTCAGCGCGAACGCATAGTCCTGCGGCGCGGCGCCCTTGTCCTGCGCGGTTTTCGCGGCTTTGGCGCCGACGATATCGCTGAACGGAATCGGTTTGCCCAGCGGATCGATCAACACGTCGAGATTAGTCTTGAGTGTCTGGTCATCCAGGGTGACGTGGCCCTTGTCGAAACCAATCGCACCGATGTCCACCACCCAGTTCGACGGTTCGGCATTCGGGTCTTTCGGGTCGAACTTGAAGGTCCAGTTGGCGCGGCCATCGGCCAGGCGTTGCAGTTGCGCGTTGGGTTCGGTCAGGTCGATGCGCGGGATCGTCACCCGTTGCGCCAGCAGTGCCAGCGGCGAGATGCGTAGTTCCACACGTTTGAGCGTAACCATCTGCGGCTGCTTCGACCAATCCGGGTTGCCCAGCGTCAGGTCCTCAGCCACCACGTGCGGCCACGGCACCCAGGCCCGCCAGCCGCCCTCGTCCGGCTCGCGCTGCCAGATCACCGCGAGGTTGCCATTGATGGCGAACGGACGATGCAATTCTTCCGAGACTTTGGCGTTGAGCGGCGGTTTGATCCGGTTCCAGTCGAAGAACACGATGATCAGAACCAGTACCGCCAGCAGCAGTACGAGAGTGGCGAAGGTCCAACTGAAGATTTTTCCGGTGCGCGTCATGCACAAAACTCCTGATGACGACCGCACGCCGATTTCGCGACGCACAGCTGAAACGGCGGGCCAAAGCGGCCCTCATGAATTCTACGACTGGCAAACAGTGCGCAGGTTTAATCGGAATATAGATTGCGCGGCAAAAAATCGCCCCGAATGCTGACCGATTGGTCGAACAGCGTTACCGCTGCCCGCACATTTGCGAGGCGCGAGTGAGTCGAAAATACCCACTGCGGTGCAAAACCACCGCCCGCAAACGCCCGAGCTAGAGCGCCTCGGCAGAACAATCAATTCTGTTGATTATTACCATTGCGTTTATGAACTTTTATATCGACTTATCGAGAGTAGCATTGGCTTCGTACCCACTTTATCGCCCTCCCAAGGAGCAACCCATCATGAAACGCCAATTACTGCTCAGCCTTACCCTGTCGATGCTAGCCAGCACTGCTTTCGCCCTGCCCGCTGCCGATCAGGCTACCCCACAAGTGAAAGCCAGCCACTCTGTGTTCAGCCAGACAGTGGCTGCTGACGGCGGCGACCGCACGCCACAAGGTCAGACTCTGGCTGAAAACGGTCGTCATCGTCTGGAAGAAAAAGGCCTGGTACAAGATGGCTACGACAAGACTCCACAAGGTCAAGCTGTAGCAGAAGGCGGCCGTGATCGTCTGGAAGAGAAAGGTCTGGTGCAAGACGGCTATGACAAGACTCCACAAGGTCAGACCCTGGCTTCCGATGGCGGCGACCGCACTCCACAAGGGCAAACCCTCGCTGAAGGTGGCGGCGACCGTACTCCACAAGGCCAGACCCTGGCTGAAGACGGTTTCGACAAAACCCCACTGGGCCAAGCCGTTGCCGAAGGCGGTGGTGACCGTGTGATCGAACGCAACAGCGCTTTGAGCTAAGCCCATGGCGGCCTGGAAAAAAAGCCCAATCACCGGATTGGGCTTTTGACTTTTTCAGTACCGACAATCTGCGAAACCTTTTTTCCTGCTGACTTTTCCCCCTGCCGTTCGACGCCAGCAAAGCCGATTTGCTAGAGTGCGGCGCTTGTCCCGCTCAAGAAAACGCCTTTGCGATGCTGCCCCGCGCCGAACAGAAACAACAGACCCGCAACGCCCTGATGGACGCTGCCCGCCATTTGATGGAAAGCGGCCGAGGTTTCGGCAGCCTGAGCCTGCGCGAAGTGACCAAGACCGCCGGCATTGTGCCCACCGGTTTCTATCGGCATTTTGCCGACATGGACGAGTTGGGTCTGGTGCTGGTCAGTGAAGTCGGTCAGACCTTCCGCGAAACCATCCGACTGGTGCGCCACAACGAATTCGTCATGGGCGGCATCATCGATGCGTCGGTGCGGATTTTCCTCGACGTGGTCAGCGCCAACCGTTCGCAGTTCCTGTTTCTCGCTCGTGAGCAATACGGCGGCTCGCAGCCGGTGCGTCAGGCGATCGGTCGTCTGCGCGAGAACATCAGCGCCGACCTTGCGGCCGATCTGACGCTGATGCCCAAGCTGCAACATCTGGATGCAGCCGGGCTGAGCGTGATCGCCGACCTGATCGTCAAATCGGTATTCGCCACTCTGCCGGACATCATTGACCCGCCCGCCGAGGCCCTGCCGGAGCATCTGACGCCGCAGGCGAAGATCACCCAGCAATTGCGCTTCATCTTTATCGGCCTCAAGCACTGGCAAGGGTTGGGCAGTACCGAGTAATTCCCTTTCCCAAAACCTCACAAATCCCCTGTAGGAGTGAGCCTGCTCGCGATAGCGTCCGTTCAGTCAGCCGAGAATTGACTGGAAGACCGCTATCGCGAGCAGGCTCACTCCTACATTGCTTTGTGTGACAGCCACAAATTGGTGCATGTAAAAATCTTCACGCACCAAAACCTTCCAAAATTCTGCAACATCTTGAAACATCCTCTACGCTCCGACAGGGATTTCCTACATCTCGTCCGGTTGGCAAGCCCCTTGCTCTAGCCCTCCTACAAGTCCACTGCTGGAAGCTTTCCGATGCTGGTGATTCATCGCAGAATCGACCCTCAACCTGTCTGGTCCGCCGAGTTGCACCTGACCTTCGAAGCGCGGAGCAAAAGCCGTCTGCGCTGTTTCAGTGCCGATGGCGAAGACGTCGGGTTGTTTCTGGAGCGCGGTCAGGCACCGTTATATGACGGCGAATGCCTGCAGGCCGAGGACGGCCGCATCGTTCGCGTCTGCGCCCGCCCCGAGCAACTGCTGCACGTCACCTGCGCCAATGCCTTCGAACTGACCCGCGCCGCCTATCATCTGGGCAATCGCCACGTCGCCTTGCAAGTCGGCGATGGCTGGCTGCGTCTGCTCGACGATTACGTGCTCAAGGCCATGCTCGAACAGCTCGGCGCGAAGGTCGAAGCGATTGAAGCGCCGTTCCAGCCGGAACACGGGGCCTACGGCGGCGGCCATCATCATTCGCGACACGGCGACGAAGACTTCAACTACGCGCCCAAACTCCATCAGTTCGGCGTACGTCTGTGAACCCGGCCTGGGCGCTGTTGCGCCTGGCCAGTCCGCAACTGCCGATTGGCGGCTACAGCTATTCGCAAGGCCTGGAAATGGCGGTGGATAACGGCCGCGTGAACAACCCGGACAGCGCCCGCCGCTGGATCAGCGATCAACTACTGCTCAACCTCGCCCGTTTCGAGGCGCCACTGCTGCTTGCTCATTGTCAGGCCGCGGCCGAGGAAAACTGGCCCGAGTTGCTGCGCCTCTGCGAAACCCACCGCGCCAGCCGCGAGACCCGTGAGTTACATCTGGAGAGCCGGCAGATGGGTTACTCGCTGCAGCAATTGCTCAACGGTTTGCCGGAACTCGACGCGCCGGCCCGCCGCTTTCTTGAGCAATGCGCAGAACCGCACTTGGCCCTCGGCTGGGCACTCGCCGCGCGCGCCTGGGGCATCAGCCCGCAAGACGCCCTCGCCGCGTGGTTATGGAGCTGGCTGGAAAACCAGCTCGCGGTACTGATGAAAACCCTGCCGCTGGGCCAGCAAGCCGCCCAGCGCCTGACCAGCGAACTGTTGCCGTTGCTGCAACAGGCGCAGCAGGACGCCACCCGCATCAATCCCGAACACATTGGCAGCGCCGCGTTCGGCCTGTCCCTGGCGTGCATGGCGCATGAGCGCCAGTACAGCCGTCTGTTTCGCTCTTAGGGCCTGTCATCTTGGAGAAGCACATGAACACACAACCCCTGCGCGTCGGCATCGGCGGCCCGGTCGGTTCCGGCAAGACTGCATTGACCCTGGCCCTGTGCCTGGCGCTGCGCGACCGCTACAACCTGGCCGTCGTCACCAACGACATCTACACCCGCGAAGACGCCGACTTTCTGGTGCGCAACCAAGCGCTGGCGCCGGAGCGGATCATCGGCGTGGAAACCGGTGGCTGCCCGCACACGGCAATCCGCGAAGACGCTTCGATCAACCTCGAAGCCGTCGATCAACTGAACCGGCGCTTTCCGGGGCTGGACCTGATTCTGGTGGAATCCGGTGGCGACAACCTGTCGGCAACCTTCAGCCCGGAGCTGTCAGACCTGACCATCTACGTGATCGACGTCTCCGCCGGCGACAAGCTGCCGCGCAAGGGCGGCCCGGGGATCTGCAAGTCCGATCTGCTGGTGATCAACAAGATCGACCTGGCGCCGCTGGTCGGTGCTTCGCTGGAGATGATGGATAGCGACACCCAGCGCATGCGCAACGGCAAGCCATTCGTCTTCAGCAACCAGAAAACCGGCCAGGGCCTGGAAGAGATCATCGCTTTCATCGAACGCCAGGGCCTGCTGAACGCCGCCTGACTTATTGACCAACAAGGAAGCTTATCCATGACACTCAAACGCATTCTCGGCGCTGTGGCGCTGCTGCTGACCCCGGCCCTGGCCTTCGCCCACCCGGGCCACGGCGACAGCGGTCTGGTCGCCGGCATCAGCCACCCGATCGGTGGCCTCGACCATTTGCTGGCGATGGTCGCGGTCGGCCTATGGGCCGCGCAGCAACAAGGCGCGGCACGCTGGGCGCTACCGTGCACGTTTGTCGGCACCATGCTGATCGGCGGCATGCTCGGCTTTGAAGGGCTGGAGCTGCCGGCGCTGGAAAGCGGGATCGCCGCTTCGGTGCTGGCGCTGGGTCTGGCAGTGGCACTGACGGTGCGTCCACCGCTGGTGATGGCGGTGGCGGCAACGGCGTTGTTTGCGCTGTTCCATGGCGTGGCGCATGGCCTGGAGCTGCCGGACATGAGCAGCCCTTGGGCGTATGCCGCCGGTTTTGTCGCGGCGACGGCGGCGCTGCATGCGGCGGGTTATGGCCTGGTGCGCGTGTTGCCTCAGGCTGCTGCGCCATTGGTACGAGTGGCAGGGGCTGCTTCGGCGGTGACAGGCGCCTGGTTGCTGGCCGGCTGATCTCTATCGCCTGAACCGGCCTCTTCGCGAGCAAGCCCGCTCCCACCCTGGATTTGCGGTGTACACAAAACCTGTGGGAGCGGGCTTGCTCGCGAAAGCGGTCTGACAGACACCGCGTCTCTAAAGGACGCCGCTCTGCTACCATGTCGCGCAATCGCCCCAGCCGTGACGACGTCCGCCAATGCCCCATGCTTGCCGCTCCACCTTCCTGCCCGAATTGACCGCCCTGTTCAGCAACGTGCAACAGCACTTTCTGAACGTGATCGTGCCGCTTTGGCAAGGCCCGGGCTGGAACGCCGACATGGCGCTGCCCTACGAGGCACTCGACGCGGCGCATCAACCTTTGCCACCGCAACGCTATCGGGCGATGGCCTGCGCACGGCAGCTGTACCTGTTTTCCAGCCTGATCGGGGTTGTGGATAACGCCGAGGTGCGCGCCGCGGCGCTGTTCCGCTCGCTGCAACGGCATTTCCACGATGCCGAGCACGGTGGCTGGTTCTACAGCATCGACGCGCAAGGCAAGCCGCTGGATCAGCGCAAAGACCTCTACACCCACGCTTTCATCCTGTTCGCCTGCGCCCATTACTGGGCCAAGTCCCGGGAGCCGCTGGTGGAATCCACGCTGAACGCCGCACTGGAAATCATCGGTCGGCGCTTCGCCACCGGTGATGGCCTGTACGAAGCCTGTCTGGACCGCGACTGGATCACCCTGCAAACCGGGCCACTGCAAAACCCGCTGATGCACCTGGCCGAAGCGTTCCTCGCCACCTTGGCGGTGCGTGAAGACGCGGCGACGCAGAAAGCGCTGGTGGAGTTATGCACAGCCATGCACACGCAGTTCGTCGATCCGCAGCACGGAGTGTTGATGGAAAAACCACTGGGGGCTGTGGATAACTGGTACGAGCCAGGGCATCAGTTCGAATGGTATTTCCTGCTCGAGTCTTCAGCCCTGCTGCGTGGTTCGAAACTGCATGCAGCGCTGGACCGGGCATTCGCTTTCACCGAGCAATTCGGCGTTGAACAACCTTCAGGTGCGGTGCGCGCGATGCTCGATCTGCAACTGGACGGTCGCCCGAAAGATTCGACTCAGCGCATCTGGGCGCAGGCGGAATACCTGCGCGCCCTGACCTTGCGCCCGGACAGCGAAGCCACCGTGCTGCGCCAGTTGCAGGCGCTGCAGCAGCGTTTTCTGCACGCGGGCGGGTGGCATGAATGCCGAGATGAGCTGGGAGAGGTCAGCCGCAAGGACATGCCTTCAACGACGCCTTATCACTTGGCGACGTGCTACAGCGGGCTGGCTGAATACCTGCGTTGATTGAAAGATAGCTTTCGCGAGCAAGCCCGCTCCCACATGGGAATTTCGGCGAACACATAATCTGTGAACAGCCTGGATCCCTGTGGGAGCGGGCTTGCTCGCGAATAGCCGTTACACGGTCTCTAGGCAATCCACTTCTTGTCACCGGTAAAGCTGATCGTCAACCAGCGTGCCGCATCCGGCTCGCCGAGCTGCGCCGAAATTTCCTCACGTAACGCATCCAGTTGCCCCACGCTTTGCAGCCGGTAATCCGCCGGCAACACCACATGAATCTCGATAAACCGCGCCCGCCCGTGCTTCTGCACGTAGGTCACGTAATCATCGAAACCATGCTCGACCTTCGCCGCTTCCATGACCTGACGCACCTGATCATCCAGGGTGTCCGGGGCAATACCCAGTACATCACGCAGTGCCGGGCCGAGGATCTTGAGCGCCGGTGGCAACATGGTCAGCGCCAGCACGATCAGGATCAGCGGGTCGACAAACTTCGCCCACTCGTCAAAGCCCTGGGCCTTGAGCAGCAACGCGGCGAGAAAACTGATCAACAGGCCGACCGAAAGCATCGCGTCCACCAGCCAGCTGATGTTGTCGAACTGGATCAGGCTGGACTTGAGCTTGCGATTGCGCCGACGCACGTAGAAGAAGTAGGCGAACTCGACGACGGTGAACACCGCCGCATAAATGATCACCAAGCCCAGCTCGATCTCGCGGCCGCCGTTGATGATGCCGAACACACCGTTGAGAAACGCATAGATCGCGATCAACAGCAGGAAGCTGCCTTCGATCAGCAGCACCATCGGCTCCAGATGCCAGAAACCGAACTGGAAGCGGTGATTGCTTTCTTTGGCGATCAGCCTGGCTGTGATCAGCATCAGCACTTTGATGAACGTTGCGATCAGCGAGAAAAAACCATCGAAAAGGATGGATTGCGAACCTGAAACAAAACCGGTGACGATCCCGGCAATCGACACCGCGAACATCAGGATGGTCGATTGTTTGAGCAGTGACTGCTCACATCGGTTACTCACTTTAACTCCTCGAAAACCTTAAAAACCGCAGGGTGCGGTGGGGTTATTGGGGGATGAGTTTACCTTATCGCCGGTTATGCCCGGTTTTGTGGCGAGGGAGCTTGCTCCCGCTGGGGTGCGGAGCGCCCCCCGCTCTTCAGTTCAAAAAAGCGGGCCTGCTGCGCAGTCCAGCGGGAGCAAGCTCCCTCGCCACAGGGTCTTACGCCTTGTTACGCTCGATCGCAAACCCCGCCCAGGTCTGGCTCACCGGCATCAGCTCCAGGCTGTTGATGTTGATGTGCGCCGGGGCGTTGAGCACCCAGAAGATGGTCTCGGCGATGTCCTGCGGCTGGATCGGCTCGGCACCGGCGTAAGTGGCGTTGTAGCGTTCCTGGTCACCGGCAAAGCGCACCAGCGAGAACTCGCTTTCGCACAGACCCGGCTCGATGTTGCTGACACGCACGCCGGTGCCCTGCAGGTCGCAACGCAGGTTCAGCGAGAATTGCTTAACGAACGCCTTGGTGGCGCCATACACGTGGCTGCCCGGGTACGGGTAGTTGCCGGCGATGGAGCCGAGGTTGACGATGCCGGCGCCACGGCCGTGAGCGATCAAACGCGGCAGCAGCAGACGAGTGCTGTACATCAGGCCCTTGACGTTGGTGTCGACCATGGTGTCCCAGTCGTCGAGGTCGCATTTGGGTGCCGGATCGACGCCCAGCGCCAGCCCGGCGTTGTTGATCAGTCCACGCAGCTTGGCGAACGACGGCGGCAGATTGGCAATTGCCTCTTCCATCGCCTTGCGGTCACGCACGTCGAGCACCAGGCCATGCACTTCAGTCTGCTTCGACAACTCGGCGCACAGCGCGTCGAGACGTTCTGCACGACGGCCGGTCAACACCAGTTTCCAGCCAGCCTCGGCGAAACGACGGGCACAGGCTTCACCAAAACCGGAGGTTGCGCCGGTAATAAACAGGGTGTTGGACATCGTGTTCTCCTTGCGTCGGCCGCCAGCGCAGCCATTGGAATAGAAAATCAGCAGCCAGCATGCCCGGCCCGGCATTTACGAGCAACACCCCGACTGGGACATCTTCCGATCAAAATTTGATCAATCGCCGCTACACCTTATATGGCTTGGCCTGTAGCCATGTGCACGCACGTTATCCACAGTCCCTTCCACAGTTTCCGGGGGCAAGTGGAAACGCGCAAAGCCGCGCCATACAAGGCTTTGCGCGGGAAACAGAAAGTTTTTTGCTTGACCCTGAAGCCGCTGTTGTGCCGGAGATGGCATTTTGCACGACCGACCGGTCAACGCAGTGATTGCGCGAGGCCAGTAATTACGGCCCTCAGCGGAGTCTTTCCAGAGTTTAGTCACAGACTTATCCACAGGCTGCTCACACGTAATTGTCTCTACAGAACAGCCTAGAAAAAGGTTGACAACAGCGTCTTCAGCTCCAGCAAAAACGCCTGATCAAAAATCAATCACCAGCCCGCAGACCACGTTTCACAAGGGCTGCAGCCAGCTACTCCCACGTTATTCACAGCCAGCTCCACAGCAAACGGGGACAAGTCAAAACTGTGGAAAAACAGCCATTTGCAGCGTCTATATGTCGCGCTTTGGCAGCTATGGGAATTTGTTTTCCACAATTCTGAAGTCTGGCGCAGATCAACTGTGGGAGCGGGCTTGCTCGCGAAGAGGATGTGTCATAAAACACGGCGTTATCTGACACACCCTCTTCGCGGGCAAGCCCGCTCCCACAAGGGATTTGTGCTGGACTTGGGATGTAAAAAGCCCCGAGACTTTCGTCGCGGGGCTTTGTGGACAACTCAAGCAGAATCAGTGCCCGCCCAGATAAGCGTTACGCACCTCCTCATTCACCAACAACTCCTTACCGGTACCGGTCAGACGAATCTCGCCGTTGACCATCACGTACGCCCGATCCGACAGCTTCAACGCATGGTTGGCGTTCTGCTCGACGAGGAAAATGGTCATGCCGGTTTTCGCCAGTTCCCGCAGGGTGGCGAAGATCTGTTTCACCACGATCGGCGCCAAGCCCAGGCTCGGTTCATCAAGCAATAACAGCTTCGGCCGACTCATCAAGGCGCGGGCAATGGCGAGCATTTGCTGCTCGCCGCCGGACATGGTCATTGCCCGCTGAGTGCGGCGCTCTTCGAGCCGCGGGAACAGCTCGAACATGCGCTGCATATCCTCCTTGGCATATTTGTCGCCGATCGGGATGGTGCCCATCAGCAGGTTCTCCTCGACGGTCATGTCGGGGAACACCCGCCGTCCTTCCGGCGACTGCGCGATGCCGTTGGAGGCGATGTAGTGCGAGGACTTGTGGGTGATGTCGACGCCTTGATAGAGGATCTGCCCACCCGCCGCGCGCGGCTGGCCGAAGATCGACATCAGCAGCGTCGATTTACCCGCGCCGTTGGAGCCGATCAGGCTGACGGTCTCGCCTTCGTTGATCTGCAGCGACACGCCCTTGAGGGCCTGGATCGGGCCGTAGAACACGTCCAGGTCTTTCAGTTCGAGGATCGGTTTGCTCATACCAGCTCCTCTTCGTCGGCGCCCAGGTAGGCGGCAATCACTTTCGGATCGTTGCGAATGGCTTCAGGCCCGCCTTCGGCGATGACCACGCCGTGATCCAGCACCACGATGTGGTCGGAAATGCTCATGACCATGCCCATGTCGTGTTCGATCAGCACCACGGTCAGATCGTGCTCGTCGCGCAGCAGCCGGATCATCGCGCTCAGTGCTTCGGTTTCCTGAGGGTTGAGGCCGGCGGCCGGTTCGTCGAGGCAGATGATCTGCGGCCGCGTGCACATGGCCCGGGCGATTTCCAGACGGCGTTGCTGGCCGTAGGACAGTTCACCGGCCAGACGGTTGGCGCAGTCCACCAGATCCACCACTTCCAGCCAGTAGAACGCGCAGTCCAGCGCATCACTTTCGGCCTTGCGGTAGCCCTTGGTGTTGAGGATGCCGGCGAGCATGTTGCGGTTGACCCACATGTGCTGCGCCACCAGCAGGTTCTCCAGCACCGACATTTCCTTGAACAGGCGAATGTTCTGGAAGGTCCGGGCCAGGCCGGCGCGGTTCACCAAGTGGGTGCCGCCGAACATCTTGTAGTACAGGCGACTGAGGAAGCTTTTCGGCGACACGAAGTCGGTCGGTTTGAACGACTCGCCCAGCAACTGGATGACGTTGGTCTGCTTGCCGCGCACGTTGAGTTCGATCTTGCCGCCGGAGGCCTTGTAGAACCCGGTCAGACAGTTGAACACCGTGGTCTTGCCGGCACCGTTCGGCCCGATCAGGGCGAAGATCGAGTTGCGTTTGACCTTGAGGCTGACATCGCTCAGGGCCTTGATGCCACCGAAGTGCATCATCAGTTTTTCCACAGAGAGTACGACTTCACTCATGGCGCAGTCCTCTCATAGTGAATGGCACCTTTGCGTGGAGTGACCCCGGTACGGCTGATGCGAATCAGCCCGCGTGGTCGCCAGATCATCATCAACACCATCAGGATGCCGAACAGCAGCACGCGGTATTCAGCGAAGCCGCGCAGCAGCTCCGGGGCAACCGTCAGCACGAACGCTGCAATCACCACGCCGATGGTCGAGCCCATGCCGCCGAGCACGACGATGGCGAGGATCAGCGCCGATTCGAAGAAGGTGAACGAGGTCGGGTTGACGAAGCCTTGATAGGTGGCGAAAAACACCCCGGCCAGACCCGCGGTCGATGCACCGATGGTGAACGCCGACAGTTTGACCAGCACATGGTTGAGGCCCATCGAGCGGCAGGCGATTTCATCTTCGCGCAGGGCTTCCCAAGCGCGACCCACCGGCATTTTCACCAGACGATGCTTGATGTACAGCACGGCCAGTACCACCAGGAACAACACCGTGTAGATGAAGTAATACTTCACGTCCGGATTGTAGGCGATGCCGAAGAACTCATGGAACGGCACCCCGCCATCCTTGGCCCGCTTGCCGAATTCCAGACCGAAGAACGTCGGCAGTGGCGCCGGCATGCCGTTCGGCCCGCCGGTCAGCGACAGCCAATTGTTGAGGATCAGGCGAATGATTTCACCGAAGCCCAGGGTCACGATCGCCAGATAGTCGCCGTGCAGACGCAGCACCGGAAAACCGAGGATGCAGCCGGCCAAACCGGCAGTGATTGCCGCCAGTGGCAATACGGTCCAGAAGCCCAGCCCGAGATATTGATAACCGAGCGCGAGACCGTAGGCGCCGATGGCGTAGAACGCCACGTAACCGAGATCGAGCAGACCGGCCAGCCCGACCACAATGTTCAGCCCCAGGCCCAGCAGCACGTAGATCAGCCCGAGGATGACCACGCCCAGCAGGTACGAGTTGGAGACAAACGGCACAATCACCGCCAGCACAATCAACAGCGGAATGATCCAGCGCAGGCGTGATTTGTGATCGGCAGGCAGCACATGCACACCGGAGCCGGTGCTCTCGAATCCGTCGAGAATCTTCAGGCCCTTGGGCGTCTGCAGAAACAGACTCAAGGCAAAGCGGCCGATCATGACAATGCCGATGATCCACGCAACGCGGGTTGGTTCGAGGTTGAAGCTGTAGCCTTCGAGCACGACGCCGACAATCGGGCCGAACACGATCAGGGCAATCAGGCCGGCCAGAATCGCCTCAACCAGGCTTTTTTTCATATCGATATTTTTTTGAGTGGTTGAAGACATCGCTTACACCTTCGACACAAGAGGACGGCCCAACAGGCCCTGAGGCCGGAAGACCAGAACAAGTACGAGCAGCGAGAAGCTGAACACGTCTTTGTAGTCGGAGTTGACCAGGCCCGAGAACAGCGACTCGGAGATCCCGAGAATGATCCCGCCGAGCATCGCGCCGGGCAGTGAGCCGATCCCGCCAAGCACGGCGGCGGTAAACGCCTTGATGCCGATGACGAAGCCGGCGTAGAAGTCGAACGTGCCGTAGTTCATGGTGATCAGCACGCCGGCCAGAGCCGCCATCGCTGCACCGATGATGAACACGTAGGAAATCACCCGGTCGGTGTTGATCCCGAGGATCGAGGCCATCTTGCGGTCTTGCTGGGTGGCGCGGCACATGCGGCCGAGCTTGGTGTACTTGATCACGTAGGTCAGCAGGCCCATGCCGACAAATGCGGCGACCAGAATGAAGATCTTGGTGTAGGTCAGTTGGACGAAACCGCTGCCGACGTCGATGCGCCAGGCACCGGTGAGCAGCGTCGGAACACCCTGTTGACGGGCGCCCTGGCTGATCTGGGCGTAGTTCTGCAGGATCAGCGAGATACCGATAGCACTGATCAGCGGTGCCAGTCGAGTGGAGTTGCGCAGAGGTTTGTAAGCGACGCGTTCGATTACCCAGCCATAAACGCCGGTGACGACGATAGTGAAAACCAGCGTGCCAAGCATCAACAGCGGGAAGGATTCGATACCGAAGTAAGCCAGCAGAGCCAGACTGATTGCCGCGAGGTACGCGGAAATCATGTAAACCTCGCCGTGGGCGAAGTTGATCATGCCGATGATGCCGTAGACCATTGTGTAGCCGATGGCGATCAGGCCATAGACCGACCCGAGGGTCAGGCCGTTGACCAGTTGCTGCAGGAAAATACCATCCATAACGCAATCTCACGCAATGAGAACCTGCCCACCGGAGCGGGCGGCTCTTCTAGGAAAAATACAGATTTACGTCGGAGCAATGCAGACACGTTCCCCCGGAACACCATCGCCTCCTGTGGGAGCGGGCTTGCTCGCGAAAGCGGTGTATCAGCTACCGTTGATGGCGACTGACATCCCGCATTCGCGAGCAAGCCCGCTCCCACAGGGGTTCATGGTGTTCGGATGATCACGTCAGCCCTTACTTCTGTTTTTCCAGCTGATGGTATTTGCCTTCCTTGTCCCACTGGTAAACCACGTAGTCAGAGACTTTCAGGTCGCCCTTCTTGTCCCAGGCTTTCTCGCCCATGACGGTTTTCACCGGGTTGGCCTTGAGCCACTCGGCGGCTTTTTCGCCACTGTTGGACTTGGCGCCGTTGAAGGCGGCCGCCAGGGTCTGAACCGACGCGTAGGCGTACAGGGTGTAGCCTTCAGGTTCGGTGCCGGCCTTGCGGAACGCGTCCACTACCGTCTTGCTGTCTGGCAGCAGGCGAGGGTCGGCGCCGAAGGTCATCAGCACGCCGTCAACGTATTGCGGGCCACCGGCGGTGGTCACCAGTTCGTCGGTGACGATGCCATCGTCAGACATGAACTTGACGTCTTTCAGGCCTTCGGTACGCAGTTGCTTGACCAGCGGGCCGGCTTCCGGGTGCAGGCCGCCGAAGTAGACCACGTCGGCACCGGCTGCACGAATCTTGGTGACCACGGCGCTGAAGTCTTTCTCGCCGCGGGTCAGGCCTTCATACAGCACCGGCTTCACGCCACGTTTTTCCAGTTGAGCCTTGGTAGCATCGGCCAGGCCCTGACCGTAGGTGTCCTTGTCGTGCAGCACGGCGACCTTCTTGCCCTTGAGCACGTCGACGATGTAGTCGCCCGCGACGATGCCTTGCTGGTCGTCACGCCCGCACATACGGAACATGGCGCTCAGGCCGCGCTCGGTCACTTGCGGGTTGGTGGAACCCGGGGTGATCGCGATAACGCCGGCTTCGTCGTAGATTTCCGAGGCGGGGATGGTGGAAGAGGAGCAGAAGTGACCGACCACGCCGGCTACCTTCTGGTTGACCAGATCCTTGGCGACTGTCACTGCCTGTTTCGGTTCGCAGGCGTCATCGCCCTTGACCAGTACGATTTTCTCGCCGTTGACGCCGCCTGCCGCGTTGACTGCGTCCGCCGCTGCCTGTGCACCCTTCATGTACTGCTCGCCAAATGCCGCGTTGGCGCCAGTCATCGGACCCGCTACACCGATTTTCACATCAGCTTGAGCAAACGCAGAAACACCCAGCGCAGTAGCTACTGCGAGGGCCAGAAAGCCTTTCTTGTAAAACGTCTGGGACATGAGGTGGTGCTCCAAGGTTTTTTTTAGTTGGCACTGCGACTTCACTTCACTGAATGCTCTGAGCAAGCGCCGTGCCATCGGTTTTTTATTCTTCAAAAAGTCGCTGCTTTCTTGTTATTTCGACTGTTTCGTTCCCATTTTCATTGGGCGTGCAACCGTCTAAACCGCGGAAGGTGAAACCTTTTTAAATCTTAGGCGCAACCCGCTTGCGCCATCATTGCAACCGCGGCACCAAACGACGTGCAACCAGCCTGTAACAGCTCGCGTCACCGAACTGCACACTGCTGGTGCGGGACTGCTACAACCCGCACCATTAGAGGCTAGTCGCTACGCCGAAAAGCGCCGCTTCCGGCAACATATTTCAACACTCAAATGACGATGCGCAGGCACTGGCCCGCGTGATACAGCGAGAAGCCGGCCTCGTACAGGCAACTGCGCAGGCCGACGCCGGCCAGGGGCTGCATCGGTGCGAAGGGGATCGGCAAGGCTTGAGGATTTCCGTCACACAGGTAGTCGGCGAAGGCTTTGCCGACCACGGTGCCGGTGGTCACGCCACGACCGTTGTAACCGGTGACGGCCACCAGTCCCGGCGCCGGTTCGAACAGGCGCATCAGGTGATCGGGGGTGAAGGCGATGCGCCCGGTCCAGGTGCATTCCCATTCCACCGGTTTCAGGTTGGGGAAGTAGTGTTGCTGCACCCGGTCGGCCCAGGCCTTGAGGAACCACGTCGGCTTCTGATTGCCGTTGCCCAGACTGCCGAGCAACAACCGGCCGTCCTTGTCGCGACGGATGCTGCTCAACACTTGCCGCGTGTCCCATGAGCCCTGACCGCCGGGGAGAATGTCATGGGCGGCGTCTTCGGTCAGCGGCACCGAAGCGACCTGATAGTAGTAACCGGGGAAGAAGTTGCGCTTGAGTTCGGTCCAGTCGCCCTCGGTGTAGGCGTTGGAGGCGATCACCACTTGCTCGGCGAGTACCGAACCTAGCTCGGTCTGCACCGACCATAGCTGGCCCACGCGTTCGAGACGGGTCACTGGCGAGTGATCGAACATCTGCCCGCCCAGGCCCTTCACCGCGTTGGCCAGGCCGGTGACATAGGCCATCGGGTTGAGCGTACCGGCGCGGCGATCGAGCAGTGCGGCGGCAATCTTCTGCGTGCCGGTGGCTTGCTCGCAGGCCTTGCCGGTGAGCAACTCGACCGGCGCCCCGCGGCGCTTCCATTGTTGCTCGCGACTGCGCAGATCCGCTTCGCCCTTGGCGTTGTGCGCCATGTGCAGGGTGCCTTCGCGGCGCAACTGGCAATCGATGTTGTATTTATCCACAAGGCTGAACACCAGCGCCGGCGCCGCCCCGAGCATGCGGTTGAGCTGACTGCCGACCGCTTCGCCGAACCCGGCTTCGATCTCGTCCGGCGGGATCCACATGCCGGCGTTGACCAGCCCGACATTGCGTCCGGAGCCGCCATGCCCGGCACGATGCGCTTCGAGCACGCAGACGCGTTTGCCTTTTTCCAACAGATGCAGCGCCGCCGACAACCCGGTAAACCCGGCGCCGATCACGCAGACATCGACTTTGACCTCACTCTTGAGCGCGGTGTTATCCGGGCGCTGCGGCGTGAGTTTTTCCCACAGACATTCTTCGCGTAACGGCATTGCCAGACTCCAACAGAAACCTGCCAAACACACTGTTGATCCTGTGGGAGCGGGCTTGCTCGCGAAAGCGGTGTTTCAGCCAACATCTGTGTCGACTGACCCACCGCTTTCGCGAGCAAGCCCGCTCCCACAGGGGATCTGCTTCGTTCCAAACTCAGTCGAAGGTAATGCCCTGCGCCAGCGGCAACTCCAGCGAGTAGTTCACGGTGTTGGTCTGGCGGCGCATGTACGCGCGCCAGGCGTCGGAGCCCGACTCACGACCGCCGCCGGTCTCCTTCTCGCCACCAAACGCGCCGCCGATTTCCGCGCCGCTCGGGCCGATGTTGACGTTGGCGATGCCGCAGTCGCTGCCGACCGCCGACATGAACTGCTCAGCCTCGCGCACGTCGGTGGTGAAGATGCACGACGACAGGCCTTGCGGCACCGCATTGTTCAGGCGCAGCGCTTCCTGGAGGTCGCTGTAGCCGACCACGTAAAGGATCGGGGCGAAGGTTTCGCTGCAGACCACATCACTCTGCTCTGGCATTTCGACAATGGCCGGCGACACGTAGTAGGCGTTGGGGAACTGCTCTTCGAGCTGACGCTTGCCGCCGAACACCCGACCGCCCTCGCTCAGCGCCTGCTCCAGCGCGTCCTGCATATTTTCGTAGCTGTGTTTGTCGATCAGCGGGCCGACCAGATTGCCTTCCAGCGGATGACCGATGCGCACTTTGGCGTACGCGGCTTTGAGGCGGGTGACGATTTCTTCCTTCACCGATTCATGGGCAATCAGCCGACGCAGGGTGGTGCAACGCTGCCCGGCGGTGCCGACCGCACTGAACAGGATGGCGCGCACGGCCATGTCCAGATCGGCGCTCGGGCCGAGGATCATCGCGTTGTTGCCGCCCAGTTCGAGAATGCTGCGGGCGAAACGTGCGGCGACTTTCGGCGCCACTTCGCGGCCCATGCGGGTGCTGCCGGTGGCGCTGATCAGCGCAACACGCGGGTCATCCACCAGCGCTTCGCCAGCGTCACGGCCACCGATGATCACTTGGCACAGGTGCGCCGGCGCATCGCTGAAATTCTTCACCACACGGTCGAACAGCGCCTGACAGGCCAGTGCGGTCAGCGGGGTTTTCTCCGACGGCTTCCACACCACCGGGTTACCGCAGACCAGCGCCAACGTGGTGTTCCACGCCCACACCGCGACCGGGAAGTTGAACGCGCTGATCACGCCGACCACGCCCAGCGGATGCCAGGTTTCACGCATGTGGTGGCCCGGGCGCTCGGAGGCGATGGTCAAACCGTACAACTGACGCGACAGGCCGACGGCGAAGTCGCAGATGTCGATCATCTCCTGCACTTCACCGAGGCCTTCCTGAGTGATCTTGCCCGCCTCCCACGACACCAGTTCGCCGAGGTCAGCCTTGTACTCACGCAGCACTTCGCCGAACTGACGCACCAGTTCGCCGCGACGCGGGGCCGGCACCTTGCGCCACTGCTCGAAAGCATGATCTGCGCGACTGATGTGCTGCTCGACTTCAGCCGGGCCTTCCCAGTTCACGGCGGCGATGCGGCTGCCGTCGATGGGCGAATGCACCGGCACTTTGCCGTTCTGATACAGGGCCGGGTTCACACCAAGACGATCAAGCAATGCGGCAACCATGGGTCACTCCTCAAGCGAAAAACAGAATGTGTGCGGCCGAATGCAAACGACCGGGCAGGCCTTTAGTTGTAGCTTCCCGAGGGCAAGGCAACAAACGACCTTTACGCGAGATATCATTCCGTTTATTCATGCTGCGCAGAGAAAGACAAGAAAAAGGGATCACCCATGCTGAATAAACGCCACCTGCCATCGATCACCGCGTTGCAGTGCTTCGAGGCCGTGACCCGGCACCTGAGCTTCACCCGGGCCGCCGAAGAGCTGAACCTGACCCAGAGTGCCGTCAGCAAACAGGTCGCGCAGCTTGAGGAATTGTTGCAGCACTTGTTGTTCCGTCGGGTGCGTCGTCGCTTGCAGATGACCCCGGCCGGGGATTTGTACTTGGTGGAAGTCCGAAAAATCCTCACCCAGGTGGAAATGTCCACGCATTACCTGCGTTCCTACGGCGGCGAGACCGAAGTCCTGCGCGTCTCTACACCCTCGACCTTCGGCGCGCGCTGGCTGGTACCGCGTCTGAAGGGCTGGCGTCTGCGCCATCCGTCGATCCATCTCGACTTGTGCAACGAGCAGGAGGCCGACGATTTGCTACAGGGGCGCAGCGATCTGGCGTTCTATTTCGGTCAGGGCTCACGCCCCGGCACCGAATGCCTGAAGCTGTTCGGCGAAGAGCTGGTACCGGTCTGTGCGCCCGGCAGCCTGCCGGATCAGCCCTTCACCGACCCGACGCAACTGACCGATCTGGTGCTGCTGCAAAATGCCTCGCGCCCACAGGCCTGGCATGACTGGTTCGACAGTCAGGGTTACCACACCGAACACAGCTATCACGGGCCGCGTTTCGAAACCTTTTATATGTGCATCCGCGCCGCCCAGGTCGGCTGCGGTGTGGCGCTGCTGCCACGGTTTCTGGTGGAAGAGGAATTGGCCGACGGCAAACTGGTCATTCCCTGGCAGCATGCAATGCCCAGTTCCGACGCCTATTACCTGGCCTACCCGGAACATGCGGCGGAAGTGCCGAAGGTGCGGGATTTTGTGAAGTGGATGCTGGAGCAGATCGACAGCCCGGACCTGACGCCGATATAGAGTTTTCAACAACCCTGTGGGAGCGGGCTTGCTCGCGAATGCGGTGGGTCAGTCAATTCAAATGGGACTGATGCACCGCATTCGCGAGCAAGCCCGCTCCCACAGGTGACCTCGACGCTCTTAAAAAATGCTGGCAATCCCCACCGCTGATATGCGCCACTAGCGTCATTGATTGATCCCGCGCAACCGCGCGGTGCACCTGGAGACCCCGTTTATGAGCGAGAGTGTGTTTGCCGATCGCATCGTGCAGAACCTGCTCGACACCGACTTCTACAAACTGACGATGATGCAGGCGGTGCTGCACAACTACCCCAACGTCGAAGTCGAATGGGAGTTTCGTTGCCGTAACAGCGAGGATCTGCGGCCGTATCTGGCCGAGATTCGCTACCAGATCGAGCGCCTGGCCGAGCTGAGCCTGAGTGCCGACCAGTTGAGTTTTCTCGAGCGCATCACCTTCCTCAAACCGGATTTCCTGCGCTTTCTCGGCCTGTTCCGCTTCAACCTGCGCTACCTGCACACCGGCATCGAGAACGGCGAACTGTTCATCCGTCTGCGTGGCCCGTGGCTGCATGTGATCCTCTACGAAGTGCCGCTGCTGGCGATCGTCAGCGAAGTGCGCAACCGCTATCGCTACCGGGAAATCGAACTGGTGCAGGCGCGGGAACAGCTGTATCGCAAGTTCGACTGGCTCAGCGCCAACGCCTCGGCTGACGAACTGGCGCAATTGCAGGTCGCCGACTTCGGCACCCGCCGGCGCTTTTCGTACCGCGTGCAGGAAGAAGTGGTCAACGTGCTCAAGCACGATTTCCCCGGGCGCTTCGTCGGCACCAGCAACGTGCACCTGTCCCGCGAGCTGGACATGAAACCGCTGGGCACCATGGCCCATGAATGGATCATGGCCCACCAGCAACTCGGCCCACGGCTGATCGATAGCCAGATCGCCGCCCTCGACTGCTGGGTGCGCGAGTACCGTGGTCTGCTCGGGATTGCGCTCACCGATTGCATCACCACCGACGCGTTCCTCGGCGACTTCGATCTGTTCTTCGCCAAGCTCTTCGATGGTTTGCGCCATGATTCCGGGGATCCAGTGCAGTGGGGCGAAAAATGCATCGCCCACTACCACAAGCTCGGCATCGACCCGATGAGCAAGACCCTGGTGTTCTCCGACAGCCTGACCCTGCCGAAGTCGCTGGAGATCTTCCGCGCGCTGCACGGGCGGATCAACGTCAGCTTTGGCATCGGCACCAACCTGACCTGTGACATTCCGGGTGTCGAACCGATGAGCATCGTGCTTAAAATGACCGCCTGCAACGGCCAGCCGGTGGCGAAGATCTCCGACGAGCCCGGCAAGACCCACTGCAAAGACCCGAATTTCGTCGCCTATTTGCGACATGTGTTCCAGGTTCCTGCCGATTCCAGTCTATCTAGCAAGGAGTGAATTCATGCAAGCCGTACAGCGTGAGATTGCTGAACAGCTCAAGGTGCAACCGCCATTCGCCGGGCATCAGGCCCTCGAAGCGGAAGTCGCCCGGCGCATCACCTTTATCCAGGATTGCCTGGTCAATTCCGGCCTCAAGACCTTGGTGCTGGGCATCAGCGGCGGCGTCGACTCGCTGACCGCCGGCCTGCTGGCCCAGCGCGCCATGCGTGAACTGCGCGAGCGCACCGGCGACGACGCCTACAAGTTCATTGCCGTGCGCCTGCCGTACGAAACCCAGTTCGACGAGCACGACGCCCAGGCGTCGGTGGATTTCATCGCCCCGGACGAACGCCACACCGTGAACATCGGCCCGGCGGTCAAATCCCTGGCCAAGGAAGTCGCGGCGTTCGAAGGCAAACATGCGGTGTCGGTGGATTTCGTGCTCGGCAACACCAAGGCGCGGATGCGCATGGTCGCCCAGTACACCATCGCCGGCGCGGCCCACGGTCTGGTGATCGGCACCGACCACGCGGCGGAAGCGGTGATGGGCTTCTTCACCAAGTTCGGTGACGGCGCCTGCGACCTGGCCCCGCTCAGCGGTCTGGTGAAAAACCAGGTCCGGGCGATCGCCCGCAGCTTTGGCGCACCGGAATCGCTGGTGGAAAAAGTGCCGACTGCGGATCTGGAAGACCTGTCGCCGGGCAAACCTGACGAAGCCTCCCACGGCGTGACCTACGCCGAGATCGACGCCTTCCTGCACGGCGAGCCGGTGCGTCAGGAAGCGTTCGACATCATCGTCAGCACCTACAACAAGACCCATCACAAGCGGGTCATGCCGTTCGCGCCTTGATCGGCGACCGAATGAAAAAGCCCGCTGAGGAGCGATCCTCAGCGGGCTTTTCTTTGGCCAGTTCACCTGTCGATGCTCATGGCCTCTTCGCGAGCAGGCTCGCTCCCACATTGACGGCGCGAACCTGTGGGAGCGAGCCTGCTCGCGAAGAACGATAAAGCGGTGAACCTGCTTACTTCACAGCAATGGTGCCTTTCATCATCGAGATGTGGCCCGGGAAGGAGCAGAAGAAGCCGTAATCGGTACCGGCAGTCAGCTTCGATACATCAATGGTCAGCGTGTCTTTCTCGCCGGCACCGATGATCTTGGTGTGAGCGATAACGCGCTCGTCGCCGTCTTTCAGGTAGTTCTTGTCGATGCCAGCGGCCAGGCCGTCGGTGGCGATCGGCTGCATGTCAGCGGTTTTGCTGACCACCAGGTTATGACCCATGACGTTCTTCGGCAGGCTGCCGGAGTGGGTCAGTTCAACGGTGAAGGTCTTGCAGCTCTTGTCGATCACGATTTCCTTGGTGTTGAAGGACATCTGGTCGGTGGAATCAACGGTGGTTTTGCACTCGGCAGCCATCAATTGGCTGCTGGCCAGCGCCAGCAGGGATACCGCAACAACTTTGGAAAACATGGTGAATCTCCAAGGCAGGGTTAACAAAAACACTAATGGTGGAAAGACTGCCTGAAATCTTCGCAAGTTCCTATGACTTGAGTCAAAAATTGTATACAACTTTCAGGCTATGACACTCATCGAAACAATCTACCGGCGATAATCCCGGGCCGGGCCTATGATCGGCGCATCTACTGAAACGGAGTACCGATCATGTTCTTTAACGGCCTGTTGTGCAGTTTGCTCGCCGCCTACGCCTGTGGCGCCAGCGGTACCTTTGAATCGCCAGAACGCGAAGCTTAGTCCTTGGATCAAGGCGTGCCAGCCATTACCCTGTGACGGATTGACCCAGGAGGAAGGCATGTCTCTCACATCCGTTTGTGTATTTTGCGGTGCCAACGCCGGCACTGATCCGGCTTACACCGAAGCCGCCCAAGCCCTTGGCCGGGCACTCGCCGAGCGCCAACTGACGCTGGTTTACGGTGGTGGTGCCGTGGGTCTGATGGGCCTGGTGGCGGACGCCGCGCTGGCCGCCGGCGGCGAAGTGATCGGGATCATTCCGCAAAGCCTGATGGACAAGGAGATCGGCCACAAAAACCTGACGCGCCTCGAAGTCGTCGATGGCATGCACGCGCGCAAGGCACGCATGGCCGAGCTGAGCGATGCGTTCATCGCGTTGCCCGGCGGTCTCGGCACGCTGGAAGAGCTGTTCGAAGTCTGGACCTGGGGCCAGCTCGGTTACCACGGCAAACCGCTGGGGCTGCTTGAGGTGAACGGTTTTTACAGCAAACTCACGGCTTTTCTTGACCATATCGTCGGCGAAGGCTTCGTTCGCGCCCCACACCGTGACATGCTGCAAGTGAGCGAATCAGCACAATCGCTGCTCGACGCCCTGGATAACTGGAAGCCGACCGTCACGCCCAAGTGGGTCGACCAAAAACCCGGCTAACCGCCGGGCACCGATACAGGGCAGAATACGCGCCGCTCAACCTCACCTTCGACCCCAGAGGATCGCCCATGGCCAAACCCAATTACTCCTTCGCCAAACGTCAACGAGACCTGGAAAAGGAAAAGAAGAAAGAGGAAAAGCTTCAGCGCAAGAAACAGCAGGCTGAAGAAGCGGCACTGAACCCTGACGGTGAAGTGGCGACTGATGACGATGTTGATGTTGATGCACCGAAAGACCAGGCGCCCGACGCCTGAGCCCCACCGGGTTTGATGATCGAGTCAGACCCTGCGGATTTGTGACGGGGCTGGCGGCTCAGCCGCTGGCTCTCACAGCCCTCCCCGTTTTCCGAACACGATACGACCTCCTGTGGGAGCGGGCTTGCTCGCGAAGGCGTCTTCACCTTCAACATTGATGTAACTGACACACCGCCTTCGCGAGCAAGCCCGCTCCCACATGGGGTGCTGTGTTATTCCAATGGCATCACCGTGACGCGGACCTCCGGGTCGTGACTGCCGCCCCCCAGAATCACCCCGCGCAACGGCGACACATCGGAAAAATCCCGACCCCACGCCAGGGTGATGTGCTCCAGCGCCGGCTGCACATTGTTGGTCGGATCGAAATCCACCCACCCGAGTACCGGACAGAACACCGACACCCAGGCATGCGACGCGTCGGCGCCGATCAGCCGTGGCTGTCCCGGCGGCGGCTGGGTCAGCAGATAACCACTGATGTAGCGCGCTGCCAGCCCTCGCGAGCGCACGCAAGCGAGCATCAGATGCGCGAAGTCCTGACACACGCCACGCCGGCGCTCCAGCACCTCGACCAGCGGCGTCGCCACTTGCGTGGCCTCGGCATCGAAGGTGAATTCGCTGAAAATCTTCTGCATCAAGGCCTGCACGCCCAGCAACAAGGGCCTTCCCGGTGGAAAACAGCTTTCGGAAAATTCGACGAAACTGCGTTTCAAATGCACGTAGGGTGACTGAAACCGATAGCGACAAGCCTCCAGCATTTCGGCGGACAATGGCTGGCTGCTGTAGGTCAGCGCGTTGCGCGTCTGCTCCCACGCTGGGGACAGACTGAAATCCGCCAGTGGCCGCGCCAGCACCTCAACCGTGAGCCGGGCGTTGACCTGCAACTCGTCATGCGGGCGCTCGAAGGCCAGTCGGGTCAGCGGATTGCCGAACACATCCAGCTCATCCCGCCGCGTGGTCGGGTCCGGGCTGATCAGCAATTGCTGCTCGGTGCAGCGTTGCCACGTGCACTCACGCGGCCACAGGTGCGCGAGTTGCTGTGCCAGCGAAACCGGGCTGTCGTAGTGGTAACAGGTGTCGTGAAAGATCTGGTAGTGCGCGCTCATCAGACGGACACCGTGCGCTGGCTGACATCATCGACATGGGCAAAATGGCGCAGCGCCAGCCGATCGGACACCTGACCGCTGGCTTCGGCAATCTCTTGCAGCAGATCCGCCAGACCACCGAGCGCGGCACGCACGCTGTTTTCCCCGAACAGCGGGTTCTCCAGACAGCCCAGATCGAACCGAGCCAGACGCTCGACCAATTGCGGCAATCCGGCCTCGCGAGGTACACCGAAATCATCGTTCAAGCGTTTCAAAGTGCGGGTCACCAGTTTCAACTGGAACAACACCGCGTGCGGGTTCTGCTCATCCAGCAGCAACAGATCGAGCACCGGAATCAACTGCGCCACCGCCAGATACCGCGAACGGTAGGTGATGCTGCTGTTGCCCAGTTCCAGCAGCCATTCCAGCCCCGCCTGATCGAACGCCCCGGCGCCGCGCAGAAACGCCGCCAGACTGCTGCTGAGAAACTGCAACCGCTCGATGCGCCGGCCGATCATCAGAAAGCGCCAGCCTTCGTCGCGAGTCATGTCGTCAAGCGCGAAACCCGAGAGCGCCGCCAGCGACATCACCAGTCGATTGAGGAAATCCAGCAACTCGCCGAAGTCCGGCTCTTCGGTGTCCAGTTCCAGCGCCTCGCGCTGCAACTCGACCAACGCCTGCCAGTTTTCCCGTGAAAGCTTGCCGCGCACCTGCGAGGCCGCCCACTGCAAGCGCTGCAGGTTGGAGCGCAGGCTGAACGACCAGTCCTCGCCGAGCAGCGCCGCCAGCAGCCGCTCCGGCAGCTCACCCTCCTCCGGCAGCAACATCAGGCGCTCGCCCAGCTCCACGGCCGCCTGCAAGGCTTGCGGATCATCGCCATCGACATACCGCGCGAGCATGATCCGCAGCAGGCGCGCACTGTCGTCGCAACGCTCGCAGTAGCGGCCGAACCAGAACAGGTTTTCCACCACCCGCGAGGGCAGGTACGGATCGCGGCGCACCAGATCGTGTACGCCAACGTTGCGCTGGGTTTTCCATTGTTCGCCACTCGGCGCACGCTCGCCCAACACCCAGGTGTCCTTGCTCGCCCCGCCGCGCTGCATCGACACCACTTCGGCATCGGCCTCGGCAGCGACGCGGGTCAGTCCGCCGGGCAATACGCGATAACCGTCACCACTGGCCACCGCGTATACGCGCATGCCGATCGCTCGCGGTTGCAACTGGCCGTCCTCGGCTTGCCAGATCGGCGCCTGCGACAACTGCGCCAGCTCTTGCGCGACATAGGCATAGGGCCAGGCCTGCATGCGCTCGGCGAGCGCCTGACGCTGTTGTTCGCTCAGATCGCGGCCGAATACCGGGGCGAAGCTCTGCGAGGGGAATGCCGGTTTGATCAGCAGCTCGGGAAGCTTTTCCAACGCCTGCGCCAGCACCGGCGCCTCGCCGCACCACCAGGTGGCGATGGACGGCAACAGCAGTTCTTCGCCGAACAGGTACTGATTGATCTTCGGCAAAAATCCGAGCAATCCCGGAGACTCCAGCACGCCGCTGCCCAAGGCATTGGCCACCAGCACCCGACCCTGACGCACCGCTTCCAGCAGGCCAGGCACACCAAGTGCCGAATCGGTGCGCAGCTCCAGCGGATCGCAGAAGTCATCGTCGAGCCGGCGCATGATCGCGTGCACCCGGCGCAGACCACTGAGGGTTTTCAGGTACACCGTGGCATCGCGCACGGTGAGGTCGCCGCCCTCCACCAGCGGATAACCGAGCTGACGCGCCAGATAAAGATGTTCGAAGTAGCTTTCGTTGAAGCGCCCTGGCGTGAGCAACACCACCAGCGGCGCGTCGTCAGCACACGGCGCCTGACGCGCGAGGGTTTCCTGCAGGGTGCGGAAGAACCCAGCCAGATGCTGCACTTTCAGATCGCGGTACAACTCGGGAAAGGCGCGCGACACAATGGTGCGATTTTCCAGCGCATAGCCCGCGCCCGACGGCGCCTGAGTACGATCCGCCGTGACCCACCAGCGCCCGTCCGGTGTGCGCGCCAGATCCACGGCGTATAGATGCAGAAAGGCATCTTCCGGTGGCGCGATGCCCTGACACGGCCAGAGAAAATTGTTGTGGCCGAACACCAGCTCCGCCGGTAACAACCCTTCGCTGATCAGCCGCTGCGGCCCGTACAGATCGGCCAGTACCGCATTGAGCAGGCGTGCTCGCTGGGCAATCCCCGTCGACAGTTGCTGCCACTCGTCAGCAGCGATCACGTGCGGCAGCAGGTCCAGCTCCCACGGGCGGTCAGCGCCCTTGGGATCGGCATAGACGTTGTAGGTCACGCCGTTTTCCTGAATCTGCCGGGCCAGCAACGCCTGCCGCTGCACCAGTTGCGCCGGGGTGCTGCGCTGCAATTGATCGAACAGCCGCCGCCAGTGCGGGCGCACTTCCCCGCTGTCATTCAGCAGTTCGTGATAAGTGCCCGCGGTCAGCGGGTAGCGGTCTAGCAGGTCAGGCATGGAAAGCTCGGCAGACAGCAAGGAACGGTCAGACTAACGCAGGCACATGACGTGCGGATATACGAAAAATCCGCATGTCGTGCAGGACTTAGAAACGTCGTAAATCGAGCGTCATCGGCAACTCGTCGGAGATTGTCAGGTTCGGTATCGGAAGTTTCCCCGGCGTGTGTCCGATGCGGAAAAACCGCGCCATGCGCCGGCTCTCAGCTTCGTTGGCATTGACCGGTAACGTCTCGTAATTGCGCCCGCCCGGGTGCGCCACGTGGTACTGGCAACCGCCCAGCGAACGCTGCATCCAGGTGTCGAGCAGGTCGAACACCAGCGGCGCGTGCACCGGGATGGTCGGTTGCAGGCAGTTGGCCGGTTGCCAGGCCCGAAAGCGCACGCCGGCGACGAACTCACCGATGCGCCCGGTCGGTTGCAGCGGCAGCGGAATGCCGTTACAGGTCAGCAGATAGCGCTGCGGCGGCAAGCCGCTGAGCTTGATCTGCAAACGCTCCAGCGACGAATCGACATAACGCACCGTGCCGCCCGCCGTCCCCTCCTCGCCCAGCACGTGCCAAGGTTCCAGCGCCTGGCGCAGCTCCATCTCGATGCCGTTGACCGCGTAATCGCCGACTTTGGGAAAACGGAATTCCAGATGCGCCGCGAACCATTCGGCGCGCAATGGATAACCGGCGTTGTTCAGTTCGACGATGACGTCAGCGAAATCCTGCGCGATAAAATGCGGCAGCATGAAGCGGTCGTGCAGCTCGGTGCCCCAGCGCGCCAGTTTCGGCGGCGCATAGGGCTCGCGCCAGAATCGCGCAACCAGCGCACGCAGCAACAACTGCTGAGCCAGGCTCATCCGCGCATGCGGCGGCATTTCGAAGGCGCGCAGCTCCAGCAGGCCCAGACGCCCGGTAGCGCCATCCGGCGAATACAGTTTGTCGATGCAGAACTCGGCGCGGTGAGTGTTGCCGGTGACGTCGATCAGCAAATTGCGCAGCAGGCGATCCACCAGCCACGGCGCGCACGCTTCGCCCGGTTCAGGCATCTGCGCGAAGGCGATTTCCAGTTCGTACAGGGCGTCGTTGCGCGCTTCATCGACCCGCGGCGCCTGCGAGGTCGGGCCGATGAACAGACCGGAAAACAGGTAGGACAGTGACGGATGGTTGTGCCAGTAGCTGATCAGGCTGCGTAGCAGATCCGGGCGGCGCAGGAATGGTGAGTCTGCCGGGGTCGCGCCGCCGAGGACGAAATGGTTGCCGCCGCCGGTGCCGGTATGGCGCCCGTCGATCATGAATTTTTCGGTGGTCAGGCGGGTTTGCCGCGCCTGTTCATAGAGAAACTCGGTGCGTTCGACCAGTTCGTCCCAAGTCGCGGACGGCTGCACGTTGACCTCGATCACGCCCGGATCCGGGGTGATGCGGAAGTTGCTCAGGCGCGGATCGCTCGGCGGCTCGTAACCTTCCAGCAGCACCGGGCAATGCAGCTCTTCGGCGGTGGCTTCGATGGCCGCCACCAGTTCCAGATAGTCCTCGACCCGCTCCAGCGGCGGCATGAACAGATACAGACGCCCTTCGCGGGCCTCGGCACAGAAGGCGGTGCGGGTCAGCCAGTCGGCGGACTCGTCGATTTTCGGCGCGCGTTCGGCGGCCGTGGCGGGTTCGGCATGACTGTTGAGCTGCGCGGTGTCCGGCAGCTCGGGGAAGTCCTGATTCGGATCGTTGGGATGAATGAACGGATACTCGGCGGCCTTCACCCACGGCTGTGAACCGAGTGGCAAGCGATAACCCAACGGCGAATCCCCCGGTACCAGTCGGCAATGCTCGTCGCGCAGATACCAGCGCCCGCTCTGCCATTGATCACCCTTGGCGGTGCGGGCCAGCGGCAGCACCTGGCCGATCACTTTATCCAGGCCCTGCGCGAAAACCTTGCGCAGACGCGCACGCTCCAGCGGTTCTTCAAGACGCGAGTCTTCAGCGTTGACGTTGCTCGGCAATGCGCCCTCACGCCAAAGGTAATAAAAATTGTCTTCGTAGGCCGGGAACACGAAACGTGCCGGCAGTTTCAGGCGTTCGGCAACACTCGCCAGAAAACGCCCGGCCAGCTCGCCATCGGCGCCGTAGTCCTGCTGCTCATCGGCGATCAGCGCGCTGTTGTGCCAGATCGGCACGCCGTCGCGGCGCCAATAGCAGTTGAGCGACCAGCGCGGCAATTGCTCGCCCGGGTACCACTTGCCCTGACCGAAGTGCACCAGACCTTTCGGCGCATAGTGCTGGCGCATGCGCTGGAACAGTTCGGCGGAGAGGCGGCGCTTGTCCGGGCCCAGCGCGGCGGTGTTCCACTCGGCGCCGTCCGGGTCGTCGATGGAGACGAAGGTCGGCTCGCCGCCCATGGTCAGGCGCACATCGCCTTCCAGCAGGTCGGCATCGATCTGCCGGCCCAGCGCCTGAATCGCCAGCCACTGCTCATCGGTATAGGGCTTGGTCACCCGTGGCGCTTCCCAGATGCGCTCCACCGACATTTCGTGGCTGAACTGGCATTCGCACGGCTCGACCAGACCACTGATCGGCGCGGCTGAGGATGGATCAGGGCTGCAGGCCAGCGGGATATGTCCTTCACCGGCGAACAACCCGGACGTGGCATCCAGACCGATCCAGCCAGCGCCCGGCAAGTACACCTCGCACCACGCGTGCAGATCAGTGAAGTCCACTTCGGTACCGGACGGACCGTCGAGGCTCTTCACGTCGGCGGTCAGTTGAATCAGATAACCGGAGACGAACCGCGCGGCCAGCCCGAGGTTGCGCAGCAGTTGCACCAGCAGCCACGCCGAGTCGCGGCAGGAGCCGGACGCATGTTCGAGGGTGTGTTCCGGGGTCTGCACGCCCGGTTCCATGCGGATCAGGTAGCGGATGTCTTCGCTGAGGCGCTGGTTGAGCATCACCAGGAAATCCACAGCAGGCAGCGGCGTACGGTCGATCCCGTCCAGATAGGCTTTGAATGCCGGAGTCAGCGGCAGGGTTTCGAGGTACGGTGCCAGCTCTTTGCGCTCATCGGCCGCGTAAGTGAAGGGGATTTTCTCGGCGTAGGGTTCGAGGAAGAAGTCGAACGGATTGAACACCGCCATCTCGGCCAGCAGGTCGACCTCGATGCGCAACTCGTCGGTTTTCTCGGGGAACACCAGACGCGCGAGGTAGTTACCCTGCGGGTCTTGCTGCCAGTTGATGAAATGCCGCTCGGGCGAGACCTTCAGCGCATACGAAAGAATCCGCGTGCGGCTGTGGGCGGCCGGACGCAGGCGTACGATCTGCGGGCCGAGTTCGACAGCGCGGTCGTAGCGGTAATGCGTGACGTGATGCAATGCGACATGAATCGACACGGCGTGCCTCCTGCGAGCCTAAGCGTATTCGAAAGCGCGCAAGACTTATGCCATGCAGAGGCTTGGGCGCTTTCCCGGAATGCTCAGGGCAGTACAGCACCAAAATCGGGCGATGCGGGGAAATGGTTCGAGGAAGTTGCGCCTAAATGTGGCGGCAGTGGTAGATGCGGCGCCTGAGATGAAGCCTTCGCGAGCAAGCCCGCTCCCACAGGTGTACGTATTCCAATGTGGGAGCGGGCTTGCTCGCGAAAGGGCCAGTCGTTTCAGCACACTTCTTGAGCCCTGAAATGCAAAACGCCAACCCGAAGGTTGGCGTTCTGTTGAAACAAAAAGCGACTTAGCGCGGAACGACCGGCTTGCGAGCCGGTTTCGGCCCCTTGCCCTTGGCCGCTTCCTTGCGTTCCTTGGCCGCCTGCTGGTTGCGGGCGAACGCCGCAGCCTTGGCTTGTTCACGCTTGTCCCACGGATTGCCACCGTCGCTGGCACGCGGCGGCAGGCCGTTGTGCTGGGTGAGAATCCTGGTGGTCTTCTCTTTCGCGACCTTGTGGCTGCCGGCCGGTGTCGAGTTCTTGCGACGGGCGCTCTGGTAGCTGTCGGTAGCCGGTTGATGCAGCGGAATCAACTGATCCTTGCCCGGACCGATCAGATCACCACGGCCCATGCGAATCAACGCTTCGCGCAGCATCGGCCAGCCTTTCGGATCGTGATAACGCAAGAACGCCTTGTGCAGGCGGCGCTGCTCTTCGCTCTTGACGATGGTCACGCCGTCGCTCTTGTAGGTGACCTTGCGCAGCGGGTTCTTGCCCGAGTGGTACATCGCGGTCGCAGTGGCCATCGGCGACGGATAGAACGCCTGCACCTGGTCGGCACGGAAACCGTTGCCCTTGAGCCACAGCGCCAGGTTCATCATGTCTTCGTCGGTGGTGCCCGGGTGCGCGGCGATGAAGTACGGGATCAGGTACTGCTCTTTGCCTGCTTCCTTGGTGTACTTCTCGAACATGCGCTTGAACTTGTCATAGCTGCCAATGCCCGGTTTCATCATCTGGTTGAGCGGACCTTCCTCGGTGTGTTCCGGGGCGATCTTCAGGTAACCGCCAACGTGGTGGGTCACCAGCTCTTTGACGTACTCCGGCGACTCGACCGCGAGGTCGTAACGCAGGCCGGAGGCGATCAGGATCTTCTTCACACCCGGCAGGGCACGGGCGCTGCGGTACAGCTGAATCAGCGACGAGTGGTCGGTGTTCAGGTTCGGACAGATGCCCGGGAACACGCAGGACGGCTTGCGACACGCGGATTCGATTTCCGGGCTCTTGCAGGCGATGCGGTACATGTTCGCGGTCGGGCCGCCGAGGTCGGAGATGACGCCGGTGAAGCCCGGGACCTTGTCGCGGATCTCTTCGATTTCGCGAATGATCGACTCTTCGGAACGGTTCTGGATGATCCGGCCTTCGTGCTCGGTGATCGAGCAGAAGGTGCAGCCGCCGAAGCAGCCACGCATGATGTTCACCGAGAAACGGATCATGTCGTAGGCCGGAATCTTCTCCTTGCCGTACGCCGGGTGCGGAACCCGTGCGTAAGGCATGCCGAACACGTAGTCCATTTCTTCAGTGGTCATCGGAATCGGCGGCGGGTTGAACCAGACGTCGATCTCGCCATGTTTCTGCACCAGCGCGCGGGCGTTGCCCGGGTTGGTTTCCAGGTGCAGCACGCGGTTGGCGTGGGCGTACAGGACCGGGTCGTTACGCACCTTTTCCATCGACGGCAGGCGGATTACGGTCTTGTCGCGGGTCATGCGCGGGCTGGCCAGGATCTGTACGACCTTGGCTTCCTCGGGATCATCCACCGGGCCCTTCTCTTGCTCGATGGCGCAGGCCTGGGTGTCCTGGGTGTTGACGTACGGGTTGATGATCTTGTCGACCTTGCCCGGACGGTCGATGCGCGTGGAATCGACTTCGTACCAGCCCTGCGGCGTGTCACGACGGATGAACGCGGTGCCGCGCACGTCGGTGATGTCTTCGATCTTGTGCCCGTAGGACAGACGCTGGGCCACTTCGACGATGGCGCGCTCGGCGTTGCCGTACAGCAGAATGTCGGCGCTGGCGTCGATCAGGATCGAGTTGCGTACACGATCCTGCCAGTAGTCGTAGTGGGCGATGCGGCGCAGGGAAGCTTCGATGCCGCCCAGGACGATCGGCACATGTTTGTAGGCTTCCTTGCAGCGCTGGCTGTAGACCAGGCTCGCGCGATCCGGACGTTTGCCCGCCATGCCACCCGGGGTGTAGGCGTCGTCGGAACGGATTTTCTTGTCCGCGGTGTAGCGGTTGATCATCGAGTCCATGTTGCCGGCCGCGACGCCGAAGAACAGGTTCGGCTCGCCGAGCTTCATGAAGTCGTCTTTGGATTGCCAGTTCGGCTGGGCAATGATCCCGACGCGGAAGCCCTGGGACTCCAGCAACCGGCCGATGATCGCCATGCCGAACGACGGGTGATCGACGTAGGCATCACCGGTGACGATGATGATGTCGCAGGAATCCCAGCCGAGCTGATCCATCTCCTCCCTGCTCATCGGCAGGAACGGCGCTGGCCCGAAACATTCGGCCCAGTACTTTGGATAGTCAAATAACGGCTTGGCTGCTTGCATGTCGATAACCGGTGTTGGCTTTCATTGAATTTCGCGGGCGCGGAATATAGCACAAATTTTGACCAATTCCGACGGCTGTGGTCGGAAATTGCGCCACGCCCATTCGCGAGCAAGCCCGCTCCCACATTTGAATGCATTCCAGGTGTGGGAGCGGGCTTGCTCGCGAAGGCGTCAGCTCAAACGATGAAGCATTTACTCGTCGTCGTCGAAGTTGTAACTGCCCGGCGCGAGGTTTTCGAAGCGGGTGTACTTACCGATAAAGGCCAGGCGGATAAAGCCGATCGGGCCGTTCCGCTGCTTGCCGATGATGATTTCGGCGATGCCCTTGTGCTCGGTTTCCGGGTGATACACCTCGTCCCGGTACACGAACATGATGACGTCGGCGTCCTGCTCGATCGCTCCGGATTCCCGCAAGTCGGAGTTCACCGGGCGCTTGTTGGGACGTTGTTCCAGGGAACGGTTGAGCTGCGACAGCGCCACCACCGGGCAGTTGAATTCCTTGGCCAGGGCTTTCAGGGATCGGGAGATCTCGGAAATCTCGTTGGTCCGGTTGTCACCGCTCGAACCCGGAATCTGCATCAACTGCAGATAGTCGATCATGATCAGACCGATGTCGCCGTGCTCGCGCACCAGCCGCCGGGTCCGCGCACGCATTTCCGACGGGCTGATGCCGGCGGTGTCGTCGATGAACAGCTTGCGATCGTTGAGCAGGTTGACCGCTGAGGTCAGGCGCGGCCAGTCGTCGTCTTCGAGTTGGCCGGAACGCACCTTGGTCTGATCGATACGACCGAGGGACGAGAGCATACGCATGATCAGCGATTCACCTGGCATCTCGAGGGAGTACACCAGCACCGCCTTGTCGCTGCGCAGTACGGCGTTTTCCACCAGGTTCATGGCGAAGGTGGTTTTACCCATCGACGGACGGCCGGCGACGATGATCAGGTCGGACGGCTGAAGGCCACTGGTCTTCTCGTCGAGGTCGGTATAACCGGTGGACAGACCGGTGATTGCGTCGGCGGTGTTGAACAAGGTGTCAATGCGATCGATGGCCTTGGTCAACAGCTCGTTTACGCCCACCGGGCCGCCGGTCTTCGGCCGCGCCTCGGCGATCTGGAAGATCTGCCGTTCGGCTTCGTCGAGGATCTCTTCGGCTGTACGGCCTTCAGGGTTGAAGGCGGCGTCGGCAATTTCGGTGCTGATACCGATCAGCTGGCGCAACGTCGCACGCTGGCGAACGATTTGCGCATAGGCTTTGATGTTGGCGACGGACGGCGTGTTTTTCGCCAGCTCGCCGAGGTAACCGAGGCCGCCGACCTGGGACGTCTGACCTTCCTTGTCCAGTTGCTCGGCAAGGGTCACGACGTCGATCGGCATGTTCTGATCGGCCAGTTTGGCGATCGCACGGAAGATCAGACGGTGGTCATGTCGGTAGAAATCGCCGTCGGAGACTTGATCGAGCACGCGTTCCCAGGCGTTGTTGTCCAGCATCAGACCACCGAGTACGGCCTGTTCGGCCTCGATGGAATGCGGCGGCACCTTCAGGGCAGCGGTTTGCAGATCGTATTGCTCGGGAGCGGTGATTTCGTTCATGGCCACTTGGAGTCAGGTTTGAAAACGGGAGTACCAGAAAGACAAAGGGCACGACCTGTAAACAGGATCGTGCCCGATGTTACCGGCAAGCACCCGAGGGTGCCAGCCGACAAGTATTGCTTAAGCTGCTACCACGACAACGCGTACGGTGGCTTCAACTTCGGCGTGCAGGTGCACAGCCACGTCGAATTCACCCACGTTGCGGATGGTGCCGTTCGGCAGACGAACTTCGCTCTTCTGCACTTCAACGCCGGAAGCGGTCAGTGCGTCAGCGATGTCGTGAGTACCGATCGAACCGAACAGCTTGCCTTCGTCGCCAGCGGTGGCAGTGATGGTCACTTCCAGCTCGGCCAGTTGGGCAGCACGGCTTTCAGCCGATGCTTTACGGTCTGCGGCAGCTTTTTCCAGCTCGGCACGACGCTCTTCGAACGCAGCCAGGTTGGCAGCGGTCGCAGCGGTAGCCTTGCCGAAAGGCAGCAGGTAGTTACGGCCGTAACCGGCCTTAACGTTTACTTTGTCGCCCAGGTTGCCCAGGTTGGCGATTTTTTCCAGAAGGATCAGTTGCATGTGGAAATCCTCTTAACTTTTAACCTTCACCGTTCGCGTTATCGGTGTCTTTCGACACGTGACGACCGCGAAAATCAATCAGGCTGTCGACAATGGCCAGAACCACGAGCAACGGATAGAGCAGCTGCATGAACAACAGCAGCGTGACGTACAACCCCACCAGCCAGAAACCGGCCAGTCGCTTCTGCCCGACCAGCCCGTGAATCAGGGCGAGTCCGGCGAACACCAGCGGTACACTGCACAACGGCGTCAACATGGCCATCTGTGCACCGAGATTCGGGCCCAGAAGCATCAACGCCAGCAGCAACATCGCCGGCCCCAGCGGGATCCGGATGGCGCGAAACTCGCGACCAAAACCACCCGGGTTGTACAACAACGCCTGCCAATGCCGCCCGACAATCAGGCTCAGCACGCTGACGATCTGCAACAAAGCCGCAATCAGTCCGGTCAGGACTGGTGCAATCAGGGACGCGAAGCGCGCTTGCTCATCGACCGACAATTGCTTGTAGGTTTCACCAAGAAGCGCCGGCATGACCTTTATCAAGGCCTGCGCGAGCATCTCGATCTGGGCCGCAAACGCTGCCCCGAGCACAACTGAAAACACCACTCCAATCACTACGCTGACCAGCAGCGTGCGAACCCAGGATTCGCTTGCGCGCAACACCAACGCAAGCCCCGAAGACCCCAGCAGCACCAGAAGTGCCCGTGGATCATCGGCATACAGCCACCAGATCAATGCCGGCAGCAGCCCTAGGGACAGGACGCCAATGGCGTCCGTCAGTCCGCGCCGCAGAAGCACCAGGCTCCCGGCGGCAGCACCCAACCAATACAACAACGGCAATGTTGCACATCCGGCCACCACGAGAGTGGCCTGCATACGGCCTCGCATGATGAACTCAGCTAAGGCACGCATGCATTCAATCCTTTGCTACTTGTCGACTGCCCGGTCTCAGCGGCCGTGGCTGTCGGTGTAGGCCAGCAGGGCCAGGAAGCGGGCGCGCTTGATAGCGGTGGCCAGCTGACGCTGATAACGAGCTTTGGTACCGGTGATGCGGCTTGGAACGATTTTGCCGGTCTCGGATACGTAGGCTTTCAGAGTGTTGAGATCTTTGTAATCGATCTCTTTCACGTCTTCAGCGGTGAAGCGGCAGAATTTACGACGACGGAAGAAACGTGCCATTTGATAGGCTCCTTAAAAGGTCCGTGGATTACTCGTCAGCGTTATCGCTGTTGTCGCTGTCATCACCCTCAACGCCATCAGCGTCGGAGTGCTCAGGACGGTCGCGACGCTCACGGCGCTCACTGCGGTTTTCTTCAGCCTTGAGCATCTCGGACTGGCCGGTAACGGCTTCGTCGCGACGGATGACCAGGTTACGGATCACAGCATCGTTGTAGCGGAAGTTGTCTTCCAGCTCGGCCAGGGCCTTGCCAGTGCACTCAACGTTCAGCATCACGTAGTGAGCCTTGTGAACATTGTTGATTGCGTAGGCCAGTTGACGACGGCCCCAGTCTTCCAGACGGTGGATTTTGCCGCCGTCTTCTTCGATCAGCTTGGTGTAACGCTCAACCATGCCGCCGACTTGCTCGCTCTGGTCAGGGTGGACCAGAAAGATGATTTCGTAATGACGCATGAATGCTCCTTACGGGTTGTAGCCTGCCGCTCAAAAACGGTCAGACAAGGAGTGAATGACACTTATGGACTTGCTGGCGCGGGGCACATGCGTGCCTGCCGTCACAGCAAGGGGCGCAATTGTAGAGAAGGGGCTGCGCAGGTGCAAGGCAATTGGTGATTATTTGAACAATCACCGGATACAGGCCACACCACAAAACAATGTAGGAGTGAGCCTGCTCGCGATGAGGGCGCAACATTCAACTTTGATGCTGAATGTAACTCCGCTATCGCGAGCAGGCTCACTCCTACAGGGGATTTGCAACAGGTCAGGCTTTCTTGGCAGCAGCCTTGGCCTTGGCGCCGCGTTGACGCTGTGCTTCGAACAGGCACACACCGGTGGCCACGGACACGTTGAGACTGCTGACGCTGCCGGCCATCGGCAGGTTCACCAGATAGTCGCAGTGCTCGCGAGTCAGGCGACGCATGCCTTTGCCTTCGGCGCCCATGATCAGGATGGTCGGGCCGGTCAGGTCCTGGTCATAAATGCTGACCTCGGCCTCACCCGCCGTGCCGACCACCCACAGACCGCGCTGCTGAAGCTTTTCCAGAGTGCGCGCCAGGTTGGTCACCGCCACCAGCGGAATCACTTCCGCCGCGCCGCAGGCCACTTTACGCACCACCGGCGTCAGGGTTGCCGACTTGTCCTTGGGCACGATCACCGCCAGCGCGCCGGCAGCATCCGCCGAACGCAGGCAGGCGCCGAGGTTGTGCGGGTCGGTCACGCCGTCGAGCACCAGCAACAGCGGTGCGCCTTCGGTGCGGTCGAGCAGCTCGTCGAGCATCGCCTCGCCCCAGACCTGGCTCGGACTGACGTCCGCCACCACGCCCTGGTGTACGCCTTCAACCCAGGCGTCCATTTCGCGGCGCTCGGCCTGACCGATCTGCACACGATTTTCGTTGGCCAGCTCGATCAGGGTCTGCACGCGCGGATCGTTGCGGCTTTCGGCCAGCCAGATCTGCTTGACGCGTTTCGGGTGGTGACGCAGCAACGCTTCTACCGCGTGAACGCCGTAGATTTTTTCCAACTGACTCATGACTTCGCCTTCGGTTTACGCGACCCGCCACTTTTGGCTGGAGCCGAACCCGCTTTTGGCGGGCCTTTACGGTGTTTGCTCGGTTTGGCTGGCTTGCCGCCGGCGGCCTTATCAGGCGCCGACCGTCCGGTCTTTCCCCCAGACGCCGCTTTACCACCGCTTTTGGCTTCGGCCAGCAAGGCCTTCTTCAATTCACGGCTTTTGCGCAGCTCGGCGTTTTTCGCCACAGCATCGCTCGGGCGATAAGCCTCGACGGCTTTCTCTTTGGCTGGACGACGGCTGGCGGTTTTCGCCGGAGCCTTGTCTTCCACAGCCTTGGTCGCTGCCGGAGCAGTGCTTTCGCTGCCGCGCTTCTTGCGGCCAATCGGTGCGCTGATGGTTTTTTCGGCCATCTCGAAGTCGATCTTGCGCTCGTCGAGGTCGACGCGCATCACGCGCACTTCAACGGTATCGCCGAGACGGAAGCTGCGACCGGTGCGCTCGCCCGCCAAGCGGTGATGCACAGGGTCGAAGTGGTAGTAGTCGCCCGGCAGCGCGGTGACATGCACCAGGCCTTCGACGTAGATATCAGTCAGCTCGACGAACAGGCCAAAACCGGTCACGGCGGTGATAACGCCCGGGAACGATTCGCCCACACGATCTTTCATGAACTCGCACTTGAGCCAGTTCACCACGTCGCGGGTGGCTTCGTCGGCACGGCGCTCGCTCATCGAGCACTGCTCGCCGAGTTGCTCCAGCGCCGCTTCGTCGTAGGGATAGATGCGCGCCTTCGGAATGGTCATCGCCCCGGCACGACGAACGTGCGGAGTGTCCTGTTTCGAATGGATCACGCTGCGGATGGCGCGGTGCGTGAGCAGGTCCGGGTAACGACGGATCGGCGAGGTAAAGTGGGTATAGGCCTCGTAATTCAGGCCGAAGTGGCCTTCGTTCTGGGCGCTGTACACCGCCTGACTCAGGGAGCGCAGCATCACGGTCTGGATCAGATGGAAATCCGGACGGTCCTTGATGCTCGCCAACAGGGCCTGATAGTCCTTTGGCGACGGGCCGTCCTTGCCTTTGTGCAGGGACAGGCCGAGCTCGCCGAGGAAGGCGCGCAGTTTTTCCAGACGCTCCGGTGGCGGGCCGTCGTGGACACGGTACAGCGCAGGGATTTCGTGTTTCTTGAGGAATTCGGCGGTGGCCACGTTGGCCGCCAGCATGCATTCCTCGATCAGCTTGTGCGCATCGTTGCGGGTGGTCGGACGGATTTCGGCAATCTTGCGCTCGGAACCGAAGATGATCCGGGTTTCCTGGGTTTCGAAATCGATCGCGCCACGCACGTGACGGGCAGCCAGCAACACTTTGTACAGCGCATAGAGCTGCTTGAGGTGCGGCACCACGTCGGTGTATTCGCCGCGAAGCTTGCGCGCTTCGGTGGCTTTCGGGGTTTCCAGCATCGCGCTGACCTTGTTGTAGGTCAGACGGGCGTGGGAATGGATCACCGCTTCATAGAAGCAGTAGTCGGTCATTTCGCCGGACTTGGAGATGGTCATCTCGCAAACCATGGCCAGACGATCGACGTGCGGGTTCAGCGAGCACAGGCCGTTGGAGAGCTGCTCAGGCAGCATCGGCACCACGCGCTCGGGGAAATACACCGAGTTGCCGCGTACCTGGGCTTCGTTGTCCAGGGCCGAACCGATCTTCACGTAGCTGGAAACATCGGCAATCGCCACGTACAACTTCCAGCCGCCGGAGAACAGGCGCAACTTGCCTGGCTTGGCTTCGCAGTAGACCGCGTCGTCGAAGTCGCGGGCATCTTCGCCGTCGATGGTGACGAACGGCAGATGGCGCAGGTCGACACGCTTCTCTTTGTCTTTTTCTTCGACTTCCGGCTTGAGCTTGGCGGCTTCTTTGAGCACCGCTTCAGGCCAGACGTGCGGAATGTCGTAGGTACGCAGCGCGACATCGATTTCCATGCCCGGCGCCATGTAGTTGCCGACCACTTCGACCACATCGCCTTGCGGCTGGAAGCGCGGCGTCGGCCAGTGGGTGATTTTCACCTCGACGAACTGACCGATCTGCGCGTTGGCGTTGCGGCCTGGCGTAACCAGCACTTCCTGCTGGATCTTCGGGTTGTCGGCAACGACGAAACCGATACCGCCCTCTTCGAAGTAGCGACCGACGATCGTTTCGTGGGCACGGGACACCACTTCGACGATCACGCCTTCACGGCGACCACGACGGTCGAGACCCGAAACGCGGGCCAGCGCACGATCGCCATCGAACACCAGACGCATCTGCGCCGGGCTCATGAACAGGTCATCACTACCGTCGTCCGGCACCAGGAAGCCGAAACCGTCACGGTGACCGCTGATGCGGCCGAGGATCAGGTCGAGCTTGTCCACCGGCGCATAGGTGCCACGGCGGGTGTAGATCAATTGAGCGTCGCGCTCCATGGCGCGCAGGCGGCGGCGCAGGGCTTCGATCTGGTCTTCTGTGGTCAGACCAAACTCTTCGACCAGTTGCTCGCGGGCAGCAGGCGAACCCCGATCGGCGAGATGCGCCAGGATCAGTTCGCGGCTGGGAATAGGGTTTTCATATTTTTCCGCTTCACGAGCGGCCTCGGGATCGAGGGACTGCCAATCGGCCATTAGAGAGTTTTCACCTTGTCTATATGCGGGTTAGTTTGGCATAGGCGCCATCAAACGGGAAATTTCCGACTATATAAGGCCCTTCTGGAGCCTTGTATCGACGCCTGAAAGCCCTTTTGAACACCGCTGGTAAAAAAATTCATTTTTTTTGCTGACAGGGGTTTACAGTTAAAAAGGCGCTCCGTATAGTGCGCGCCATCGACGACGTACACACGTTGACGAGATGCCCAGGTGGTGAAATTGGTAGACACGCCAGCTTCAGGTGCTGGTGACCTTACGGTCGTGGAAGTTCGAGTCTTCTCCTGGGCACCAATTTCGAGCTTGAGACTAGATCAGTTTCAAGGCTCACACAAAACCCGCGAAGGCGGGTTTTTTGCATTCTAAGCAACGGATTTGTTAAAACTGATTAATTAAAATTAAATCAGGGGTTTACAGATCAAAAAGCGCTCCGTATAGTGCGCCACATCAACAGCGGCAACGCTCGCGATGAATGCCCAGATGGTGAAATTGGTAGACACGCCAGCTTCAGGTGCTGGTGACCTTACGGTCGTGGAAGTTCGAGTCTTCTTCTGGGCACCAATTCAAACTCAAGGTTACGACGTTGAGTTTCCCGAAAACCCGCGAAAGCGGGTTTTTGCGTTTCTGGCGTTTGAAAACCTGCAAGCCTCTGTGGCGAGGGAGCTTGCTCCCGCTGGGATGCGCAGCATTCCTCGCTTTTACATCAGTCATGCCCTCTCTCAGGATTAACGACTGCTATGCAGCCGAGCGGGAGCAAGCTCCCTCGCCACAAATGATCACCAGATCATGCTCTAGCAAACCTCCGCCCTCCTCGCAAGGCGCACTTGAGAAACAATATCGTTTATCATTGTTGCAAGTTTTTGCAATGCGACAGTGAGGAACCCTGCGAATGATGTTTCGAAATACCCTGCGCCGCGGCTTGACCTTCACCCTGCTCGGCCTGGCACTCGCCACTCCCCTCACCCAGGCAGCCGATGCGGTTTCCCTGACGCTCTACAACGGTCAACACAAGGAAGTCGGCGATGCGATCGCCAAGGCTTTCGAGGCCAAGACCGGCATTCACGTCAACGTACGCAAGGGCAGCAGCAACCAGCTCGCCAGCCAGGTCATCGAAGAAGGCGACCGTTCCCCCGCCGACGTGATCTACACCGAAGAATCTCCGCCGCTGAACAACCTCGGCGAGCAAGGCCTGCTGGCCAAGACCGACGACGCCACGCTGGCGGTGCTGCCCAAGCAATACGTCGCCGGCAACGGCACCTGGATCGGTGTCACCGCGCGGGTTCGCGTGGTTGCGTACAACCCGAAACTGGTCGATGAAAAAGACTTGCCGAAGTCGGTGATGGAATTCTCCGATCCGAAGTGGCAAGGCAAAGTCGGTTTCGTCCCGACCAGCGGTGCATTTCAGGAACAGGCCGTGGCGATCATCAAGATGCACGGTCGCGACGCCGCCGAAGAATGGCTGACCGGTCTGCGCGCTTTCGGCAAGACCTACAGCAACAACATGGTCGCGCTCAAAGCTGTGGAAAACGGCGAAGTCGCCACCGTGCTGGTGAACAACTACTACTGGTTCGCCCTGCAGCGTGAGAAAGGCAAACTCGACTCGAAACTGCATTACTTCACCGGCGGCGACGTCGGCGGACTGATCACCGTGTCCAGTGCTGCCGTGTTGAAATCCAGCAAACATCCAAAAGAAGCCCAGCAATTCCTTGCCTACATGGCCAGTGAGGAAGGCCAGCGCGTGATCACTCAGACCACCGCCGAATACCCGCTGCACAAAGGTATGGAATCGGATCGCGGGCTCAAGCCGTTCAGCGAACTGCAAGCGCCAAACGTGACCCCGGCCGATCTGGGCAACGCCGAAGAAGCCTTGGACCTGGAACGTGAAGTTGGCCTGAACTGATGGCCACATCGTTATCCGCCCCCGCCGCGCGCGGGGGTTACGTGCCACGGCGCAAACGACCGTCGATCTGGCTGGTGCTGCCGGTGTTATTGCTGGTGGTCATGAGCCTGTTGCCACTGGCCTATGTCGGCCTGAAAGCCTGGCAGGCCGGCTGGGCCGAAGCGCTGCACCTGTTGTGGCGCCCTTACGTATTCGGTCTGCTGCGCAACACCCTGGCGTTGATGGTCGGCGTAACGCTGACTTGCGGCGTGATCGGCTTGTCACTGGCGTGGCTGCTGGAGCGCAGCAATCTGCCGGGACGACGCCTGTGGGGGGTGATTCTGTGCCTGCCGTTTGCGGTGCCGGCGTTTGTCAGCAGCTTCACCTGGGTATCGTTGAGCGCGCAGTTCGAAGGCCTCGGCGGGGCGATTCTGGTGATGAGCCTGTCGAAGTATCCGCTGATCTTTCTGCCGGTCGCGGCGACCCTGCGCAACCTCGATCCGTCCCTTGAAGAATCCGCCCGCACCTTGGGACAGAATCGCTGGGGCGTGTTCTTCCGCGTCATCCTGCCGCTGCTCTGGCCATCGCTGCTGGCCGGCTCGCTGCTGATTGCCCTGCACATGCTGGTCGAGTTCGGCGCACTGTCGATCATCGGCCTGCAAACTTTCACCACCGCGATCTACCAGCAATTCGAACTGGAATTCAGCAACGCCAATGCGGCAATGCTCTCGGCGGTGCTGCTCGCGCTGTGTCTGATGCTGTTGTGGCTGGAGCTGCGGGTGCGCGGTAAAGGGCGCCATGTGCGCACCGGCCAGGGCGCAGCGCGGCAGGCTGAACAAGTACGCCTGGGGCGGTGGGCGGTTGCCGGTCAGTTGTATTGCCTGTTGCTGGCGATTGTCGGCAGCGGGATCCCGTTGGGCATGCTCGCGTACTGGCTGGCGGTCGGCTCTTCGGCAGCGTTCCCGGTCGCGGCGATCACCGAAGCCCTGCTGTCTTCGCTGGCCTTGTCGCTGGGTGGCGCAGCGCTGTGCCTGCTGCTGGCGGTGCCGGTCGGGCTGCTGGTGGTGCGTTACAAGGGGCGACTGGCGATCTGGGCCGAGCGCTTGCCGTATCTGCTCCACGCCTTGCCGGGCCTGGTAATCGCGCTGACGCTGGTGTATTTCGCCCTGCACTACGTGCCGGCGCTGTACCAGACCTCGGCATTGCTGCTGATCGCTTATGCGCTGCTGTTCCTGCCATTGGCACAGGCGCCGATTCGCACGGCACTGAACAAGGCTGCGCCGCAGCTGGAGGAAGCGGCACGCACGTTGGGGGCATCGTCATTCACCGCGTTTTGCCGGGTGACCCTGCCGATCATCTTCCCGGCACTGGGTGCGGCGTTTGCGCTGGTGTTTCTGGATGCGATGAAGGAATTGACGGCGACGCTGTTGCTCAGTCCGACCGGGCTGAACACGCTGGCGACCGAGGTTTGGGCGCATACGGCAAATGTCGAGTTCGCGGCGGCAGCGCCTTATGCGGCGTTGTTGATTGTGGTGTCGGGGTTGCCGGTGTATCTGCTGACGACGCGGATGTATCTGAGCCGCTGAAATCGCCTTCGCGAGCAAACCCGCTCCCACAGTTTGACCGAGCTCCCACCTGGGAATGCGATCGAATGTGGGAGCGGGCTTGCTCGCGAAGAGGTCCGCCCGGACACCTTTAAGCCCTGAACTGCCCCAGGCTGGCTTTCAACTGCGCCGCCAGCCCATCCAGTACCTTGCCACTGGCCGTGGTTTCCACCACCGCTTGCGCCGCTTTCTCGGCCTGGGCATGAATCGTTTCGACCCGCCCACGCACTGCCTGCGCGCCCTGCGCCTGATGCGCCGCTGCCTGCGTTGCCAGACCGATCGCCGCATGCACCTGCTCGACCGAGGCCTGCACTGACTGCTGCAACCGTGCGCTGTCGCGTAACACCAGCAAACCTTCGCTGGCCTGACGCCCCGCCTGACCGATCGCTTCTACCGCTTCACGCGCGCCCTGCTGCAACGCGACGATGTGCGCCTGAATGTCGCCGGTCGAGCTTTGCGTCTTGCTCGCCAACGCGCGCACTTCATCCGCGACCACGGCAAAACCGCGCCCGGTCTCACCGGCCCGCGCCGCTTCGATCGCCGCATTCAAGGCCAGCAGGTTAGTTTGCTCGGCGATGCCGTGAATCACCGTCAGCACCACTTCGATCTGTTCGCTCTGCTGCGCCAGTCGCTCGATGACTTTCGCCCCGGTATCAACCTGCCCTGCCAGCGCCTCGATCAGGCTGCCGACTTTCGCCGAGGTACGAGTGTTTTCATCGGTGGCCTGACGAATATCCACCACCTGCTTCAATGCAGCCTGCATGGCATGGCTTTCCGACTGCGCCTCATCAGCCATTTGCGACAGCGCGCGCAGGCTTTCCGCCACTTCGTCACGCTGCATCCCGGCCGCCGCATCCGCCCCGGCATTACGCAGGGTCATGGCACCAATCTCGACACCGGTACGCTGCGCGACATCGCCCGCCTCGCGCACGATCGGCTGCAACTTATCCACAAAGCGATTGACCGCTGAGGCCATGTCGCCGATCTCGTCCTTGCTGTGGATCTGCACGCGTTTGGTCAGATCGCCCTCGCCCGCCGCCAGATCATCCATCGCGGCATTGAGCATCTTCAGCCGATTGACTACGCGATGGCCGAGCACGACCGCGAGCAACAGCAGCACCCCGCAACCGACCAGCGCCAGGCCCATGCCGATCCGCCAGCGCAAGGTCGCAGCGGCGTCCTGTACCGTGCTGGTGGTATTGGCTTTCATTTCGGCAGCGGTGGATTGCGCCGACTGCAGGCGCGCCTGCATTGCCGTCGCGCTGTCGGCGGCGGCGCCCTTGAGGCTGTCGCCCACCAGTTGATCGCTGCTGGCGATCAGCGCCGAGAAGCGCTGGTCGAGCGCCGCCAGATCGGTGTCCACCGAAGCCGTCGATACGCCCATCAGCACCTTGCCGATTTCCACGCCGTTGGGATTGATCGAGGCCTCGAGGTAGTAGACCGACGGATCGTTTTTCGCCGCGTCCAGCACTTTATCCAGCGCGCGTTCGCCCTGGCCCTTTTCCAGCAAGGCCTTGTTGATCGGGTTTTCGCGGTTGAGATAACGCGTCAGGTGCTGTCCGGTGGCATCGTCGTAAACCACGAACAACACGTTGGGATTGCGCTGGGCGCGACGAGCAAATTCGGACAGGGTCGGCACGTCGCTGTCCCACATGGCGCGCGGCGCCACCGAGGCGAGCAACTGAGCCATGTCATTGGCCGAGTCCTTGAGGTCCTTTTCCAGTGTCGTACGCAGTTGCGCCTGCTCTTCCTTCAGACGGGAAGACAGGCCGGCGGTCAGGCGCTGCCGGGTACTTGAGGAAAGGTTATCGAGGCTTGAGGTGACTTCACGCCCGGCCTGCTCCAGCTCGCCGGAGAGCTTTTGGCTGTCAGCGCCCAGACGAGCGCCGAGATCGGCTTCCAGCGCCGTGACCGTGCTTCGTGTCAGGGCGACTGCCACCAGCACTTGCACCAAAAGGGCGATACCAAGGGTAACGAACACGGGCCGCAACAAACGGCTTTGTAACAGTGAGAGAACGGCCGACACTGTGAATCCCTCTACTTCTGACGCCATTAATTTGATGGCACTCTTGTAGGAAGATTTACAGCAAAGGTCATGCCGTCCAACAGGCATAAACGACAAAGGCCCCGATTAAGGGGCCTTTGTTTTTTACATCAACGACTTATCAAGCGAACGGATGACGCAGCACGATGGTTTCGTTGCGATCCGGGCCCGTCGAAATAATGTCGATCGGCGCGCCGATCAACTCTTCAACGCGTTTGATGTAGGCACGAGCGTTAGCTGGCAGCTCTTCCAGGGTTTTGGCACCCACGGTCGATTCGGTCCAGCCCGGCACTTCTTCGTACACAGGCTGCAGGCCCACGTAGCTGTCAGCGTCAGTCGGCGCCACGGCATTGCCTTGCGCGTCCTTGTAGCCGGTGCAGATGTTGATGGTTTCCAGACCATCGAGTACATCCAGCTTGGTCAAGCAGATGCCCGAGATGCTGTTCACATCGATAGCGCGACGCAGGATGACGGCGTCGAACCAGCCGCAACGACGGGCACGGCCGGTGGTAGCGCCGAACTCGTGACCTTGCTTGGCCAGGTGCGCACCCACGTCGTCGAACAGCTCAGTCGGGAACGGACCCGAACCGACGCGAGTGGTGTAAGCCTTGGTGATGCCCAGGATGTAGTCGAGGAACATCGGGCCAACGCCCGAACCGGTCGCCACGCCACCTGCGGTGGTGTTGGAACTGGTCACGTACGGGTAGGTACCGTGGTCGATGTCGAGCAACGAACCCTGAGCGCCTTCGAACATGATGTCCTTGCCGGCGCGACGCAGGTCGTGCAGCTCGGCAGTCACGTCGAGCATCAGCGGCTTGAGCAGCTCGGCGTATTCCTTGCACTCGGCCAGGGTCTTTTCGAACTCGATGGCCGGCTCTTTGTAGTAACCGACCAGCATGAAGTTGTGGTAATCCACCAGCTCACGCAGCTTGTCTTCGAAGCGCGGCATGTTCAGCAGGTCGCCCACGCGCAGGCCACGACGTGCAACCTTGTCTTCGTAAGCCGGGCCGATGCCGCGACCGGTGGTACCGATCTTCAGCTCGCCACGGGCTTTTTCACGGGCCTGGTCCAGCGCCACGTGGAAGGACAGGATCAGCGGGCAGGACGGGCTGATACGCAGGCGCTCGCGCACCGGTACGCCTTTCTCTTCCAGCTTGGTGATCTCACGCAGCAGGGCGTCAGGTGCAACCACCACGCCGTTGCCGATCAGGCACTGCACGCCTTCGCGCAGTACGCCCGACGGAATCAGGTGCAAGACGGTTTTCTCGCCGTCGATCACCAGGGTGTGGCCAGCGTTGTGGCCACCTTGGTAGCGCACTACGGCGGCAGCATGTTCGGTCAGCAGATCAACGATCTTGCCTTTGCCCTCATCACCCCATTGGGTGCCCAGGACTACGACATTCTTACCCATAACACTTGTCCTCATTCGCGCAAACTTGGTGCCGGCGATGGCCGGCAGGAAAACTCAAGAAGCCAGTGGCGATACTTGCCAAAGCCCGTTCTGCTGAATCAATTGCCGGTCGCAGTCCGCATCACGGGCGGCGGCCAAAGGTTGTCCAGGCAATGCCTGAACGACACGCTGACCCTCACTGCGCAACTGGCAAACCTGCTGCCAGAGTGCCGCATCCGTACTGTCAGGCATCCAGATACCGCCAGACGGTAGCTCGATCTCAGCACGCCCCAGGGTCACCAGGGTTTTCAAATCGGTAGAGAAGCCGGTCGCCGGACGGGCACGACCGAAGTCGGCGCCGATGTCGTCGTAGCGACCGCCCTGAGCGATGGACTGGCCCACGCCCGGGACAAACACCGCGAACACCACACCGGTGTGGTAGTGGTAGCCGCGCAGCTCGCCCAGGTCGAAGTACAGCGGCAACTCCGGGAAACGCGTCGCCAGACGATCGGCGATCTCCAGCAAATCTTCCAGCGCCGCCAGCACCGGCGGCGGTGCATTGGCCAGACGCTCACGGGCCGCACTCAGTACTTCACGTCCGCCACACAGATCGACCAGCGCCCGCAGCATGCCGGACAGATCGGCCGGCAGGCCTTCGGTCAAGGTAATGACCTCGTCGATGGCCTTGCGTTGCAACGCATCGAACAACTGCTGCTCGACTTCACCGGACAGACCGGCGGCACGCGCCAGACCACGGTAGATGCCGACATGGCCAAGGTCCATGTGTACATCCGGCACATCGGCCAGTTGCAGCATGGCCAGCATCAGGCTGATCACTTCAACGTCGCTGCTCGGGCTGGCATCGCCGTACAGCTCGGCACCCAACTGGATCGGGCTGCGCGAGGACGACAGTGCACGCGGCTGGGCATGCAGCACGCTGCCGGCGTAGCACAGACGGCTCGGACCTTCGCGACGCAGGGTGTGCGCATCGATCCGCGCCACTTGCGGCGTGATGTCGGCACGGAACCCCATCTGCCGACCCGACTGCGGGTCGATGACCTTGAAGGTACGCAGATCCAGGTCCTGGCCCGCACCGGTCAGCAGGGATTCCAGGTACTCGATATGGGGAGTCACGACAAACTCGTAACCCCAGCTCTGGAACAGATCCAACACCTGACGACGCGCGACTTCAATGCGCGCCGCTTCCGGTGGCAGTACTTCTTCGATGCCATCTGGCAGCAGCCAGCGGTCTACCGTTGCCATTACGCCATTCCCCTTTGATCCGGGCGGCCAGCCTGCGGGCGAGCCTTGAGTGAAGCAGAAAATGACCGATCCGTTCAAAACGCACGCGCATGAACGACGCGGCGAAAGGCCTGTTACCGGCTTCGCCCATCACTTTCCTCGAAAAACGCTCGGGCCATTCAACCCGATGCCTGCAACAAAAAACAGCAATCAAACGTGCAGACGCAAAAAAGCCGGGAATTTCCCGGCTGCCGCATCATACACACGTTTTCCCAAAGGATCACCCCGCCCGAGGTTTTAGCCGCCGGGCGGAATGATTCAGGTCAACGTCGTATCAAGGCTTGGACTTTTCCAGGTAACGGAAGAAGTCGCTGCTTGGGTCGAGAACCATGACGTCGGATTTGTTCGCGAAGCTTTCACGGTAGGCACGCAGGCTACGGTAGAAACCGTAGAACTCCTGATCCTGGCCGTAGGCCTTGGAGTAGATCGCAGCGGCTTGGGCATCGCCATCACCGCGAATCTCTTCGGACTCACGATAGGCTTCAGCCAGCAGCACGCGGCGTTGACGATCGGCGTCGGCACGGATGCCTTCGGCCAGCTCGTTACCCTTGGCGCGGTGCTCGCGAGCTTCACGCTCACGCTCGGTGCTCATACGCTCGAACACACTGCGGTTCACTTCCTTCGGCAGATCGATGGCCTTGACCCGGACATCGACGACTTCGATACCCAGCTCTTTTTCCGCCATCTTGTTCAGCGACGCGGTGATGTCAGCCATCAGCGCATCACGCTCACCCGACACCACTTCGTGCAGGGTGCGCTTGCCGAACTGGTCACGCAGACCGGATTCCAGACGACGGGACAGACGCTCGTCGGCGATCTGCTTGAGGCCGGAAGTCGCGGTGTAGAAGCGCTCGGCATCTTTCACGCGCCACTTGGCGTAGGCATCGACCATCACGGCTTTCTTTTCCAGGGTCAGGAAGCGCTGTGTCGGTGCATCCAGCGTCATCAGACGTGCGTCGAATTTACGCACCTGGTTAACGTAAGGCACTTTCACATGCAGGCCCGGCTGAACATCGGCCTGAACCACACGACCGAATTGCAGCAGCACCGCACGCTCGGTCTGAGCCACGATGTAGAAGCAGTTCCAGCCCACCAGCACCACGACAACGCCAACGATCAGGGCGATCAGCGATTTATTGCTCATCAGCGGGTCTCCCTTGTACGTGTCTGCGGCAGGTCAGTGACATGCGGCGCGACGTCCGTGTTGTTGCTGGCGGCAGCCGAACCGGTGACCGGTGCATTGCTGCCCGAACTGTTCTGGATCATTTTGTCCAACGGCAGGTAAAGCAGGTTGCTCTGGCCGTTCTTGTTGCCGGTCACGAGTACCTTGCTGGTATTGCTGAAGACTTCCTGCATGGTGTCCAGGTACAGACGCTGGCGGGTGACTTCAGGGGCCTTGCGATACTCGGCGACCAGTTTGGTAAAGCGATCCGCCTCACCCTTGGCGCGCGAAACCGTTTCGTCGCGGTAACCGTTGGCATCCTCGAGGATACGCTGGGCCTGACCACGGGCTTCCGGCACGACGCCGTTGGCGTAGGTTTCCGCCTGGTTGCGCGAACGCTGCTCGTCTTCACGGGCGCGGATCACGTCGTCGAAGGCTTCCTGCACTTCACGCGGTGCCGCTGCGCTCTGTACGTTGACCTGGGTGACGGTGATACCGGTGCGATAGGTATCGAGGAAACGTTGCAGACGCTCCTTGATTTCGCTGGCCATCAATTCACGACCTTCGGTCAGCACCTGATCCATGGCGGTCGAACCCACCACGTGGCGCAGGGCGCTGTCGGTCGCATGCTGCAGACTGATTTCCGGCTGATCGACGTTCAGCACGAAGTCCTGCAGATTGCTGATCTTGTACTGCACGGTCAGCGGCACTTCGACGATGTTCTCGTCTTCGGTCAGCATCTGGCCCTGCTTGGTGTAGGCACGCTCACGCGTGACGTTCTCCATGTACTTCTTGTCGATCGGCGGGAAGTAGATGTTCAGGCCGGGGCCGACGGTCTCGTAGTACTTGCCGAAGCGCAGCACCACGGCTTGCTCCTGCTCGTCGACCACATAGACCGCGCTGTACAGCCAGACAGCCGCCAGCACCACGAGGCCGATGCCGAGCAGACCGCCGAAGCCGCCACCACTCCTGCCCGAACCACCGCCGTCATCACCACCGCGTTTCTTACCACCACCGAACAACCCGTTCAGGCTTTCCTGCAGCTTTCGGAAGGCCTCGTCGAGATCCGGTGGCCCCTTGCGGTCGCCGTTATTGCGGCGCTTGCCACCCCAAGGATCCTGATTATTCGAGTTGCCACCCGGCTCATTCCAAGCCATAGCGCTCTCCATCTGATAAAGCAAAGACGCACCCACGGCGCGCCGACCAATGCTACAGAATGCCTGCCGTTGCGGCACAACCGCTTTGCCAGGCTTTTATTGCAAAGTGTGTTGCTCGATGAATTCCATCGGCTGCAATCCTTCGCGGCTTACCAGTCGATTCAACTCGACACGGGGCAAACGAACGGCCAGCAGGCAGATGCCTTCTTCGTCATGCTCTTCTTTCTGTACCGCACCGAGTTCGAAGAACTGCGCACGCAGTCGAGCGAACCGTTGCGGCAAGCGCAATGTCCCCACAAACAAATCACTGCCCAGCAACTCGGCAATGGCTTGCTCAAGCAATTCCAGACCCGTGCCATCGCGCGCCGACAGCCAGACCCGCTGCGGTTTGCCATCGGCATCGCGCTGGATCTGTGGCTCAACGCCTTCAAGCAAATCGAGTTTGTTGTATACCTCGAGGATCGGCAAGTCCTGGGCTCCGATCTCGCCCAGTACCACCATCACCTGCTCGATCTGCAACATGCGATCCGGTTCGGCCGCATCGATCACGTGCAACAGCAGGTCGGAATTGCTCGACTCTTCGAGCGTAGACCGAAATGCCTCGACCAGCTTGTGCGGCAAGTGCCGAATGAACCCTACCGTGTCCGCCAGAACGATCGGCCCCAGGTCGTCCAGTTCCAGACGGCGCAGGGTCGGGTCGAGCGTGGCGAACAACTGGTCGGCCGCGTATACCTCGGACTTGGTCACGTTATTGAACAGCGTGGATTTGCCGGCGTTGGTATAGCCCACCAGAGACACGGTAGGGATATCCGCACGGGAGCGGCCGCGTCGCGATTGCTCGCGCTGGCTGCGCACTTTTTCCAGACGACCCTTGATCTGACGCAGACGAACCCGCAGCAGACGCCGGTCGGTTTCGAGCTGGGTTTCACCCGGGCCACGCATGCCGATACCGCCACCCTGACGCTCAAGGTGAGTCCAGCCGCGAACCAGGCGGGTGCTCATGTGATCAAGCTGGGCCAGTTCTACCTGGAGCTTGCCTTCATGGGTACGGGCGCGCTGGGCGAAGATATCGAGAATCAGGCCGGTACGGTCGATCACGCGACACTCGAAAACACGTTCGAGGTTACGTTCCTGACTGGGCGTGAGAATGTGATTGAAAATCACCAGATCGGCCTTTTCGGCATGGACCAGGTCGCGTAATTCCTCGACCTTGCCGCTGCCAATCAGGAATTTGGCGGTTGGCCGATGACGCGGTACGTTAAAAAACGCAACGGTCTCGGCGCCCGCCGAATTAGCCAATTCCTGAAACTCCTGCGGATCTTCGCGCGCCTCAGGGTCCTGACCTTCCAAGTGAACGAGTATGACTCGCTCACCACCACCGTGGCGCTCAAAGAACAAAGGAGACTCCTATCAGGCGTTACCTGGCTCAGCGTCACCTGCATCGGATTCGGTTGCGCTAGGCAGACGAATTGGACGTACTGGCACGACTGTCGAGATAGCGTGTTTGTATACCATCTGGCTGACGGTGTTTTTCAGCAGGATAACGAACTGGTCGAACGACTCGATCGTGCCTTGCAGTTTGATACCGTTGACCAGGTAGATGGAAACCCCAACTTTCTCTTTACGTAAAGTATTCAAGTAAGGGTCTTGTAGCGAATGCCCTTTTGACATGTGCCGCACTCCTTTAAGGATTCAATAATAAAAATAGGTAATTCAGATGGCTTTGGCCGCCACACCCCCAAGGATAGACGGCAATTGCAAGGACTCAGCTCAATATGGAGATGGTCCCAAGGTATTTCAAGGCGCGTGGCAGATTGTCGCAATCAAGACTGTCCAGCCAGTGCAGTTCTTCCCAGCTGCGCAGCCAGGTGAACTGGCGCTTGGCCAATTGACGCGTGGCAATGATGCCGCGTTCCTGCATTTCAGCTAACGACAGCTTGCCATCCAGGTAGTCCCAGACTTGGCGGTAGCCTACCGCACGTATAGACGGCAACCCGGAATGCAGGTCACTTCTTTTACGCAGGGCTACGACCTCGTCGATGAACCCCTGTTCCAGCATATTTGTGAATCTTTGTTTAATGCGCTCATGCAGTACCTGACGATTTGCCGGAGCAATGGCCAAGTTCGCGACAGTATAGGGCAATTGTTGCCGTCCCGAAGCGGCTGCTTCAGTACTTTGCGCAGATTGTTGCTGACGCAGGGCAGTCATGCTCTGACCGCTGACCCGATAAACCTCCAGCGCCCGACTCAGGCGCTGCGGATCGTTCGGATGAATGCGTGCCGCCGACACCGGATCGATGATCGCCAGGTGATCGTGCAGGGCTTGCCAGCCAAGGCGTGCAGCCTCTTCTTCGATCTGCGCACGAACCTCGGGATCGGCCGCCGGCATGTCCGCCAGGCCATCAACCAACGCCTTGTAATAGAGCATGGTGCCGCCAACCAGCAGCGGAATTTTTCCGCGCGCGGTGATCTCGGCCATGGCTTGCAGGGCATCACGACGGAAATCTGCTGCCGAATAGGCCTCGGCCGGATCGAGAATGTCGATCAACCGGTGCGGAAACTCGGCCAGTAGTTCTTTGGAAGGTTTGGCGGTGCCGATGTCCATGCCGCGATAGACCAGCGCCGAGTCGACGCTGATCAGCTCGCACGGCAGCACCTTGGTCAGCTCGATGGCCAGGTCGGTCTTGCCCGCAGCGGTCGGGCCCATCAGGAAAATCGCTGGAGGGAGCTGGCTCATCAACGACCGCGCAGGAACAGTTTGTCCAGATCGTCCAGGCCCAGTTGGGTCCAGGTCGGTCGGCCATGGTTGCATTGACCGCTGCGCTCGGTATTTTCCATGTCGCGCAGCAGACCGTTCATTTCCGGCAGGGCCAGGCGCCGGTTGGCACGGATCGCGCCGTGGCAGGCCATGGTGCCGAGCAGTTCGTTCAGGTGCGCCTGAATCCGGTCGCTGGTGCCGTATTCCATCAGGTCCGACAGCACGTCACCCACCAGTCGATTGGCCTCGGCCTGCTTGAGCAGTGCCGGAATCTGGCGGATTGCCAATGTTTCCGGGCCCAGACGCTGCAGCTCGAAGCCCAGCTTCTGGAACCATGCAGCGTGTTCTTCAGCGCAATCGGCTTCACGCTGACTGACCGCCAGCGACTCCGGCACCAGCAGCGGCTGGCCGCTGAGGCCTTCGCTGGCCATGGCGATTTTCAGGCGTTCGTACATGATCCGCTCGTGCGCGGCGTGCATGTCCACCAGCACCAAACCCTGAGCATTCTCGGAGAGAATGTAGATGCCCTTGAGCTGCGCCAGCGCGTAACCGAGCGGCGGAATATCTTCCTGACCGACTGGCAGCGCGTTGGCATTCGCTTCCGGCAACGGTGCGAAGAACTCGCGGTAAGCAGCTTGTGCCTCGGCGGCCGGCACAGCCGACTGCGGACGCGGCGTGTACTGATACTGATAAGCGCCGCCAGCGCTGGCGCCCGACGAGGTGTTGAACACCGGTTGCGCCTGCGGCTGTTCCAGCAGCGCGTTGGCCGCCAGACGCATTTCGCCCTGCGGGCCGAATTCACCGGCCTCGATACCGGTTGGACGCACCACGGCTGTGGTGACAGAGCCGGCCAGTTGATCTTCCGGACGCACATCGCCCAACGCGCGGTGCAATGTGCCGTAAAGGAAGTCATGCACCATGCGTCCGTCACGGAAGCGCACTTCGTGCTTGGTCGGGTGCACGTTGACGTCCACCGCCGCCGGATCGACTTCGAAAAACAGCGCGAAGGTCGGATGACGACCGTTGAACAGCACATCGCGATAAGCCTGACGCACCGCGTGGGCCACCAGTTTGTCGCGTACCGCACGGCCGTTTACGAAGAAATACTGCAAGTCCGCCTGGCTGCGGTTGAAGGTCGGCAACCCGACCCAGCCCCACAAGTGCAGGCCATTGCGCTCGATCTCGATCGGCAGCGCCTGTTCGAGGAAGCCCGAACCACAGATCGCCGCCACACGCCGAGCGCGGGCTGCATCATCGTGGGCCTCGTGCAGGCTGAGGATGGTCTTGCCGTTGTGGCGCAGATGGAAGGCCACGTCGAAACGCGCCAGCGCCAGACGCTTGATCACTTCTTGCAGGTGATCGAATTCGGTTTTTTCGGTCTTGAGAAACTTGCGCCGCGCCGGCGTATTGAAAAACAGGTCGCGCACTTCCACCGACGTACCGACCGGATGCGCCGCCGGCTGAACGCGAGGCGCCATGTCGCGACCTTCGGTTTCGACCTGCCAGGCCTGATCGGCATCGCGTGTGCGCGAGGTCAGGGTCAGGCGCGCCACGGAGCTGATCGACGCCAGTGCTTCACCACGGAAGCCCAGGCTCATCACCTGCTCCAGATCTTCGAGATTGCGAATCTTGCTGGTGGCGTGACGGGCCAGCGCCAGCGGCAGGTCGTCAGCGGAAATGCCGCTGCCATCGTCACGCACCCGCAGCAGCTTGACGCCACCCTGCTCGACATCGACATCGATGCGCTTGGCACCGGAGTCGAGACTGTTTTCCAGCAACTCCTTGATCACCGAAGCCGGGCGCTCGACCACCTCGCCGGCGGCGATCTGGTTCGCCAGCCGCGGGCTGAGCAGTTCGATGCGTGCGGCGTTCAACACCTGATTCATTCTTTGGACGCCAGTTCGGTGCCGGGAATGGTCAGGTGCTGGCCGATCTTCAGCTCATCGCTACTGAGGTTGTTGGCACTGCGCAGCGTCGCGGGGGACACCTGATAACGCACGGCGATCATCGCCAGCGTCTCGCCCGGGCTCACGCGGTGATCGCGCGGGCCTTGGGCGATCTTGCCGGAGTCACGCAGCCAGGCGATGTAGGTGCCCGGTGGCGGATTCTGCTGGAAGAACTGGCGCACGCCGCTGCTGATCGAACGCGCCAGCGCCTGCTGGTGGCTTGAAGCCGAGAGCTTGTTCGCTTCGTTGGCGTTGGAGATGAATCCGGTTTCGACGAGGATCGACGGGATGTCCGGCGACTTCAACACCATGAACCCGGCCTGCTCCACGCGCTGCTTGTGCAACGGAGTCACGCGACCGATGTTGGTCAGGACTTTCTGGCCGACGTTGAGGCTGGAAGTCAGCGAAGCGGTCATCGACAGGTCAAGCAGTACGCCGGCGAGCATGCGGTCCTTGTCGTCGAGGCTGACATTGCCGGCACCACCGATCAGGTCGGAACGGTTTTCGCTGTCGGCCAGCCAACGGGCGGTCTCGGATGTCGCGCCGCGATCGGACAGGGCAAACACCGAGGCACCGAAGGCTGCCGCAGACGGCGCAGCGTCGGCGTGGATCGAAACGAACAGGTCGGCGCCCTTCTTGCGGGCAATTTCGGTACGGCCGCGCAACGGGATGAAGTAGTCGCCGGTACGGGTCAGTTCGGCGCGGAAACCTTTCATGCCGTTGACCTGACGCTGCAGCTCGCGGGCGATCTGCAGCACCACGTCTTTCTCACGCTGGCCGCGCGAGCCGGACGCACCCGGGTCTTCGCCGCCGTGACCGGCGTCGATCACCACAATGATGTCGCGCTTGCCGGCCGGGGCCGGTGGCAACTTGATCGCCGGTTCAGACGGTGTCACCGGCACTGCCGGCACGGTGGCGACCGATGGCGTTGGCGCAGGTGGCGGCGCGGCATCGGCCGGGTTGTCGAACAGGTCGACCACCAGACGGTTGCCATATTGCGCGTTCGGCGCCAGCGAGAAACTTTTCGGGGTGACGGCTTTTTTCAGGTCGATGACCACTCGCAGATCGGTCGGCGTGCGCTGGGCCGAGCGCATCGCGGTGATCGGCGTGTTAGCAGTCGAGACCTTTAACGGCGCCCCCAGGGTGGCGCCATTGATGTCGATCACCAGCCGATCCGGTGCGGTCAGGGTGAAGACGCTGTGCTGCACCGGACCGCTCAGGTCGAAGACCAGTCGCGTGTTGTCCGGCGCCCGCCACAGGCGCACGCTGTTGACCTTTGTCTCGGCCACAGCGTTGACGGTTACTGCCATCAACATCAGTCCAACGGCAGCCACCAACGCGCGAAAGCGCATACCTAACCCCATCATTTAATTGGATTCCAATGCCAAAGCGGCACACCAGGCCTCGCCACGCGAGCCCTGGGATAAAATTTTCAGCGAACGCCCGCTGTCTTGCGGGCTAATGGTAATGGTCAGGTCAGGCTTTGGCAAAAAGCCTGCACCTTTATCGGGCCACTCGATCAGGCACAGGGCATCGTCTTCGAAATAGTCGCGGATGCCGAGAAACTCCAGCTCCTCCGGATCGACCAGGCGATACAGGTCGAAGTGGAAGGCACGCACGTCGCCGATCTCGTAGGGTTCGACCAGGGTGAAGGTCGGACTTTTTACCGCGCCGACATGCCCCAACCCACGAATGATGCCCCGCGACAGGGTGGTTTTGCCCATGCCCAGATTGCCTTCCAGGAAAATCAGGCCGTGGCCCCGGGTAACGCGGGCGATCCGTGCGCCAAAGTCGCTCATGGCCTGTTCATCGGCCAGGTACAGGGTTACTTCAGACACGGTGCATGCTCCTCCAACAACTGACGAATGACTGGAATCAGATCACTGGCCGCCAGCCCACGGCCGAATTTACCTTGTTGCGCGCCGGCATTGGCGTGCAGCCAGACTGCCAGGCACGCGGCATCGAAGCCGTCCATACCCTGCGCCAGCAATGCCCCGGTCAAGCCGGCGAGTACGTCGCCCAGGCCGGCGGTGGCCATGGCCGGATGGCCTTGATGACACAGCGCCAGACGCCCATCGGGGTGGGCGATCAGGCTGCCGGCGCCTTTGAGCACGACGACGGCCGAGTATTTTTTGCTCAACGCCCGCGCGGCGGCCGGGCGATCTGCCTGCACCTCAGCGGTACTCACGCCCAGCAGGCGTGCCGCCTCGCCCGGATGCGGGGTGATCACGCATTCCTTGGGCAGACTGACAAATCCGCTCGCCAGCAGATTCAATGCGTCGGCGTCCCAAACCTGTGGCAGCGGCGCATTGGCGGCCGCCGACAACAGCGCCCGCCCCCAGCTCGCCTGCCCGAGACCCGGGCCAACCACCAGCACCGAAACCTTTTCCAGCAGCCCCATCAACTGATTGGCTGACGACGTGCCGAGCACCATGACTTCCGGCATCCGCGTCAGTGCTGCCGGGACATGTTCCGCACGGGTTGCCAGCGACACCATCCCGGCGCCACTGCGCAAGGCCGTTTCGCTACTGAGCAGAATCGCCCCGCCAAAACCCTGATCGCCGCCGATCAGCAGCAAGTGCCCGAAGCGCCCTTTGTGTACAGCGGGCGCACGCGGGGCCAATCGTGGAAGATTAGCCGCCGAGAGACGCAGAGCGCTGACAGGAATGTCACGGTAAATGTCGGCGGCGGCTTGCAGATCGTTAAACACCAACGCCCCGACCTGATCCGCCGCCGCCCCGGTGAACAGGCCGAGCTTCAAGCCGATGAAAGTCACGGTAAGGTCAGCGTGAACCGCAACGCCGAGGACATGTCCAGTATCGGCAGACAATCCGGAAGGAATATCCACCGCCACCACCGGCAGGCCACTGGCATTGATCGCCTTGATCGCAGCGGCATACGGCTCACGTACATCGCCGGCCAGCCCGGTGCCGAGCAAGGCATCGACAATCACCCCGCGCAGCTCGCTTTGCGCGGTCCAACCCTGCACAGCGACGCCATCGTTGATGGCCTGCGCATAAGCCTGTGCTGCATCGCCCTGCAAACGTTGCGGATCACCGACGGCCAGCACCCGCACCGCCCAACCGGCCCGGTGCGCCAGTGTGGCGATCAGAAAACCATCACCGGCGTTGTTGCCATGCCCGGCAAGCACCGTCATTTCGCTCGCCGACGGCCATTGCCGTACCAGTGCACGCCAGGTCGCGTGCGCGGCGCGCTGCATCAATTCGAAGCCCGGCGTGCCCGCAGCGATCAGCCGCGCATCGAGTGCTCGCACCTGTGCGGCGCCATACAGCGCGTCGGGTAATTGATCTTTCGTGTGCGGCATGCGTCTTCGGGCTCCGATGTCTGGCAGAATTATACGCACCTCAGCTCCGGTTTCTCTCGCCTCATGTCCGCCATCACCACAGATCTGCCCGCCCTCGCCCAATCGATCAAGGATTGGGGCCGCGAGCTGGGCTTCCAGCAAGTCGGCATCAGCGGTCTGGACCTGGCCGAGCATGAGCAGCACCTGGAGCGCTGGCTCGCCGCCGGCTACCACGGCGAAATGGATTACATGGGCGCCCACGGCAGCAAACGCTCGCATCCGGAGCAACTGGTTCCGGGTACGTTACGCGTGGTTTCGCTGCGCATGGACTACCTGCCCGGCGACACGCAAATGGCGCAAATGCTCGCGCAACCGGAGAAAGCCTACGTTTCGCGTTATGCCTTGGGCCGCGATTACCACAAATTGATCCGTAAACGTGTGCAGCAATTGGCCGACAGGATTCAGTCGGAGATCGGCCCGTTCGGTTTTCGCGCCTTCGTCGACAGCGCCCCGGTGCTGGAAAAAGCCATCGCCGAGCAGGCCGGGCTGGGCTGGATCGGCAAAAACACTTTGGTGCTGAACCGCAAGGCCGGCAGTTATTTCTTCCTGAGTGAACTGTTCGTCGATCTGCCGCTGCCGGTGGACGAACCGCACAGCAGCGAACATTGCGGACGTTGCACCGCGTGTCTGGATATCTGCCCGACCAACGCCTTCGTCGGTCCCTATGTGCTGGACGCCCGGCGCTGCATCTCCTACCTGACCATCGAGTTGAAAAACGCCATCCCCGAAGACCTGCGCCCGCTGATCGGCAACCGCGTGTTCGGCTGCGACGACTGCCAGATCGTCTGCCCGTGGAACCGCTTCGCCCGACCATCCGGGGAAAGCGATTTCAAGCCCCGGCACAACCTGGACAACGCCGAACTGGCGGAGCTGTTCATGTGGGACGAGGACAAATTTCTCAGCAGCACCGAAGGCTCGCCGCTGCGCCGCGCCGGTTACGAGCGCTGGTTGCGCAATCTGGCGGTCGGGCTGGGCAACGCGCCATCGAGCATTCCGGTGCTGGAAGCCTTGAAGGCGCGCCGTGACTACCCATCAGAGCTGGTGCGTGAACATGTTGAGTGGGCGCTGAAACAGCACGCTGAACGCCGTAATTGAGGCTATGCCGGCTTTCTCCACTTGGCTGTGCGCCCCTTACCTGTCGGCTCAATCAGCCCTTCTGCTTTCAGTGATCGTAAAACCAGGCGCACTGTATCGCGACTGACTCCCGGACAGGACTCTTCAATTTCCGAGATGGAAAAAGGGAGGACTCGCTTCAAGGCTTCGTCTCTGATTCGGTCGCTTTTACCCCCTCGACGCTTCTCAATCGTACCCACTCGCTCTTCGAACTCTTTGTACGCTCTAAGCAATGCCCCCCAAAAATAATCCATCCATGGCCGAACATCATGCGTGCCCTCGTGCCATCCCTGAGAACTCAGTTCGAGTGTTGCGTAATAGCCCTCCTTTGACTCCTCGAATATCCGTTCAAGACTGATAAATCGCCCGACTCGGTAATCAAATTGATAGAGCAGCAGCAATGTCAGCAGACGAGCGACGCGACCATTTCCGTCAGAGAAGGGGTGTATGCAAAGGAAGTCGAGGACCGTAAGCGGCACTAAAACCAAAGGGTCAGCCAGATTCAATGCCAGCGCCCGGTGGTAATGCCCCAGGGTTTCAGTCACCGCAATAGGGGTCATATGAGCAGGAACAGGTTGGAAGCGAATCCGCGATGAACCATCGGCATGACGCTCGATGATGTCGTTGTTCATCGCCTTCCATTCACCACCATCCTGAGGTAGATAGCGGTAAAGAAGACTGTGTAATTGTCTAAGTACACCTTCGGAAAATGGCATCCCATCGGCAGATTCATGGATGAGTGACAGTGCGTCCCGATAGCCAGCAATTTCCTGTTCGGATCGGCTCTTGGGATCAGTGTTTTTGCTCATCAGTGACTTCAGCCGCGCTGGCGCGACAGTTACACCCTCCAGTCGGTTAGATGACTCCGTGGATTCGATTACGGCTATCTGCGTAAGCCCTTGGAGGACCTGCGGCGATTGAGCAACGAACAGTTGTTGCTTACCCCGAAACTCTCCCAATGCACGAAGCGTCGCAATCTGAAGACCGTCGAAGCGCAAGGCGTCAAGAAATTCCGGGGTGAGTGAGTGCATGATTCAGGCAGCCGTCTAAATGAGGTAAAAAGACTTAAATAGGGTATTTCATGACAAAATACCCCTTTTAGGCTTTATTTTTTACCCTATTTAGAGGCGCAGCATCTATTCAACATTCCCGACAGAATATTTCCACGCGCCCGCCAGCGTGACGTCAAGGTGCGTCGTTATAAACGAACTTGGGCATTTCCCAGTGGAAACGAATGGCCAGCAACCGCAACAGAAAACCGCCGAACAGGGTAATCAGAATCGCCTGTTCGCTCGGCACATTCAGGTACAGGCAGAGCATGTAGCACCACGCGGCGGCGAACGAGACGCTGGCGTACAGTTCGCGGCGGAAGATCAGCGGGATGTCGTTGCAGAAGATGTCGCGCAGGATGCCGCCGAAGACGCCGGTGATCACACCGCTGACCGAGGCCACCAGCATGCCGTGGCCCATTTCCAGAGCGGTCATGCAGCCGATCAGGGTGAACGCCACCAGACCGACCGCATCGAGCACCAGAAACAGTGAGCGCAGATGACGCATCCAGCGTGCGGTGAATACAGTGAGCATCGCGGCGGCCGAGGTCAGCACCAGGTATTCCGGGTGCTTGACCCACGTCAGCGGATAGTGCCCGAGCAACACGTCACGTACCGAACCGCCGCCCAACGCCGTGACACAGGCGATCAACACCACCCCGAACCAGTCCATGCCGCGCCGCCCGGCAGACAGCGCGCCGGTCATGGCTTCAGCGGTAATGGCGATCAGATAGAGCATCAGCAACATGGCGGCGGTCCTGGCAGGAAGGCGCGCAGTCTAGCCATTTCAGCGCCGCACCAGAAGGGGGCGCGCTCCGGGATGCATTTCTGGCTTGAATCTTACGGGACTCTGACGCCCTCTTCGCGAGCAAGCCCGCTCCCACAGGGGGAACGCATTCCAAATGGTGGGAGCGGGCTTGCTCGCGAAGACGTCAGGGCAGACACCCCTCAATCAGAACTTGATGAAATGCTTGCGGTAGTGCTGCAGCTCGGCGATCGACTCGCGGATGTCGTCCAGCGCCAGGTGAGTGCTGCCCTTCTTGAAGCTGTCGCGCACGTCCGGTGCCCAGCGTGCGGCCAGCTCTTTGAGCGTCGACACGTCGAGGTTGCGGTAGTGGAAGTAGCTTTCCAGTGCCTTCATGTGGGTATAAAGGAAACGACGATCCTGGCAGATGCTGTTGCCGCAGATCGGCGACTTGCCCTTCGGTACCCATTTCTCGAGGAAAGCGATGGTTTCTGCCTCGGCCTCGGCCATGCTGATACGGCTGTCACGCACGCGCTGGGTCAGGCCCGAGTTGCCGTGGGTGCGGGTGTTCCACTCGTCCATGCGGGCGAGCACTTCGTCACTGTGGTGAATGGCGATCACCGGGCCTTCGGCCAGGGTGTTCAGGTCACTGTCGGTGACGATGGTGGCCATTTCGATGATGACGTCGTTTTCCGGATCCAGACCGGTCATTTCCAGGTCGATCCAGATCAGGTTCTGCGGGTTTTGCATATTCGGGCTCCTAGACAATGCTGCGCAGTTTAGCCTAGGCCGGTGCCCGGGCGTGCTAAACTCGCGGCCGTTTTACCTAATCGCTGCATTCTTCAGACGGAACACCCATGGCCAAACGCCAACTCAATCGTCGTCAAAACTGGCGCATCGAAAAGATTCAGGGCGAGCGCGCCGCGCGCGCTGCCAAACGCGAGTCCTCGGCGGTCGAAGCCCTCGAGGGCGGCGATCTCGGCCCCGAGCAACACGGCCTGGTGATCGCCCACTTCGGTGTGCAGGTCGAAGTCGAGGCTGTGGACGGCGAACAAGCCGGCCAGGTTTTCCGTTGCCACTTGCGCGCCAACCTGCCGGCGCTGGTGACCGGTGATCGGGTGGTCTGGCGCGCCGGCAACCAGGGCATCGGGGTGATCGTTGCGCAACTGCCGCGCACCACCGAACTCTGCCGCCCCGACAGCCGAGGCCAGCTCAAGCCAGTGGCCGCCAACGTCGACATGATCGTCATCGTCTTCGCACCGCTGCCCGAGCCGCATGCCAACCTGATCGACCGCTACCTGGTCGCTGCCGAACACGCCGGCATCCGCCCGTTGCTGTTGCTGAACAAGTTCGACCTGATCGACGAGCAGAACGCCCCGGCGCTCAATGCCCTGCTGGCGGTGTACCGCACGCTGGGTTATCCGGTGCTGGAAGTCTCGGCGCATCACGGCAATGGCATGGAACAGTTGCAGAAGCAGCTCGACGGGCGCATCAGCGTGTTCGTCGGCCAGTCCGGCGTCGGCAAGTCGTCGCTGGTCAACAGCCTGCTGCCGGAAGTCGAGACCCGCGTCGGCCCGTTGTCGGAGCTGTCCGGTCAGGGCACGCACACCACGACCACCGCACGCCTGTTCCACTTCCCGGGCGGCGGCGAGTTGATCGACTCCCCGGGTATCCGTGAGTTCGGTCTGGGCCACGTCAGCCGCGCCGACGTCGAAGCCGGTTTCATCGAGTTCAACGACCTGCTCGGCACCTGCCGCTTCCGCGACTGCAAGCACGATCGCGAACCCGGTTGCGCACTGCTCAAGGCCCTGGAAGACGGCCGCGTGCAGCAGCAGCGGATGAACAGCTACCGCTCGATCATCGCCAGCCTGCCGGAAAACGGCTACTAAACATCTGCACCGGCAGCCTCTCGCCCGAGGGCTGCCGGATGTCGGACCGCGCCTGACAAATCCTCGATTCCGTTAAACGTCAGACTCTTCTGACAGACTCGTTCGCACCTGTTTGCAGGACATTTCTCTTTCACCGCCCAGCCCTTGTAGGCTCGCGTCAGATGCCTAGATTGGGGTCCTCCTTCGCACCTTCGCGACCTTCGAGGAACCCCATGCAGACCTACCATTTGTTCATCAGCCATTCGTGGAACTACGCCCACACTCACGACAATCTGGTGCGCCTGCTCGGCGCCAGACCGGATTTCAGTTTCAAGAATTTTTCCGTGCCGCCGCACAACCCGATCATGGGCGCGCAGACCGACAAGCAACTCGAAGAAGCCATCGAGAACAAGATTCGCCCGTGCTCGGCGGTGCTGATCATGGCCGGGATGTATTCGACTTACAGCAAGTGGATCAACAAGGAAATCGAGATCGCCAAGCGCATGGGTAAGGTGATCATCGCGATCAAGCCGTTCGGCGCCGAGCGCATTTCCACGGTAGTACGTGAGGCGGCTCACGCCGAGTGCGCGTGGAACACCAACAGCATCATCGGTGCGATCCGTCAGCACACGGCGGTGTAACCATGCGCAAGGGACTGTTTATCGGCATCAACCACTACGACCACGTCTCGCCCTTGAGCGGCTGTAACAACGACGCCATGGCCATGGCGTCGGTGCTGGAGCGTCATGCCAACGGGCGACCGAACTTCAGCAGCAAAGTGCTGACTTCAGCCGAAGAAAAACTCACGCTCAGCCACATGAAACAGCAGATCCAGAGCCTGTTCTCAGGCGATTGTGACGTGGCACTGCTGTACTTCGCCGGCCATGGTCAGTTTGACACCAGCATCGACGAAGGACTCCTGATTCCCCAGGACTATCAGCCTGGCGGAGACGGGATCCGCATCAGCGACATTCTGGAGTGGGCGGACAAGGCCCCGCACATCAAGAACAAAATCATCATTCTCGATTGCTGCCAGGCCGGCGCAGCAGGCGCCATGCGCAATCTGCGTGGCGGCAGCAGTGTGATCGGCGAAGGCATGACCATTCTCACGGCCTGCAAAAAAGAGCAGTACGCCCTGGAAAGTCGCGGTCATGGCGTATTCACGGATCTGTTGCTGCAAGCGCTGCACGGTGGCGCTGCCAACGTACTCGGCAAGGTCACCCCCGGTAGCGTTTACTCGTTTGTCGACAATGCGCTGGGCGCCTGGGAACAGCGTCCGGTGTTCAAGACCAATGTCTCGCAGTTCGTACCGCTGCGCGAAGTCGCGCCGCTGATTGCCGAGGAAACCTTGCGCAAACTCAAGGACTGGTTCCCGGAGCCGAGCTTCGTTTTCAGACTCGATCCCAGCTACGAGCCCACCGAAGCACTGTTCGACCCCGAACACGGCGACATCTTCAAGCAACTGCAAATGTGCAATCGCCACAGCCTGATCGAACCGGTGGATGCCGAGCACATGTACTACGCCGCCATTAACTCCACGGGCTGCCGCCTCACGGCGCTCGGCGCCTATTACCGTGAACTCGCCCTCAAAGGACACTTCTGATGCCCGTATTCATCAGCTACCGCCACATGGATCGCCCGCAGGCCATGGCGATCAATGCGCAATTGATGCAGGCCAATATCAAAACCTACCTCGACGTGCTCGACCCAGAATCGCAGACCACCGACGACATCACCGGGGTTATCACCCGCAACATCACCGAATGCACGCACCTGCTGGCGGTGGTTTCGGAGAAAACCGCACTGTCGTGGTGGGTGCCGTTCGAAATCGGCGAAGCGACCATCAGCAACCGCCGGATCTGCTCGTTCCGCACCGGGCCGGCAAAGCTGCCGGAGTATCTGGACAAGTGGCCGAAGCTGAGCACGGCCAGTGATCTGAATTTCTTCATCGATGCCTATCGTGAAGAAGTATCGAGCAAGCGCTCGATGACGCTGGATTCGAGCAACGAATCCTTCAGCGGCACCTATAAGCGCAACGCCGATCTTTTCCATGAACAACTGAAGAACCGAATTCGGCGCGGTTTCTGAGGCCAATCGACAGCCACAAAAAAGCCGACATCACTGTCGGCTTTTTTGTCGCTCACTGCTTCGGCGCAGGGGCCGGTGCAGCGGCTGGCGGAGCTGTTGGCGCTGGCGCCGCAGTCCCCGGCACTGCCGGTTTCGGTGCGGCGTCGTCGAACAGGTTCAAGCGTTCGCGCAACTCGTGCGCCGGCACCGGTTGCTGATCCGCCGGCAGCGCGTTCGGATCGACCGGCGTCGCCGGAGCGGCGCCGTTCTGATCTTCGGCCGCTGGCTTGGCCGCGTCGGCACCTTGCGAACCTTCGATGGCGGCCTGGGCCTTTTTGGTCAGGACCACAATGTCGATGCGGCGGTTGACCGGGTTGAACGGGTTTTCCTTGTCGAACAGCGCCGACGAGGCGTAACCGACCACGCGCGCCACCTGCGAATCCGGATAGCTGCCTGCCACCAGCGCACGCCGCGCGGCGTTGGCACGGTTGGCCGAGAGTTCCCAGTTACCGAAATCGCCGGTGCCGGTGTACGGCTTGGCGTCGGTGTGGCCGCTGATGCTGATCTTGTTCGGCACCGCTTTGATGGTGTCGGCCATGGCCAGCAGGATGTCTTCGAAGTACGGCTTCAGGCGTGCGGAGCCCGAGTCGAACATCGGCCGGTTTTCCGCGTCCATGATCTGAATGCGCAAGCCGTTCGGGGTGATCTCGAACAGGATCTGATCCTTGAACTTCTGCAGCTGCGGGTTCTCGTCGACCTTGTTCTGCAGTTCTTGCAGCAACAGCTCCAGGCGCTCTTTCTCGACCTGCTCGGCCATGCCTTCGACCTGTTCGGTGTCGACCGTGACCTTGTCCGGTTGCGGCTGCGACTTCACCTCAGGGTTGAGGGTGTTTTCTGGGGCCAGGGTCGGCGTGCCGCCCAGATCAATGATGTACGGCGTGCCACTTTCGGAGAAGCCGACCGGGTCCTTGAAGTAACCGGCGATGGCGATCTTTTGCTCAGGCGTTGCGGTGGACAGCAGCCACAACACCAGGAAGAACGCCATCATCGCCGTGGCGAAGTCGGCGAAGGCGATTTTCCACGCCCCGCCGTGGTGCCCACCGGCTATGCGCTTGACGCGCTTGATGATTATCGGCTGATTATTTTCCATGGCTTAGCGACCGCGAACGGCTTGTTCCAGCTCGGCAAAGCTTGGACGGTGCGCCGGGTACAGAACCTTGCGCCCGAACTCCACGGCCAGCGATGGCGGCATGCCGGAAGCCGACGCCACCAGCGAGGCCTTGATGGCTTCGTAGACGTTCAGTTCTTCCTTGGCATCGTGCGCCAGGGAATGCGCCAACGGCCCGAAGAAGCCGTAGGCCGCGAGAATACCGAAGAAGGTACCGACCAGTGCCGCACCCACGTGCAGACCGATGGACTTCTGATCGCCTTCACCCAGCGACGCCATGGTCACCACGATACCCAGTACCGCCGCGACGATACCGAAACCGGGCATGGCGTCGGCGATGCCGTTCACCGCATGGGACGGGTGCTCGAGATCTTCCTTGAGGCTGTAGAGTTCCATGTCGAACAGGCCTTCCAGCTCATGCGGAGCCATGTTGCCGGAGGACATGATGCGCAGGTAATCGCAGATGAACGCGGTCATGCGTTCGTCTTTGAGCACGGCCGGGTACTTGGCGAAGATCGGGCTCGCGGCAGCGTCTTCGATGTCGCCTTCGATGGCCATCATGCCTTCGCGGCGGCTCTTGTTGAGGATCTCGTAGATCAGGCCGAGCACTTCCAGATAGAACGTGTGGCTGAAGCGCGAACTGAACATGCTCAGGGATTTCTTGAGCACGTGCATCGTCATGTAACCGGGGTTGGCCTGGAGGAATGCACCGAGGGCCGCACCACCGATGATCATCACCTCGAAGGGCTGGATCAGGGCGGCAATTTTGCCGTGGGAGAGCACGTATCCGCCGAGCACGCTCGCGAATACGACGATGATGCCGATAATTTTAGCCATAGGTAGAAAGTACTTATTTAAGTCGGGTTCAAGGTCATATTCGGAAGTTAAAAAATCTCTTCTTCTACTTATCGGCAAAACTGCGCCAGACTATAGCCAGTTCAGGCGAAAAGCCAATTTAGCCCATGCCGGGCGCGTCTACAGTCAGTGAAGATCTCGTCCAGACATGGCTAATGAAACGAACGTCCCACACGCAAAACCGACCACGCTCGAGGGCTGGGTCAAACTGCTCGATGGCGTGCGCCTGCCCGTGCCGCAAGAGGCGCACGACAAGGTTTGCCGGGCGATCCGCGACAACCGCAGCTCGTTGCGCGATATCGCCGACCTGATGCAGGACAGCCCGGCGCTGGCCTTGAGCATCATCCGTGAGGCAAATCGTCACACCCACGGCACCATGGCCGCTCCGGCGGAAAATCTCGAGGTGGCGATCAACCGTCTGGGCCTGGCGCGTACCGAAGAATTGCTCACACGTCTGCCCGTCGAACCGCAGATGCAGATCCCCAAGGCCCTGCGCCAACTGCAGATGATCAGTCAGCACGCGACGCAACAGGCCAACGGTTTTTTTGCCAGTCGTTTGGCGCGCCTGTGGCAGGACATTCACTGGGGCAGCCTGTTGTTTCTGTCGCCGTTATGGCCGCTGGCGCTGACGTTTCCCGAATTGCTCGAAGAGTGGGAGCTGCGGGTTATCCACAAGGGCGAATCGGCGCGCACGGTCGAGAAGCAACTGTTTGGCGTGCGCCTGCTGAAGATCGCCGAAGCGCTGGTACAAGTCTGGCACCTGCCGATCTGGGTGCAGCAGGGTTATAAACTGTTGCTCAGCGAACAGCGCGAACTGGTGAAAGTTCTGCGCATCGCCCGCGACAGCGAACATCCGTTGCGCCAGCAGAATCGCCTCGACGACGATCCGACCCTGCGCCGCTGGCTCAACCAGCCGGCCAACACCGTGTTGCTGGCCAACGGCCTGGCGCTGTCGGCACAACAGGCCTGGGACAGTCCGCACAGCGAGCGCTGGCAGTACCTGACCAGCCTTTATCTGCAAATCTCGATGGACGAAGTGCAGCAGCAGTTGCACCAGCAAGCCGCCAACAGCGCGCGCCAGCATGCCATGCCCGATCTGTGGCACCCGGCCGTTTCATTATTATGGCCATGGGGCACCCATCGCTTGCCGGCCGGGATGCTGCCGGCGGCGGCGCCGAATGCCGAGGATCTGACTCAATGGCGCCGGCAATGCGCCGAACTGCTGGCCGAGCCGAGCCGCTTCACCAATGCCATGAGCCTGACCGTCGCCGCCCGTGATGCGCTGGTCGCCAGCGGCATGCGCCGGGTGATGATTCTGATGGCCGACCGCACGCAATCGAATCTGCGAGTGAACCAGACCTTCGGTTTGCCGAAGGAAGCCGCCGCGCTGAATTTTGTCGTCAGTCAGAGCAAAGTCTTGCAGCGCCTGCTCGCCCAACAGGCACAGGTGCGGATCAACCCCGAGAACAACGCACAATTTTCCGCATTGTTACCGCCGGGCCTGCGTGCGCTGTTCCGTGGCGAGCATCTGTTCCTGCGCTCGCTGGTCAATAACGGCCGGGTGATCATGATCGTCGTCGCCGACCAGGGCGGTGGGCCGTTCGCCGACATCAGCGTGCAGGCTTTCGGCAAAACCGCGCAGTGCATCGAAAAGGCCCTGCACAGCTTTAGCAGCCGTGGTCGATGAGGCTGCGCTACAATCCCCCCCTTTGTGCTCTGGAGACCTCACATGTCTGACTTCTCTGGCTTGCCGCTCGTCATCGAACCGAGCGACCTGCTCCCTCGGCTGGATGCCAGCGAACTGATTCTGGTGGACCTGACCAGTGCCGCCCGCTATACCGAGGGCCATCTGCCCGGCGCACGTTTTGTCGACCCCAAGCGCACCCAGCTCGGCCAGCCGCCGGCGCCGGGGCTGCTGCCGGCCAAAGCCGATCTGGAAGCGTTGTTCAGTGAGTTGGGCCATCGTCCAGACGCGGTGTACGTGGTCTATGACGACGAGGGCGGTGGCTGGGCCGGGCGTTTCATCTGGCTGCTCGACGTGATCGGTCACGACAAATACCACTACCTCGACGGCGGTCTGCCGGCGTGGCTGGAAGCGGGCATGCCGATGTCGATCCAGGTTCCGCCTGCGGTGGGTGAGCCGGTGGCGCTGACCCTGCATGACGAGCCGACGGCAACCCGCGAATACCTGCAAAGCCGTCTCGGCGCCGCCGATCTGGCGATCTGGGACGCACGCGGGCCGCTGGAATATTCCGGTGAGAAAGTCCTGGCCGCCAAGGGTGGACACATCCCCGGCGCGGTGAACTTCGAATGGACCGCCGGCATGGACAAGGCGCGTCAGCTGCGGATTCGCACGGACATGCCGCAGATCCTCGAAGACCTCGGGATCACCAAGGACAAAGAAATCATTACCCACTGCCAGACCCATCACCGGTCGGGCTTCACTTATCTGGTGGCCAAGTCCCTCGGTTATCCGCGGGTCAAGGGCTACGCCGGTTCCTGGGGCGAATGGGGCAACCACCCTGACACGCCTGTCGAGATTCAAGGTTCTAAGGACAACTAATGAAAGAGCGTCTGTTTATCCTCAGCCAGTACCTGCTGCCTCATCACCTGCTGTCGCGCCTGGCCGGCTGCGTTGCCGAGTGCCGCGTGCGCTGGTTCAAGAATGCCTTCACCCAGTGGTTCGCCAAGCGTTATCAGGTGGACATGTCGCAAGCGCTGGTCGAAGACCTGACCGCCTACGAGCACTTCAACGCGTTCTTCACCCGAGCCCTGAAAGACGGCGCGCGGCCACTGGATCAGACCCCGGGCGCGATCCTCAGCCCGGCCGACGGTGCGGTCAGCCAGCTCGGCCCGATCGAACACGGTCGGGTGTTCCAGGCCAAGGGCCACAGCTTCAGCGTGCTGGAACTGCTGGGCGGTGACACGGCGAATGCCGCGCCGTTCATGGGCGGCGACTTCGCCACCATTTACCTGTCGCCGAAGGATTATCACCGCGTGCACATGCCGCTGGCCGGCACCCTGCGCGAGATGGTCTACATCCCGGGCCGGATCTTCTCGGTCAACCAGACCACTGCGGAAAACGTTCCGGAGCTGTTCGCCCGCAACGAGCGTGTAGCATGCATTTTCGACACCGAACGCGGGCCGATGGCCGTGGTGCTGGTCGGCGCGATGATCGTCGCTTCGATCGAAACCGTGTGGGCCGGTCTGGTCACCCCACCGAAGCGCGAACTGAAAACCTTCCGCTACGACGAAGCCGCCCGTGCGCCGATTCATCTGGAAAAAGGTGCGGAACTGGGGCGCTTCAAACTGGGTTCGACGGCGATCGTGCTGTTTGGCCCGGATCAAGTGAAATGGGCTGAAGAACTGGTGGCGGGTTCGCCAGTGCAAATGGGCCAGGCTCTGGCCCTGCCGACGGCCTGAGCCGGCTGATCCGCCCTTTCACACGTCTGTGAAGGGGCGGACACGACCTGGGAGGCGCCGTTACTCTATCTGCCCACGGAAGCCGATCGGCCCTTCGTTGGCGTAGGTATTGGTGCCACTGAGGTTTTTCCCTCCATCGCTGGAAGTGACGCTCAACGCGACAACGTTCTGATTGTCCCGTCCACCGATCACCCACTTGCCACCCGGATGCCATGGGGCATCATTGCCACCCCACTGGTTCTCGACGTTGTATTGATTCTGACCGGTGCGCTGCGCCTTGAAGCCAATCGGGCCTTCGCCGGCGTAAGTCATGGTGCCGGTGAAGCTTTTGCCGCCATCGCCCGACTTGATCTCGATGGCGACGACTTGCTGGTTGTCCCGCCCGCCCAGCACCCAGGTTCCACCCGGATGCCACGGTGCCGAACTACCGCCCCATTGATTTGCCACTGCATATTTAGACATGAACCTCATCTCCTTGAAGTTTCGGGAGACCTGCCCGAGGTTGACGGCAGGCCGTGCAACCGTGCGTTTCCGATCGCACGTCTGAGAGACTAGTAGGGCTTGTTGAATGGCATCCGGCCAGCAGACCAGTGGTCAAAAAGCCTGACGCCATCCGGCGAAACAGACTACAGCTGCTAGAGTTCTTGGTGTTGCCAATTTCGCCGCTGGAGCCAGTCACGGCATGAGTGAGTCACGCCCCCAACCCTCCCTGCGCGCCCCGATCCCGACGCAAACGCGCCTGTCGTTCTGCGAAGCCACCCCGCGCGATCTCAAGCGCTGGATCGCCGGCCTGCCCAAGGCCAACATCGGCGAAACCGCCCGCCAGTTGTACCTAGGCCTGGGCGAACTCAACCAATTGCTCACCCCTAGTGACAATCGCCTGCAACTGCTGGAGCTGCTGCGCCCCGAGGTTTACTTCGTCTGCCAGCATCTGGAGCGGCACTTTCTGCATCAGGCAATCATGCTCGATGAGCGCTCTCGCAAGATCAGCAACTTGTGCCAGGCGCTGCAAAGTCATCTGGCTATCGGCTACAAGCAGATCGTTCTGCGCATTGTCCCCAAGTATCACAAGGATCGGGCGGCACTGGTCAGTCAGGCCCTGCAACGGGCCGCGCATGTGCTCAAGGGGCAACTGCTGCGGGCGACGCAGCTGTACAGCCCGCCGCCGGAACATCTGTGGTTCGAGCTGCATCAGTTGTATCGCTGCGCTTGCGCCTTGCAGTTGCAACAGCGTCGGGTGCATGACGATCTGGCGAGCCTGAGCAGCGAACTGAGCCTGGAACAGACCTATATTGCCGCCCTGCTGCTGGGCAGCGCCCGTTGCAATCAACTGCGCCAGAACCAGATCGCCCGGCTGGCCGAAGTGCTGGAGCCGTGGAGTGCCCTGCTCAAGCTGCATCCCGGCAGCCCGCAGGATGGACTGTTCGCCATCAGCGCTGAACTGGACGCCGGCCCGCGCTACCGCAGCATGTTTCGCAAAGAACAACAGGGCGCACTGCTGGGCTTCGATCCGCAACCGCTGGTGAACGTGATCGAAGCGCATTTACTGCAGCAGGAGACGTCGACGCCGTTGCCGATCCCGGCAGGACTGAGCCTCGATACCCTGCAACATTTGCACGCCAGTTGGGGCCAGGCCGCTGAGCGCAGTTTTCAGCGCACCGCCGGTCAAGGCAACCTGACTGTTTGTGTCGGCATGAGCGCCCTGCACTTTTACCTGGGCGGCGAACGCAGCTTCAGCGAACTGCTCAAACATCCCGGTGCTCGCGCGGCCAATTTCAGTCGCGTCGTGGTCCAGGGCGAAAAGGACAGCTGGAGCCAGGCCTTCGACGCCGCACCGCAGGGCGGGACTGAGGAGTTGCTGCCCTACGAAGAAATCCAGTACGACCATCTGGGCGAAGACGAGAGCAACGCGGACAGCCCTCCACACTATCCGACCTACAGCTTGCCGGTGATCAACCACAGTCCCGGCGGCTATTGTCTGGCGTGGCCGAGTGAAGTACCCGCCGAATTGCAGGCCGGGGAAATGCTCGGGATTCAGGACAGTGCGAATCAGGGCTGGAGCATTGCGGTGGTGCGCTGGATTCGTCAGGTGCGCGGCAGCGGGCCGCAAATGGGCATAGAACTGGTGGCGCCACACGCCGAACCTTGCGGTTTGCAACTGGTGCGCTCGCGAGATGATCACAGTCAGTATTTGCGCGGTCTGCTGCTACCGGAGATCAGCGCCATCGACTTGCCCGCGACCTTGCTCGCCCCGCGCCTGCCGTTTCAGGAAGGCAATAAAGTGCTGATCAACACCCACGGCGAGGAACACCGCGCCGGGCTGGATCGACGGGTGGCGAGTACGCACAGTTTCAATCAGTTTGCCTATCGCTCGCTGGAGGCCGCGCAGAATGGCGGGGGCGAGGAGGATTTTGATTCGTTGTGGAAGTCGCTTTAGATCGGGTTGAGCCCTTCGCGAGCAGGCTCGCTCCCACACTGGAATGCATTTCAACTGTGGGAGCGAGCCTGCTCGCGAAGAGGCCAGTCAGACGATAGAGATGTCAGAGCTGCCCATCGCGATCGCGGAAGCCCAGCAGATACAGCACGCCATCCAGCCCAAGGGTGGAAATCGCCTGCTTCGCCGACTGTTTGACCAGCGGCTTGGCGCGGAACGCCACACCCAGCCCGGCAAGCGCCAGCATTGGCAGGTCATTCGCGCCGTCGCCCACAGCGATGGTCTGCTCCAGACGCAAGCCTTCCTTGTGCGCCAGTTCCTTCAGCAGATCCGCTTTACGCTGCGCATCGACGATCGGCTCGATGGCCACGCCGGTGCACTTGCCGTCGACCACTTCCAGTTCGTTGGCGAACACGTAGTCGATGCCGAGTTTGGCCTGCAACTGCTTGGCGAAGTAAGTGAAGCCGCCGGACAGGATCGCGGTCTTGTAGCCCAGGCGCTTGAGTTCGGCGAACAGGGTTTCGGCGCCTTCGGTCAGGCGCAGCGAAGCGCCGATCGAGTCCAGCACGCTGACATCCAGACCTTTGAGCAACGCCAGGCGCTCTTTGAAACTGGCGCGGAAGTCCAGTTCGCCGGCCATCGCGCGCTCGGTGATGGCCGAGACTTGCTCGCCGACACCGGCGGCCTTGGCCAGTTCGTCGATAACTTCGGCTTCGATCAGCGTGGAGTCCATGTCGAACACCGCGAGACGCCGGTTGCGGCGGAACAGCGAATCTTCCTGGAAGGCGATGTCGACGTTCAGCTCCTGCGCAACGCTGAGGAATTCGGCACGCAGCGCCTGCGGATCAGCCGCTTCACCACGCACGGAGAACTCGATGCAGCCCTTGCCCTTGTCCGCCGGAGTGTCCAGCGGCATGCGACCCGACAGACGGTCGATATGGTCGATGTTCAGGCCATATTTGGCGGTGATCGAGCTGACCGCCTGCAATTGGCCGGCGGTTACTTTGCGGGTCAACAGGGTGACGATGTGGCGTTTCTTGCCCTGATTGCCCACCCACTGCTGGTAATCCTCTTCGGACACCGGGGTGAAGCGCACCTGCTGGTCGAGCTCGTAACCCTTGAACAGGATGTCCTTGAGCACGGCTTTGCCTTGCTCGGAGTCGGGAATCTCGACCAGGATGCCGAACGACAGGGTGTCGTGGATCACCGCCTGACCAATGTCGAGAATGTTCACACCACCTTGTGCCAGAACGCCGGTAATGGCCGCAGTCAGACCCGGACGGTCGACTCCCGTGATGTTAATCAGGACGATTTCGCGCAACGCGCACCCCCGCAACTGGAAAAAAACCGCATTCTACCCACTTTCAGTGACCATCGGGCACCGCGAGCGCTTTGCCGGTCTAGGGCCTGTCGCTATACTGCGCGTCAACTTCACGGACAAAAGAGCCGAGCTCAGTGAACCGGCCCACGCCAGTTAAAACCGATAACTTCTTCCTGCTGATCTTCCGTGCACTGCGCCACCGCCGTGTGCCGATTGCATTGCGCATTGCCAGCCATAACGTGATCCTGGTCGCTCTGGCCTTGGTGATCTATGCCGGGGTGATGGGCTTGCAGTTCAAGCAGGCCATGCACGAGCAGGCCGATGCGCTGGGCGAAAGCCTGACCACGCAGACCGCCACCTCTGCCACTGAACTGTTGGTGTCCAACGACATCCTCAGCCTCAACGTGCTGCTCAACAACCTGACCAAGAACAAGCTGGTGGCACACGCCGCTATCTATAGCGTGGACAACCGCATTCTCGCCGAATCCGGTCAGCGCCCCAAGCACAGCCTGCTGGGCGAAGCCGAGGGCATGTACGAGAGCAAGATCACCTTCCAGGACGTGACTGCCGGGCAACTGCGCATCAGCCTGGACATGGATCAGTTCCAGCAGCCGATGACCATCAGCCTGCAGAGCATGGGCATTCTCAGTGCGATCCTGCTGGCCTTGTCGCTGGCCCTGAGCCTGCGCATGGGGCGCTATCTATCGACGCCGTTGCTGCAATTGCGCGTCTGGCTGCGGCGCATCGACGAACACACGCCGGGCATAGATCGTCAGGACGAAATCGGCGATCTGGCGCGTCAGCTGCACGCCAACTACGCTCCGGAGCCTGCGCCTGAGCCAGAGCCGGAACCCGAGTTCGAGGAAGAGGATGAGCCAGAGTTCGAAGTGCGCAACCTGCGTGACCCGAGCTTTGACGAAACCCGCCCGATGGCCGCGCAAAAGCCTGCGCCGCGCCACATGGTCAGCACCGTTGAAGACGATGATGACGACGAAGACCCGTTTGCCGATCTGCGCGACGAGTCGCTGACCGAAGCTGTTCCGGCGCCGCGTAAAGCGACACCAAGCGTGCCGCAGCACAGCGCGGTGCTGGCGATCCAGCTGGGTTCGCAAGAGCAACTGCGGCGCCTGCCGCGTGCCCGCCTGGAAGAGTTGCTGGAGCGCTATCGCGATTGTCTCGATCAGGCCGCTTCGCTGTATCAGGGCGAAATCGAAACCCTGAACGATGGCAGCACACTGATGCTGTTCCACACCGAAGACAGCGGTGACGACTACCTGACCAACGCCATCTGCTGCGGCGAGTTGCTGCGGGCGCTGGGCCATCAGTTGCAGATCGAAGTCGCCGACAGCGGCATCACCCTGCAATTGCAACTGGGCCTGACCTTGGGCGACGAGTTGTTCGGCCTGAGCCAGATCGACCTGCTGCTGACCGATTCGGCTCAGGATGCCCTGGCCCTGTCGCAACACAGTCGCAACCTGCTGCTGGTCGAGCGCAAGATCGGTGACGATGCGCTGATTCGTCAGCGAGCGCGGATCCGCCCGATCGCCAGCCCGGAAGGCGCTTGCTGTGTCGAGCGCTTGATGGAGCCGTATCCGTCGATGCTTGAGCGACAACTGGCGCGGATGCATGAGCGCCGGGCGTAAGCCTTAGGCCTGAAACACAGAAGCCCGCAGACGAGCGATCGTCTGCGGGCTTTTTTGTTGCCTGCGATCTTTTATGGCGCCTGTTCCGGCCCCTTCGCGAGCAAGCCCGCTCCCACAGGGTGTGTGCCCGCCGCTGATCAAATGTGGGAGCGGGCTTGCTCGCGAAGGCGTCAGCACTGACGACAACTGTCCTCCAGCCCCCCAGAAACAACAAAGCCCGCACAAGGCGGGCTCTGGTTTGACTCTGATTCAGACTCAGAAGCGGAACACTTCCATATCCGTGCGAATCGGCGAAGCCATCGGAATCTTCGGCTGCTTCTCTGCATCCGCCGCCGGCGCTGCCGGTTTAGACGCTGCCTTACGCGGTGCTTCGGCCACCGGAGGCTGGTTGGCCAATGGCTTGAGCGCCACCGACAACTGCTCGGCCAGACGCTGCAGCAGAATCCCCTGCGCCTGCACCTGCGAAGCCGTGGTGCCGGCATGCAGCTCCTGCAGATGAACGATGCGGTTATCGCGCACCTGACCACGACGGTCGATCAGGCGCCATTGTGCATCGAGGATCGCCGGTTGCTTCTCACCGGAGTCCAGACGCGTGATGGTCAGCAATACCTGCACATCCGGGGCAAATCCCAGAGTGGCGGGTGCCAATACCACACGCTGGCTGTCCAGATGACCGGCCACCTGACGCATCAGCAATTGATCGATATCCGACGAAAGGCTGCCCGCCCAGCGACCGTCGGTCGAGGCTTGCAGGCTGCCGTCCGGTTGACGTTGCAGCAAAGTTTCACGTTGCAGGTAATCAGCAATGACTACCGGACCCAACAAAACCGCCATGCCTGTGCTTTGCGCAGGCTGAGCCGGACTTCCGCTGTCCAGCTGATACAGCGACACCGGCTGGTGAACGCTGCAACCCGCCAGGCCCAAAACGCCGGCGAGCAGGAAAATAAGGGGGCGCAGAGCAGTCATCATCCCGTCCAGGTGGCCGCCACAAGGCTGACCACAGTGAAAATACTCAATAAATATGAAGAACGCTCGGCCACGCCGGCGCTTGGAAAGGCCATATCATCCGTGAATATGCGTTCCGACTCCAGCGCCAAAGCGTCGATCTACGCGTTAAATCGTAGATCGACGCCTCTAGATGGGCGTTTTCGCCTAATTGAGGTTTTCGACGAGCAGTGCATCGACCCGCTGGAAGCCACGTGGAAGCTTGTTGCCACGCCGTCCACGCTCACCTTTGTAGTGTTCGAGGTCTTCAGCTTTCAGTTTATACGGACGTTTGCCTGCTTGCAGGATCAAGGTTGCACCCGCGGGAATCACAGCAATGTCCGTGACAAACTCTTCACGGCTGGCGACACGGTCACCCGGTACACCGATGATCTTGTTGCCCTTGCCCTTCGCCAACTGCGGCAAATCGCTGATATTGAAGACCAGCATCCGCCCCTCGCTTGTCACGGCGGCAAGCAAGTCATTCTCGCGATCAGTCACCGGACGTGGCGCGATCACCTTGGCGTTGTTCGGCAAGCTCAACAGGGCTTTACCGGCCTTGTTCTTGGCTTGCAGGTCTTCGCCCTTGACCACGAAACCGTAACCGGCGTCGGAGGCGATCACGTACAGCGCATCGTCTTCCGGCATCAGCACGCATTCGAAGGTCGCACCCGGTGGCGGGGTCAGACGGCCGGTCAACGGTTCGCCCTGGCCACGCGCCGACGGCAAGGTGTGGGCGGCGACCGAATAGCTGCGGCCAGTGGAGTCAATCACCACGGCAGACTGGTTGGAACGCCCCGCCGCCGAGGTCTTGAAGCCGTCACCCGCCTTGTACGACAGGCCGGTGGCATCGATGTCATGGCCTTTGGCCGAACGGATCCAGCCTTTTTCCGACAGCACGACGGTAACTTTCTCGTTCGGCAGCAGATCGTGTTCGGTCAGCGCTTTCGCTTCAGCACGTTCGACGATCGGCGAACGACGGTCATCGCCATAGGTTTCAGCGTCTTTGAGCAGCTCGGTGCGCACCAGCTTCTTCAGCTTGGCTTCGCTGCCCAGCAGGGCTTGCAGCTTGGCCTGCTCCTTGAGCAGTTCGTCCTGCTCGTCGCGCAGCTTCATCTCTTCCAGACGCGCCAACTGCCGCAGGCGGGTGTCGAGGATGTAGTCGGCCTGGATCTCGCTGAGGGCGAAACGCTCGATCAGCTTGGCTTTCGGGTGCTCCTCGGTGCGGATGATGTGGATCACTTCATCCAGGTTGAGGTAGGCGATCAGCAAACCGTCCAACAGGTGCAGGCGACGCTCGACCTTGTCGAGGCGGAATTGCAGACGGCGCCGCACGGTCAGCACGCGGAACTCCAGCCATTCGACCAGCAATGCACGCAGGTTCTTCAGTTGCGGCTTGCCATCCAGACCGATGATGTTGACGTTGACCCGGTAGGTCGACTCCAGCTCGGTGCTGGCGAACAGGTGCTGCATCAGCGCTTCGTGATCGACGCGGCTGTTGACCGGAATGATCACGATGCGGCACGGGTTTTCGTGGTCGGACTCGTCACGCAGGTCAGCGATCTGCGGCGCTTTCGACGGCTTGGCCTGCATCAGCGCGGCGATCTGCTCCAGCACTTTGGCCCCGGAGACCTGGTGCGGCAACGCGGTGACGATGATGTCGCCGTCCTCGACGTGGTACACGGCGCGCATGCGTACCGAGCCCTTGCCGGTTTCGTACATTTTCAGCAGGTCGGCACGCGGCGTGATGATTTCCGCTTCGGTCGGATAGTCCGGGCCCTGAATGTGTTCGCAGAGCTGCTCGACCGTGGCTTTCGGCTCATCGAGCAAACGCACGCAGGCAGTGGCGACTTCGCGCAGGTTGTGCGGCGGTACGTCGGTGGCCATGCCCACGGCGATACCGGTGGTGCCGTTGAGCAGAATGTTCGGCAGGCGCGCAGGCAGAACCAAAGGCTCCTGCAGGGTACCGTCGAAGTTCGGCCCCCAGTCGGCCGTGCCCTGGCCCAGCTCGCTGAGCAGCACTTCGGAATAGCGCGACAGGCGTGCTTCGGTGTAACGCATGGCGGCGAAGGACTTCGGATCGTCCGGCGCACCCCAGTTGCCCTGGCCGTCGACCAGCGTGTAGCGATAGCTGAACGGCTGCGCCATCAGCACCATCGCTTCGTAACACGCCGAGTCGCCGTGCGGGTGGAACTTGCCGAGCACGTCACCGACGGTACGCGCCGATTTCTTGTGCTTGGAATCGGCGTCCAGCCCCAGTTCGCTCATGGCGTAGACGATACGCCGCTGTACCGGTTTCAGGCCGTCGCCGATATGCGGCAGGGCACGGTCCATGATCACGTACATGGAGTAGTTGAGGTAGGCATTTTCGGTGAAGTCAGCCAGCGAGCGGCGTTCTACACCGTCCAGGCTGAGATCAAGGGAGTCGCTCATGCGGGCCTCATCGGTTCGTTGTCTGGCGCAGCAACATGGTGCCACCGCGCTGGGTAAATTCAAGTTTGTTTAGGGCGCTCATGCCGAGCAGCACCTGATCGCCATGCAGCCCCGGCGCCACCAGCGCGCGGACGTCCCGCAGCACAATGTCGCCCAGTTGCAGACGGTCGATCTTTGTCCGGTAGCCCTGGCTCAGGCCGTTGGCCGTGCTCAGGGTCACGCCGAAACCTTCTTCCAGCTTTAACCGTTTGGCCAGATCCGCCGGGATCGCCACATCGGTGGCACCGGTGTCGAGCATGAACTCCACCGGCTCACCGTTGATCTGGCCGCTGGCGACAAAATGCCCTTGGGTGTTGCCGGCCAGCTTCACTTCGATCACGCCACCATGCTGCTCGGACGTGACCACCACGTTCGGATTCTGCTGACGTTCTTCCCACTGGCCGAAAAACCGCGTGGCCAGAAACAGCCCCGCGCACCAGGCCAGAATCATCAATACCCGGCCGGCGCGCTTGCCCGGCGGTTGCTGACTCACGGCTTGGCGCTCCAGCCACCTTCAGGCGCGGCGAAGCGCCAGACGATCGGGCGAACCTCACCGTCGGCGCGGGGGCCGAAATTATTGTCGACGCCGACCCACGCACCCTCAGCGTCAACGATCAATGCTTCTTCCAACCCGAAGTTCTGCGAGTAACGGCGGTTGGCCTGCAACAGTTCAGCGGCGTACGACCAGCAGCGCTCGACCTTGGCAGTCTGCGCATCGCGCCGACAAATCTGGAAGGCGTTGCGTTCAAGGGTAAACAATTTGCCGTTGAACAACGAAAGGTCGGAAAAGTCGCGGTCGACCGCTTTGGCGTGCGGGAACTGCGGCGGCTGCATCTCCTTGCCGCCCTCGCTGAGCAGCACGCAACGACCGTCGCAATCCCACACCGTCTGCTGACGCTTGATCAGCAGCAAGCCGCGGTTTTGCCGTTCGCCGGCCAGCCACATCTGATCGCCCGCCGGGTTGATCGCCAGACCTTCGAAGATCGCATTGAAATGCAGGAGCATGCCACTGGCCCGCGCTTCGCGAACCATCATCGGCGAAATCTTCAGCCAGTTGACCGGGCCGCTGACGGGCACCTGCAAGACCGCCGCGTGGCCCTCGCTGACAATGTAGCGATTGCCGGCACTGTCGCAGCTGATGCCTTCGAAATCCAGGTCGCCACCGCGCACGAACGACGCGGCCCAATTGCGCGAGCGCAATCCCCACGGCAAACCGGTCTCCGGCACCAGCGGTACGTCGATGTGCAAGGCTTCGGCCTGCCAGACCTGATCGGCGGTATTGAGCCGATAGATCTGATCGTCATCGCGGTCCGACACCGTCCACAACTCGCTGCCACACATGGCCAGTCCCGACAGGTTACCGCCACGCATGCCTTCGACCGGATGTTCCGAGAGCACGCGCAACTCCTGCAGCGGCTCCGCCGACACGCCCATCGCACTCAGCAGCAATGCACCCGCCAAGGCCCAGCCAAACCGCATCAGGCCAGCACCTCGGCAAGGTTGCCCTTGGATTCGAGCCAGGTTTTGCGGTCACCGGCGCGTTTCTTCGCCAGCAACATGTCCATCATTTCCGAGGTTTCGGCAAAATCATCGCCCAGCGTCAACTGCACCAGGCGCCGGGTGTTCGGGTCCATGGTGGTTTCACGCAATTGCGGCGGGTTCATTTCACCCAGACCTTTGAATCGGGTGACCTGCGGTTTGCCGCGTTTCTTCTCGGCCACCAGACGGTCGAGAATCCCGTCGCGCTCGGCTTCGTCGAGGGCGTAGTAGATCTCTTTGCCGAGATCGATGCGGTACAGCGGCGGCATCGCCACGTAGACGTGACCGGCGTCCACCAGTGGGCGGAAATGCTGGACGAACAACGCGCAGAGCAACGTCGCGATGTGCAGACCGTCGGAGTCGGCGTCGGCGAGGATGCAGATCTTGCCGTAGCGCAGTTGACTCATGTCTGCCGCGCCCGGATCGACCCCGATGGCCACGGCGATGTTGTGCACTTCCTGGCTGGCAAGCACTTCGCTGCCGTCGACTTCCCAAGTATTGAGGATCTTGCCGCGCAACGGCAGGATCGCCTGGAATTCCTTGTCCCGCGCTTGCTTGGCGGAACCACCGGCGGAATCACCTTCGACCAGGAACAGCTCGGAACGCATCGGATCCTGTCCGGCGCAGTCAGCCAGTTTGCCCGGCAACGCAGGGCCTTGGGTGACGCGCTTGCGCTCGACCTTTTTGCTTGCCTTGAGGCGGCGACCGGCGTTGTTGATCGCCAGTTCGGCCAGCGCCAAACCGGTTTCCGGGTTGGCGTTGAGCCACAGGCTGAAGGCGTCCTTGACCACACCGGAGACGAATGCCGCCGCTTCACGGGACGACAGACGCTCTTTGGTCTGGCCGGAGAATTGCGGCTCCTGCATCTTCATCGACAGCACGAAAGCGATGCGCTCCCAGACGTCTTCCGGCGCCAGCTTCACCCCGCGTGGCAGCAGGCTGCGGAATTCGCAGAATTCGCGCATCGCATCCAGCAGGCCCTGACGCAAACCGTTAACGTGGGTACCGCCCTGCGCCGTCGGGATCAGGTTGACGTAGCTTTCCTGCACCGCGTCGCCACCTTCCGGCAGCCACAGCAGCGCCCAGTCCACCGCTTCTTTATTACCGGCGAGGCTGCCGCAGAACGGCTCGTCCGGCAGGCGTTCGAATTCGCTGACCGCGTCCACCAGATAGGAGCGCAGGCCGTCTTCGTAATGCCATTCGACTTTCTCGCCGGTGCCTTTGTCTTCGAAGCTGACCAGCAGCCCTGGGCACAGCACAGCCTTGGCCTTGAGCACGTGCTTGAGGCGGCTGATGGAGAATTTCGGTGAGTCGAAGTATTTCGGATCCGGCGCGAAGTACACGCTGGTGCCGGTGTTGCGCTTGCCGACGGTGCCGACGATTTCCAGCTCGGTGGCCTTGAAGCCATCCTTGAAGGTCATCTGGTATTCGTTGCCGTCACGCTTCACGCGCACCCGGACTTCGGTCGACAAGGCGTTGACCACGGAAATACCCACCCCGTGCAGACCGCCGGAGAACTGGTAGTTCTTGTTGGAAAACTTGCCGCCCGCATGCAGCTTGGTGAGGATCAGCTCGACACCCGACACACCCTCTTCCGGGTGAATGTCGACCGGCATGCCGCGACCATCGTCGCTGACCTCAAGCGAGTGATCGGCGTGCAGAATGACCTGCACCGATTTGGCGTGGCCGGCCAGGGCTTCGTCGACACTGTTGTCGATGACTTCCTGGGCGAGGTGGTTCGGCCGACTGGTGTCGGTGTACATGCCGGGGCGTTTGCGCACCGGGTCGAGGCCCGAGAGGACTTCGATGGCGTCGGCGTTATAAGAGCTAGCGCTGGGAGTGGCCATAGGGTCTCGTCGTCAGTGATTCAATGAAAAATGGGCAAGACTTCACAGTGCGGTGAAATCGATTGCCTGATACAAATCGGCGCCAATGCCGGCAAAACTCAACAACGCCGGTAATTGTTCGGCAAAACCCTGGTAACCATGGTCGCCGCCGGCCTGAATGCGCAAGGCGCAGGCCCGGTAATACTGCTGGGCGAGGCGATAATCCAGTGTTTCATCGCCGGTCTGCAACCACACCTGATAACGCTGTGCATCCGCGGATGCCGGCACTTCCAGCTCGGCCAGGGCCGTCACATGGTCGTGGGTCAATTCCCAGGTCTCATCGGTATACAGGTTTTTCTGTGTGCCCAGGTAGCCGTCGAACATCCGGTGCGGGCTGACCGCCGGGTTGACCAGCAGGGCTTTCAAGCCGTGGCGCTCAGCCAGGTGAGTCGCATAGTAGCCGCCGAGTGAGCTTCCCACCAGCAACGGCCGGCCCAGCTCGGCAATCGCCTGCTGCAACTGACCGATGGCTTCACGCGGGTGGTGATGCAGCGCCGGGACACGCAATTGGTCGCTCAAACCCAGCCGTTCCATCACCTCGACCAGCTGACAGGCCTTTTTCGAGGCCGGCGCGCTGTTGAAACCGTGGATATAGAGGATCGAACCGGACATTTGAGCTCCCTGGGTGTCGGCGAAAGATAGCGGAGTTTACAGGGAGTCAGGGAAGTCGTGGGTGTTTGTAGGGACGCCTTCGCGAGCAAGCCCGCTCCCACAAGGGATTTGCGAACGGCACAGATCCTTTGTGGGAGCGGGCTTGCTCGCGAAGGGGCGCAACTCGGTTTTCAGTAGCCTTCGGAGCCGTAATCGACGGTGAATTGGAAGTCGGTAACGCGCTCGACACCGGTTTCCAGCCGCCCGTCCGGCAACAGCCGCAACCAGCGATAGCCCGGCGCCTGCTCACCGACCTTGAAGTCGTGACTGCCCGGCTCGAACTGAATGCAGGTCGAAGGCGAGGCCATCAGCCGTACGCCGTTGCGTTCGCGGTCGATCTCCTGATGCACATGCCCCCACAGCACCGCGCGAGCCTGAGGAAAACGATCGAGCACGTCGAAGAATGCTTCGGGATTGCGCAAACCGATCGGCTCCGCCCAGGCACAACCCACCGGCACCGGATGATGGTGGAAACACACCAGATGATGGCGCTCCGGCGCTTCGCTCAGCGAGCGCGCCAGCAGTTGCAACTGATCATCCTGCAGATACCCCGGCACAGAGCCCGGCACCGCCGAGTCGAGCAAGGTCACGCGCCAGTTGCCGACATCGACCACTGACTCCAGCAACGCACTTTGCACCGCGGCCTGAGCCATGATTTGCGGCTCATCGTGATTGCCGGGAATCCAGCGCGCCGGCGCATCGATCTGAGCCGTCATCTCACGAAACTGTTGATACGACTCCAGAGTGCCATCCTGGGAAAGGTCCCCCGTGGCCAGAATCAAGTCGATCCGAGGTTGCTGCCCCAGCACCAACTCGATGACCTTTTGCAGGCTCTCGCGGGTGTTCATGCCCAGCAGTGTGCCGTCCGCCTCGGCGAACAGATGACTGTCGGATAACTGCACCAGCAGCGCCGGATCGGCGGTGGTCAATGTGGATACGCTCGGCAAGGCGTTCTCCCAGGGCAAAAGCACGGAATCGGTTGAGTGCCGCAATTATGCTGGGGGATGACGCAAAGGGGAAACCGGCGAACCGGACGCAGTTCACAACTAGCGTACGACTTCGTACTCGTGCCCCAGGGCCAGACAATGGCTCAGCCATTCCCCCAGGAACAGATTGAGCTGGGCCTTTTCATCCGGCTGATGCATCGCGGCGTTCGGGTAAGGATAGATGCCGCGAAAGCGTCGTGCATGTTCGGCGCTGATCACCTCGGCCATGCGCGCGTCGTGATAGACCTGCACTTCCAGTTGCGGCACCGGCAGCCACGGCAAACTGTGTTCCTGACGCACCTGCAAAGTGGTGGTGTAGGGGCAGGTCTGCAGCACTTCGAGGGCCAGCACGCCGAGCATCTGCTCGCCCTGGGTCACGGCGATCCGCCGCGCCTCGGGGTCGTTGCGCATGTCCGGCACCAGTCGCATCAGGCGCGCGTAGTTGGCCTCGCAGGCGGCTTGCAGCCCGGCGAGGTCGACTCGATAGCGATCGCGCAGCTTGTTTACGACCATAACCCCCTCACTTCGGCGCGGTTCAGCGCCAGCCATTGCAAGGCGATGATGCTCGCCGCGTTGGCAATGCGTCCGTCACGGACGGCCTGCAAGGCATCTTCAAAGGCCCAGACCGTGACACGGATGTCTTCTGCTTCTTCCTCCAGCCCATGCAGGCCGCCTACGCCTTCGGTGCTGCAGTGCCCCAGGTACAAATGCACGAATTCGTTGCTGCCGCCCGGCGACGGGAAATATTTGGTCATCGGCCACAGGGCCTTGATGTCCAGCCCAGCTTCCTCCTGCGCCTCGCGGTGAGCAACTTCTTCCGGCACTTCGGCCTTGTCGATCAGACCGGCGACCAGCTCAACCAGCCACGGGTTGTCGGTCTTGCCCATGGCACCGACGCGAAACTGCTCGAGCAGCACCACTTCATCGCGCTTTGGATCGTAAGGCAGCAGGCACACGGCATCGTGACGCACGAAGACTTCGCGGTTGATCTCGCGGCTCATGCCCCCGGCGAACAGTTCATGGCGCAGGTGCAAACGGTCGAGCTTGTAGAAGCCCTCGTAGCAGCGCTCGCGCTTTACGACATCGACGGTGGCCGGAGTGGCGTTGGCAAAATCTGTCATGAGCATCCTCTCTTGCTGCAAATCCAATACGAGGCTGCTTTTGGTTACTGGCGACCTCGACTTCGCGCCATCCTAACGCGCCCGCGATGATTGATGCAGCCCCTTTACCGTCAGCGGGATGGACGGTGGAGGCGAAACCCACTCTAATTAGCTTAGTGGCGAACTGACTGCTTCGGCGAGAGTCGAAGCGGATAACTTTTTGCCTTCCCCTGTTTCAGAAAGGACGCCCATGTCGCTTTTCAAAATTGCCTCCGTGGCCGCCATCGCCCTGACCCTGGGCGCCTGCGCCAACCTGTTCCAGCCCAACTACCGCACGCCGCTGGAAACCACTCGCGATGCGTCGGAAACCCTGAAACCCGGCTGTTCCAACCCGGACTGCCCGCTGGTGAATATCGATACCGTGCACTTCGCGGCCGAGCCTGCGCTGGACGGCATCATCGAAAAACGCCTGCTGCAAATGACCCGCACCGAGCAGAACGCAGCGGTGGCGCCAACCCTGGCTGCCTATCGTGATCAATTCCTGCGCAACGCCGGCCCGCGCAACAGCAGCTATTTGCAGGCCAAGGTACGCGAGCAGCATGACGGCTTGGTGATCATCGAACTGTCGAGCTACCTCGACACCGGCGGCGCCCATGGCACGCCGGGCCGCGGTTTCATCAACTATTCGCGTCAGCAGCATAAAGTGCTGAACCTGTCGGACATGTTGCTGCCGGGTCAGGAAGAGGCGTTCTGGAAAGCGGCGCAAGTGGCGCATAACAGCTGGCTGATCAGCACCAAGCTCGATCAGGAAGCGGATTTCGTGAAGAGCTGGCCGTTCGTCAAAACCCCGAACGTGGCGCTGACCTACGGTGGCGTGATCCTCAAGTACGACGTGAGCACCATCGCGCCTTACGCGCTGGGCCACGTCGAACTGAAGATCCCTTACCCGCGTCTGAACGGCATTCTCAAACCCGAGCTGTTTCCCGGCCGTAACTGAACGCCCGACCGAGCACCAGTTGCAACAGCCCTGCCAGCACCAGTGCCGGCAGGGTCGCGCCGACATCCGGATACAGATTCGCCAGCAAGTGGTAGGTGCTGATCCCGCCCAGCCACGCCAACAGCGCCGGCCAGCGCAATGCGGCTGACGCCACCTGAGCGCTGCGCTTGCGCAGGATGAAGTGATCCACCAGCACCACGCCGAACAGCGGCGCAAACACCGAGCCGATCAGCAACAGGAAGTTCTGGTACTGCGCCAATGGCGCCAGCAGTGCAATCAGGGTGCAGATCACGCCGATGGCCAAGGCCAGATGCTCGACTTTCAAGCGCAACAGAATCCCGCTCGACACCGCTGCCGAATGAATGTCGGCGAAAGCGTTTTCCGACTCATCCAGCAGAATCAGCAACAGCGGAATGCCCAGACCGGCCCCGGCCAGTGCCAGCAGCAACGCATTGACTTCACCGCTCGGCGCGAACGCCAGGGTGTAGGCCACGCCTAGGCTCATCAGCCAGAAATTGCCGATGAAGAAACCGATGGCGGTGCCGCCGAAGACGTTCTTCGCACGCTTGCCGAAGCGCGAGTAATCGGCGATCAGCGGCAGCCACGACAACGGCATGGCGATGGCAATGTCGAAGCCCACGGCGAACGGCATCGAACCGTCCCCGGCACGCGCCCAGAGTGCCGCCAGATCAGCCTTGGCGAACAGACTCCAGGTCAGCCAGATGCACGCGGCCAAGATCAGCCAGATACCCCATTTACGCAGGATCTTGCGCACGAACGTCAGCGGCCCGCTGACTGCGAGCAAAGTCGCCAGTGCGCCGAAGCACAAGGTCCAGAGCATCGGGCTGGCCCACAGCGAACCTTCGCTGAACGCACGGCTGCCGAGCAGGCTGGCAGCGTCACGCATGACGATGATTTCGAACGAGCCCCAACCGATCAGTTGCAGCAGGTTGAGCAGCGCCGGCAGGCTCGCGCCTTTGTGGCCGAGGCTCAGTTTGAGTGCGGCCATCGACGACAGACCGGTATCGCTGCCGATCACGCCGACCGCGGCCAGCAGCAGCACGCCAACCAGTGTGCCGAGGAAAATCGCCAGCAGCGAACCGGAAAGGCCCAGACCCGGCGCGAGCAAGGCACCGGTTTGCAATACCATCAGGCCGATGCCGAGGGAAAACCACAGGGAAAACAGATCGCGACCGCCGAATACTCGCTTGTCGGCGGGTACGGCGAGGTCGGGGGAATAAGTGCCGGGTTGAATGCTCAAGGTGTTATCTCAGAGGAGTATTTTTGTCATTGAGATCCCTGGCGCCTGTTCTGACGCCTTCGCGAGCAAGCCCGCTCCCACACTGGATCGCCTGTGAACACAAGTTTCGTGAACAACTGGATTCAAATGTGGGAGCGGGCTTGCTCGCGAAGGGGCCAGCACAGACACCGCAGACTTCAGGTCAGATCAAACCTTCTTGTACAGCTGACTGCCTTCCTTCTTGAACCGCTCGGCCTGCTCCGCAAGACCCTGGGCGACGTCCACGTCGACCGCGTCGATCCGCTGGTTGGCCGCGTATTCACGGACTTCCTGAGTGATCTTCATCGAGCAGAATTTCGGCCCGCACATCGAGCAGAAGTGCGCGACCTTGGCCGAGTCCTTCGGTAGGGTTTCGTCGTGATACGAACGCGCGGTGTCCGGATCGAGACCAAGGTTGAACTGGTCTTCCCAACGGAATTCGAAACGCGCCTTGCTCAAGGCGTTGTCGCGAATCTGCGCGCCCGGATGCCCTTTGGCCAAGTCCGCTGCGTGGGCGGCGATCTTGTAGGTGATGATCCCGGTCTTCACGTCATCCTTGTTCGGCAAGCCGAGGTGTTCCTTCGGCGTCACGTAGCAGAGCATGGCGCAACCGAACCAGCCGATCATCGCCGCACCGATACCCGAGGTGATGTGGTCGTAACCCGGAGCGATGTCGGTGGTCAGCGGGCCGAGGGTGTAGAACGGCGCCTCGTCGCAGCACTCCAGCTGCTTGTCCATGTTCTCTTTGATCAACTGCATCGGCACGTGGCCCGGGCCTTCGATCATGCACTGCACGTCGTGTTTCCAGGCGATCTTGGTCAGCTCGCCGAGGGTTTCCAGTTCGCCGAATTGCGCTTCGTCGTTGGCGTCGGCAATCGAGCCCGGACGCAGGCCGTCGCCCAGCGAGAAGCTGACGTCGTAGGCCTTCATGATTTCGCAGATTTCGTCGAAGTGGGTGTAGAGGAAGTTCTCTTTGTGGTGCGCCAGGCACCACTTGGCCATGATCGAACCACCACGGGAAACGATGCCGGTCACGCGCTTGGCGGTCAGCGGCACGTAGCGCAGCAGCACGCCGGCGTGGATGGTGAAGTAGTCGACGCCCTGCTCGGCCTGTTCGATCAGCGTGTCGCGGAACAGCTCCCAGGTCAGGTCTTCAGCAACGCCGTTGACCTTCTCCAGCGCCTGATAGATCGGCACGGTACCGATCGGCACTGGCGAGTTGCGGATGATCCACTCGCGGGTTTCGTGAATGTGTTTGCCGGTGGACAGGTCCATCACCGTGTCCGAACCCCAGCGAATGCCCCACGTCAGTTTCGCCACTTCTTCTTCGATGGACGAACCCAGGGCGCTGTTGCCGATGTTGCCGTTGATCTTCACCAGGAAGTTACGGCCGATGATCATCGGTTCCAGTTCGACGTGGTTGATGTTGGCCGGAATGATCGCGCGACCACGGGCGATTTCTTCGCGGACGAACTCGGGGGTGATTTCTTTCGGAATGCTCGCGCCGAAGCTGTGGCCGGCGTGTTGCTGGGTCAACAGGCCGGCGGCGCGGGCCTCTTGCAGCTTCATGTTTTCGCGGATGGCGACGTATTCCATCTCGGCGGTGATGATGCCTTTGCGCGCGTAGTGCATCTGGCTGACGTTGGCCCCGGCCTTGGCGCGGCGCGGGTTGTTGACGTGAGCGAAACGCAGTTTGGTCAGTTCAGGGTCGGCGAGGCGCTCCTGACCGAAGTTGGAACTCAGGCCTGGCAAACGCTCGGTGTCGCCACGGTCGTCGATCCACGCCGAACGCACGTCGCCCAGACCTTTGCGCACGTCGATCACCACGTTCGGATCGGTGTACGGGCCGGAGGTGTCGTAGACGGTGACCGGCGCGTTGATTTCGCCGCCGAAGTCGGTCGGGGTCACATCGAGGGTGATTTCGCGCATCGGCACGCGGATGTCCGGGCGCGAGCCCTGAACGTAGACTTTTTGCGAACGGGTGAACGGCTGAACCGACTGTTCATCGACCTTGGCCGAGTCACTCAGGTTGATCGCGTTTTTTGCTTTTGTAGTCATCACGGGCTCTCCAGACAGCATCCAGGCAAATGGATTGTCGGAGCAGAACCTGAAAGGCACGGACGCACCAGGACTGGTGCTGTGCATCGTCGTCGAGCGTTCGATTGTCGAACAATTTCCCGGACGAAGCACAAGAGGACTCGCCGGGTGACGAGAAATCTTGTTCCCTACGCAGGCGCTAACCTGATCAGGTTCAACGGGATCCGAAATTATTCGATCTCAGCCTCATAGCAAGGCACCCCGACAAGAACCCGGCCAGTCTAGACACAACCGGCAAAGAACGCCAACACCGCGGCAAACACCATGATGAATGGCGCAATTACCGGGACTTGCAGGATTGTTGCCGCACGATTGCGCAACTACACTCGCTGTGCCCTGCGCGCCTTGACGCTGCCGGGGCCGCGCCGTAGCCTTGGCGCGCACATTATTTCCGTAATATTTTTGCTAGGGATCGCCTCATGCTGCGCAAACTTTCACTGGCTGTTGCCGTGTCTTGTGCGTCCAACGCAATGGCCTGGGCAGCAGAAGCGCCCTTGTCGACCAAGACCGATCTGGTCAGCGTCTATCAGGAAGCCGTCGACAACAACGCCGATCTGGCCGCCGCCCGCGCCCAGTACGGCGCCCAGAAAGAAGTGGTGCCGCAGGCCCGCGCGGGGTTGCTGCCTAACCTGTCCGGCGGCGCCGAAGTGGCGAATGTGCGCACCTCGATCGACCAGCCTTCAGCCATTGCCAATCGCAGCGCGCATTCCTATCAGGCGACTCTCGCCCAGCCGTTGTTTCGCGCCGACCGCTGGTTCCAGTACCAGGCCGCCAAGGACGTCAACGAACAAGCCGCCCTGCAACTGTCGGCCACCGAGCAGAACCTGATCCTGCAATCGGCTGAAAGCTACTTCAACGTGCTGCGCAGTCAGGACAACCTGGCCTCGACCAAGGCTGAAGAAGCCGCGTTCAAGCGTCAGCTCGACCAGTCCAACGAGCGTTTCGATGTCGGCCTGTCGGACAAGACCGATGTCCTGCAATCGCAGGCCAGTTACGACACCGCGCGCGCCAACCGCATTGTCGCCCAGCGTCAGGTCGACGATGCGTTCGAAGCGCTGATCACTCTGACCAACCGTCAGTACAACTCGATTCAGGGCATCGTCCACACACTGCCGATCCTGCCACCGGCGCCAAACGACGCCAAGGCCTGGGTCGAAACCGCGGGCAAGCAGAACCTCAATCTGCTGGCGAGCAACTTTGCGGTCAGCTCCGCCGAACAGACCCTCAAACAGCGCAAGGCCGGTCACCTGCCGACCCTCGATGCCGTGGCCAAATACGAAAAGGGTGACAACGACGCCCTCGGTTTCGCCAACCCGAACGCCTTCGGTACGCCGTACAGTGGCAACGTCGAGCAAAGCACCCTGGGCCTGCAACTGAACATTCCGATCTACAGCGGCGGGCTGACCAGTTCGCAAGTGCGCCAGTCCTATGCGCAACTGGATCAGAGCGAGCAACAGCGCGAATCCCTGCGTCGGCAGGTGGTGGAAAACACCCGCAACCTGCACCGCGCGGTGAACACCGATGTCGAGCAGGTGCAGGCGCGCCGCCAGTCGATCATCTCCAACCAGAGCGCGGTGGAAGCCACGGAAATCGGTTATCAGGTGGGTACGCGCAACATCGTCGATGTGCTCGACGCCCAGCGTCAGCTGTACACCTCGGTGCGCAACTACAACAACACTCGCTACGACTACATCCTCGACAACCTGCGCTTGAAGCAGGCGGCGGGGACCTTGAATCCGGGTGACTTGCAAGACCTGGCGCGCTATCTGAAGGCCGACTACAACCCGGACAAGGACTTCCTGCCGCCGGATCTGGCCAAGGCAGCGGAAGCACAGCTCAAGGCGCGGCCCTAAACAATCTGGAAAATCCCCTGTGGCGAGGGGATTTATCCCCGATGGGGTGCGTAGCAGCCCCAAAACCATTCACCGCGGTGATTCAGTCTGATATGGCAAGCAGGGTTAACGACTGCTGCGCAGCCGATCGGGGATGAATCCCCTCACCACAATAAATGTTCCAGGCAACTACTTGATCAATCGGCCCAGCCCATCCAGCAACCGCTGCAGCGCACCCTGATTACGCCGCATCACCGCCAGCCCCGCCTCGGCCATGCGCTGGGCATCGCGCGGCAATTCGAACAAGCGCTGCACTTCCACCGCCAGCCCTTCGGCATCATCCACTTCGGCCAGCGCGCCGGCTTCGCGCAACTGCGCGGCGATGTCGAGGAAGTTGAACAGGTGCGGGCCGCTGAGTACCGGTTTGGCCAGGGCCGCCGGCTCCAGCAGATTGTGCCCGCCGTTGGGCACCAGGCTGCCGCCGACGAAAGCACTGTCAGCCAACGCATAGAGAAACAGTAGCTCGCCCATGGTGTCGCCGAGCAGCACTGAAGTGTCCGCTTCGACGTTGGCACCGGTGGAACGGCGCACCGTGGCAAAGCCTTCACGCTGGCACAATTCGAACACCGAGTTGAAGCGCTCGGGATGGCGCGGCACCAGGATCAGCAATGCATTCGGGTAGTTCGCCAGCAGCCGGCGATGGGCGTCGAGCACCACTTCGTCTTCGCCTTCGTGGGTACTCGCAGCGATCCACACCGGGCGCTCCAGCGCCTGCCATTGGCCCCGCAACTCATGGGCGCGCTGCAGCAGTTGCGGGTCGATGGTCAGGTCGAACTTGATCGAGCCAGTGACCTCGACCGTCTGCGGACGCGCGCCGAGATCGCGGAAGCGCTGGGCTTCGGCCTCGGTCTGCACCGCGAAAAAACTCATCTCCGCGAGCATCGGCGCGGTCAGTTTGCTGAAGCGCCCATAGCCCCGGGCCGATCGTTCGGACAACCGGCCGTTGGCCAGCACCACCGGAATCCCGCGCTTGGCGCACTGATGGATGTGGTTGGGCCACAGTTCGGTTTCCATGATCACCGCCAGTTTCGGTTTGGCGTGATCAAGAAAACGCGCCGCTGCGCACGGCAAGTCGTAGGGCAGATAACAATGCTGGATGCGCGGTTCGCCGGCGAACAACGCCTGAATCCGTTCCGATCCGGTCGGGGTCATGCAGGTCACGGTGATCGGCAGCTGTGGATAACGCTGCAGCAAGGCGCGAATCATCGGCGCGGCGGCAATGCTTTCGCCCACAGACACCGCGTGCACCCAGATCCCGCCGGGTTGCAGTGGTGGCATCCCGTAGGAGAAGCGCTCGCCAATCCGTTTGGCATACGCCGGGGCCTTGCGCGAGCGCAGCCACAGCCGAATCGCCACCAATGGCAGCCCCAGGTAAAACAGCGCGGTGTAGAGAGTTCTATTCATGGCGGCGGAGTTTATCGACTTTTGTCGCCAATCGCCCGCAAGTGCACGGCAAAACGTTCAGCCAGCCAGCGCGCAGCCGGGCCGAGGGGTTCATCCCGGCGCCAGACCAGCTCCACCACCAACGCCGGCGGGGTCCATTCGCTGTCCAGTTCGACCATCAACCCCTGATAGGCCGAATACTGCACCACATGCCGGGGCAGCCAGGCCCAGCCCAGATCCCGCACCAGCCATTCGGCCATCACATAGAAACTGTCAGCGCGCCACACCTGCGGACTGGCCGGTTCGTTGCCGGGGTAGACGCTGGTTTGCGTCGACATCAGCAATTGCCGATGCTGTGCCAGTTGCTGGCAGGTGACGTAGGACTGCGTCGCCAGCGGATGATTGATGCCGCAGACGGTGACCATTTCTACCCGGCCCAGTACCCGTCGTTCCAACGCTTCGGGGATTTCATCGTGATAGAACAGCAGGCCCAGATCGGCGCGACGCTCGACCAGTTTGCGTGCGACTTCACCCTGGGCGGCACTGGTCAGTTGCACTTCGAGACTGGGAAATTGCTCGGCCAACGCATCGAAGCTTTCTACCAGTGCCTGATATGGCATGGCTTCATCCTGAGCAACCCGAAGCTGCGCTTCCTGACCGCGCATCATCGCCATCGCCCGCCCATTGAGGCGCTCGCATTGGCGCAGCACTTCCCGGGCTTCTTCGAGCAACGCTTCGCCCGCTTCGGTGAGCCTGGGTGAGCGACCACTGCTACGCTCGAACAGGCTGACGCCCAAATCGTCTTCCAGCATGGCAATCGCACTGCTGATCGCCGACTGCGCCTTGCGTTGCTGGCGCGCCACGGCAGAAAACGAGCGCTGTTCGGCGACGCTGACGAAGGCGCGCAGTTGTTCCAGATTCCACAGGGTATTCATGCAGCAACCCATCTTCAAAACAGATAGGTAATGACTTTACCCCATCTGGCGAGCGACTAGAATGCCGCCTCAGCAAGCAACGTTTTACATGAGGATCTACACATGAACGCCTACGCCTTTCTGGCCATCGCCATTTGCGCCGAAGTGATCGCCACCGTTTCGATGAAAGCGGTCAAAGGCTTGAGCACCCCGCTGCCGCTGATTCTGGTGATCGTCGGCTACGGGATCGCCTTCTGGATGCTGACGCTGGTGGTGCGCACTGTGCCGGTGGGAGTCGCCTACGCCGTGTGGGCGGGCATGGGCATCGTCATGGTCAGCGTCGCAGCGCTGTTCATTTATGGGCAGAAGCTGGACGTGCCGGCGATGCTCGGAATGGCGCTGATCGTGCTCGGCGTGGTGGTCATCCAGCTGTTCTCCAAGACTGCCGGGCACTGATTTGCAGTAACGCAAATCCCCTGTGGGAGCGGGCTTGCTCGCGAAGGCGGTGTGGCAACAACATTTCTGTTAACTGACACACCGCATTCGCGAGCAAGCCCGCTCCCACATTTGGTTTTGCATCTGCCCTGTTGATCATCGACAAATCCCGCTCTTTCCCGAGTCTGTATACTGCGCCCTCGTCTTGAACACTGAGGTCGTTGCATGCCATCCGTTATTTCCACCGACGTTCTGATTGTCGGCGCTGGTGTCGCCGGCCTCTGGCTGAACGCGCGTCTGCGCCGTCAGGGTTTTTCGACCGTGCTGGTGGAAAGCGCCAGTCTCGGCGGCGGGCAGAGCGTGAAGTCCCAGGGCATCATTCACGGCGGCGCCAAATATGCGTTGCACGGTGCGCTGACCGGCGCCTCGGAAGCCATCGCCGACATGCCGCGCCGCTGGCGTGAAGCGCTGGCCGGCAACGGCGAGCTGGACCTGTCCGGCGTGCGCCTGTTGTCCGAAGCGCATTACCTGTGGTCGCCCGGCACCCTCGCCGGCAACCTCACCAGTTTCTTCGCCAGCAAAGCCGTGCGTGGCCGGGTCGATCAGGTCAAGGGCGATCAACTGCCGCCGGCCCTGCAAGACAAGCGCTTCAAGGGCAAGGTCTATCGCCTCGCCGAACTGGTGGTTGACGTGCCGAGCCTGATCCAGCGCCTGGCCGATCTGGCCGGTGACGGCCTGCTCGCCGGGCAAACCATCGAGCCGCTGCTGGAAGCCGGTGTGCTGGTCGGCCTGAAGGTCGACGGTCGCGAAATCCACGCCCAACGCATCGTCCTCAGTGCCGGCGCCGGCACTGCCCGATTGCTGGAAGACCTGGGCCTGACCCATCCGCAGATGCAACGCCGACCGCTGCACATGATCATCGCCAAAGGCCCGGGCCTCAAACCGTTGTACGCCCATTGCCTGGGCGGCGGCACCAAACCGCGCATCACCGTGACCACGCACCCGGCCGCCGACGGTCAGTGGGTCTGGTACATGGGCGGTGACATCGCCGAAAGCGAAGGCGTGGCCCGCGAACCTGCCGAACAGATCGCCACGGCGCAAAAGGAGATCGCACAGCTGTTGCCGTGGATCGACCTCAGCACCACGCAATGGGCGACCTTGCGCGTCGACCGCGCCGAGCCGCTGCAAACCGGCCTGAGCCGTCCGGACAACGCCTTCCTCGCCGAGGAGGGTCGCCTGCTGGTCGGCTGGCCGACGAAACTCGCACTGGCACCGGACTTCGCTGACCGGGTCATCGCTGCGCTGGAGCGCGACGGCATCCAGCCGCAAGCTGCCGAGCCATTGCCGACACTGCCAAAACCACCGATGGGCGTACCGGCCTGGGAGCAACTGTTGCCATGAGCGTAGCGACCCTGCACGAACTGCATCGCCCACTGGGCAGCACCGGCCTGACGGTCTCGCCGCTGGGCCTGGGCACGGTCAAACTGGGTCGCGACCAAGGGGTGAAATACCCCAACGGTTTTCAGATTCCCGATGACGATGCCGCGCGCATGCTGCTCAGGCAGGCACGCGAATTGGGCATCAACCTGATCGACACCGCCCCGGCCTACGGTCGCAGCGAAGAACGCCTCGGCCCGTTGTTGCGCGGCCAGCGGCAGGACTGGGTAATCGTCAGCAAGGTCGGTGAAGAGTTTGCCGACGGCCTGTCGCGCCATGACTTCAGTGCGGCGCACACGCGGATGTCGGTGGAGCGCAGCCTGCAACGTCTTGAAACCGATTTTATTGACCTGGTGCTGGTGCACTCCGACGGCAACGATCTGGCCATCCTCGAACACGAAGAGGTCTACGCCACCCTCGCCGCACTCAAGGCCGAGGGCAAGATTCGCGGTTTCGGCTTCTCCGGCAAAACGGTCGAGGGCGGACTCAAGGCGCTGGAGCAAGGGGACTGCGCGATGGTCACCTACAATCTGAACGAACAGAACGAGAAGGCAGTCATTGACTATGCTGCTGCCCACGGCAAAGCCATTCTGGTGAAAAAAGCCCTGGCCAGCGGCCATGTATGCCTGAGTCCGGGCGTGGATCCGGTGCGCGCCAGCTTCGAGTTGTTGTTCCAGCAGCCCGGCGTAGCCAGTGCTATTGTCGGGACGATCAATCCGCTGCACCTCGCCCATAACGTTGCGACCGTTGCCCAGGTCCTCCGTGGTCACTGACGCCGCCCCGCGGCCTTAAGCAGGAGCCGACATGCCGCGCACGCTCATCAGAAAGAACCCGAGCAACTTCAAGACGCTGCCGCTGTTCGTCGAGGCCACGCCCGAAGGCCTGACGTATCAGAGCGTCGGCATGCCGCTGAATTTCGCCCAGACCCTGCAGCGGCGCAAACCGGTGAGCGTGGCGGATGCCGAGCGCTTTGCGGTGGAACTGGCCAACCTCGGGGTCTCTGTGCGCCTGACCCTGCACTGGCAGAATCGCGATTACTGGGTGCTGGTGCGCCAGCGTCGGCAGGATCGCGGGGACGTCGTGCTCAAGCTGATTTCCGGTTACGTGCCTGCTCAAGAACTGAACATCCCGCTGCACACGGCGATTCAGGAAATTGCCGAAGAGTGCCTGCTGGAAACCCCGGAAGGCTGGCTCGGCGGGCGCTTCAACGACACCTGGCTACCGGCGCCCTACGCCTCCGCCCTGCATTATCGCGAGGCCCTGCCGTTTCGCCTGACGCCGCAGTCCGGCTCGGCGCGGCCGGTGCGCTGCGCCAATCTGCAATTGCTCGAACGACCACGGGCCTACGTGCATCTGCCGACCGCATCGCTGCAACTGATCTACGACTTGCGCCTGGACGTGCCCAAGGAAGCCAAATCCCTGAGTCTGTTTCACGTCGATGAACGCCTGGAAGGTGATCAACTGGTGGCGCGACTGGACCGCAAGCGCCCGGATTTGTACCTGATGCCGTTGCAGGACGGCGAACCGCTGGCCGAACTGTATACCTTGAAGAAAGGTCAGCTGTCTCCGGCGGGCACGCGCGGTCTGTATCTGGCCGAAAGCTTTGCCAGACAGGATGGCTGGCTGGTGCGTGACGAGCGGATTCGCTGGAAGGACTGGTTACGCCAACAAGGCCTGACCCCGCCGGAGAAACCCACGGGACTGGCGCGGTTGCGCGGCAAGGCCAGGCAATTGCTGAAGAAGATCGTACCGCGCAAGAAAGTCAGTTCCTGAAAAGCAAAAGATCGCCGCCTGCGGCAGCTCCTACAGGGAAACGCATTCCAA
>NZ_JAOTNY010000012.1:0-187682 GCF_036346455.1 Pseudomonas sp. AM14(2022)
GCTTGCTCGCGAAGAGGCCATGTCAGTCACCATCACCTTGGCTGACCCACCGCATTCGCGAGCAAGCCCGCTCCCACATTCAGATCCCGGCCAGCCGCCAACCCTGAGCCCAGCACATAACCCCACGGCACCGACCAGCCGCAATCTTGAGTCCACCAACTAACCCTGTGGAAGCGAGCCTGCTCGCGAAGGCGTCATGTCAGCCAACATCACCATCAACTGACCCATCAGCATTCCCGTCGATAAACCAATCAACCCCGCCCCCTCATCTGCGCCGGACTCACCCCATACGCCTGCTGAAAATACTGACAAAACCGCCCGACATTACTGAAGCCAAAGCGCAACGCCACCTCCGTCACCGACGCCGAATGCCGCTGCCCCAGCGCCTCGAAAGCGCGCTCCAATCGCACCTGACGCTGATACGCCACAATCGACATCCCGACAAACCGCCGAAAGCCCTCCTGCAATGCGCGCTGACTGACATTGCTCAACCGCGCCAACTCAACCCCACTCACCAACTGTTCGGGATGCGCCTGAATAAACTCCACCGCCAACTTCACATGCCGCGGCGTCACCCTCGGCGCCGGCTGGCGCAACGCCTCGGTAAAATTGTGCGGCCACGCCTCCAGCACCGCATCAATCAACATCTCACGCAACCGCGACGGCATCAGCGTGCCGCTATTGAGCAACAGATCAAACTCCGTCCCCGTCGCCAGATCAATCAACGCCTTGATCCCGCCAAACGCCGCCGAGTGCAGATCCACCACCGGCTCAAACACAATCTTCTGCACAACCGGCCGCCCCAACAACGCCGCCAAACGCTCAGTCAGTTGCCCCCGATTCACCGAAATCCCGTGCTGCGCGTGATTGTCGAGAAAACGCATTGAACGGATATCCGCCTTATCAATCGCCAACCCCACCTGCGCCACACCGACGGACTCGGTGCGGTGGTTGAACACAATCTTGCCCGCCGTGGGAATCACAAAAGTGATCTCGTCCTGCGGGTCGGGGAAGGTGACGGTGAAATCACCGTGGTAATGCATACGCCGGAAACTGACCCCGTCGTGCCGCCCGTAGACGCCGCCGATGATGATGTTGGAGGGGATCGGCGGGGTGTCGGCGTAGCGATTGCCGAAGAGCCGGGAGAAGAGGGCGCCGAAGTCTTCGGAGTGGAGGTTTTCGGAGCGGAGGATGATTTTTTGGCGAGGTGGGGCGACGGAGTACACCTTGGGGCACCTTTTTTTGGGGCTCTTGGGTAAGTGGGGAGAGGCGCAGGGGAGGTTAGCAGGTTGGGGGTGACAGGTTTGTGACGGGAGATTGAGTCACTGGAGACGGCCAATAACCCCCAGGTATATCCAGCAGCAGCGGGCAGATACTTCAGGTAAGTGCTTGCTTAGGTTGCATCTAAAAAAACTAAGGGTTTTTAAATATCTGCTCTGTCATTTTCATGGTTGGAATGATCAATGACTTTGTGTAATAGGTTTTATATCCATACGCGGTAATGCGTACCTTGCAGGGTATGAAAGCTTTATTGGCTAGTAGCGGTCGGACGGCTTCGTAATCATTCAGGTCGAGTTGCGTCCCATCGGGTCTTGTATTGTAAAAAACAAGTTCTGAAGTGAAGGTGTGATTTGGTCTGGCTTGGCTGCTCGCATTCACCAGGCCTTCAGCCTTTATATTGATTGAATGCTCGGACGAAAAATTCATGTCGCCGTCTAACGAGCAGGTCAGCGTTGGCGTGAGCTGATTAGAGTTTTCGAAATCATTGAATGCGCTAGCCAAATCTATTGTTGAAGTAAATTTCACAGTAAAAAGATTATTCGGCCCTAATTCGAAAGACGACAAAGTAAGATCGGCGGGCGGGATGTTGGCTGTTTTTACACAGCCAGCGCAGAGAAGTAATGTCAGGTAGACGAAGCAGCGATATAGATTCATTAACCGAAAATACCATTGATGGAGTCAAAAATCAGATCGAGCGCTGATTTTGTTTCCTGAACCGGCTGAATGAACATCCAATCTGCAGAGGCGTGGTGGATATCGATGGTTTTGTTCATAGTCGGACCGGATTTTATATTCCAGCGCTCGCCGAAATCAGCGACGCTGTCAGAAGAGTCGGGTTTGCTTGAGTTGGCTCGAATGTTAATCCAGGTCTCTGCGACAGGTTGCGGCTCTGACATGTAGATATCCGAGCCCAGCCATACCCAAAAACCTTCGCCGACAGGGTCAAGTGTCACCAGAAATTTAATGCTGTAACCCGCTTCAGATAAAATTTTAGAAAGATGTGCTCCGTTCCATCCACCCAAGCTGTGACCCACGATATACACGGGGCTTGATTTGCTGGGTATTTTGTCGATGAAGTTGGTTTTGATGTCTCCGGAACCTTTGGCGTCGTTGTAGCCTCTGGCCCAGCTGGTGTATTTGGTTTTCAGTTTTGCGTTTGGGCTTATTCTGTTATCAAGCAGATTTTTTGCGGCATCGATGTTGTGATAGGCACCTTGGAAATAATACTTTTCCTGGTCTGCGGCGCCACCGATAAAGAAGACGATGGCTTTCTTTTCCGGAACTGGTACTGCTTTGACGGTTGAGTCATTTGCAGCGGTCAATGTTTTCGTTGCCGCAAGGCTTGCGGTGTTGCCGTTTGGAAGAACAATTTGCTCTGCGGCCATTACTTAGTCTTCCAGAAAGATTTTGATGGTTTCTGCCAAGTGCGAACTCACCATATGGGTGAAGCCCATTGAATCGCTAACGCCATGTTCCAGGCTTCCATCCTCACGTTGGATGGCGTAACCGTGATTAGGCATTGGCTCGCCGGTCGTGCCGTCGACCAGTTTGATCTTGTCGCTGAAGTGCACCGGCATCGGCAGTAAACCGCTGAAGGGCGCTGATACAACGGTGTCGCCGATGATGACGGTGCCGGAGCCGCCAATGACAATGTTGCCGTGGCCTCCGGTGCTGTCTACTGTCGCGGCGTTCAGGCCGTTGATGAATACAGTCGAACTGATGCCCCCGGTAATTGGGCTACCGCAGGCGGATTTGTCGGTCATGCGAGCAGCTGCGAGGCCGTCGAAGAATACGTTCGGCGAGCCGCTGGCAATAGGATTGGTACCGTGTCCTGGAAGTGGGCAACTGGTGGGGTCTGAGACGCGAGCAGCTGGTTTTCCACTCATGGGAGGTTCCGTTTCGAAATGTGAGTAGGCGAGCTCGAGATTCTCGAGCGAGCGTTGGGCGGCAGTTTGATTAGGCGATTGCTGTTTTTACGAGCAGCAGCTCTACGTAGCCGTCGCCCAAGAAGGGATGGCTTTCAGTTCTGAAATGCGGGGGCGTATCTGAGGAGTTGTGGCGCGGTGGCGCTTCCGTACGCGGGGCATTCATAAAAATAAATCGTCCTTGAAAAATCGCCGTGAAGGATGCCCGAGGTGAAGGTCTCGTTCAACGAGATTTTCGCGCGTACTCGTACTTTTTGATCTCGTTCCCGAACTTTTTTGCAGAGCGTAATAGGCCGCTGCCGTCATTACTAAATTCAGGCTGAGGGAAACTCCAGGCTGTCGAGATCGATTTTGGCATAGGTCCCGAGTTCGCCCTTGTAGAGGGATACTCTGGATACTCTTAGCTCAGATTGTAGAAAACCAACGAGTACCCTGAGACTTGAGTGTTTGGACATGCTTGTTGGATGCACCACGGTAGCCTTGCCGGGCTCATCGTCGTAGGTTCGGATCATAAAAGTGTCTTCGCCGTTCTGGATGACGTAGTTAACCCCACGGTATTCATAGCCAGCGTCATGGTCGACATCATCGAAACGAGTAGCGGTTGTTATTTTCAATGTAGATTTCCGTTGAATTTGGCTCGTGGCAGGTAGCTTTTCGAACCGTTCGTGTTGATGTCCACTAGGCAATACCCTCCGTGGCACCAAGCTAGCTAGCGGCCACAGAGGTCTTACGAGTTATTGCGTCGGCACAACATTATCCAACGCCTGATTCACCGCCAGTTCCCCCAGCATCACCACCTGCGCAATGCCCAGCAGCGTCTTGCGAATCGGCCCCTCAACCAGCGCCGCGACATCCCCCAACATCACCGTCGCCGAACCCAGTGATTCACTGGCGTTCGCCAGCAATTCCTCGGTGGCGATTTTTGGGTTGGCTAGAAACATGGCGTTGGGTGTGTAGGGCGTGGCCATGATTTGGCTGGCGGGGTTGAGGTAGTGGTCGAGGGCGCGTTCGGCGGCTTCGCTGAGTTTTCGGGAATCGGGGGATTCGTAGGGGGAGACTGTTTCGGTCTCGGGCGGGTTCGGTGTGACTTTGAACATGATGACGCTCCATATGTGGCTAAGGGAACCATCACATTCGCTACCAAACGAGGGTGGTGGCCATTACGAAGGTTGGTAGACCGGCACACATGGAAAAACCGGCGCGCTCGAAAGCGCCCTGCGCATGGCCACCATTAAGACAGCCGCCAGAAGGCATCTGCGTAAGGTGACGTTTTGCGCCATGTGTGAAACCGGGCTACCAAACCCGATCGCTGCTTTTCAGCGACCGACCCACGATAGAACCCGCACCCTGGGCGCACAAGCCGGCGGATTCTGGCGTAGTCGTAGGCAATGGCGCAAGGCGTTGTAGCCTGGGATGACGTAACACTGGGTGTCTTTAAACGGCTCTGGCAAAACCTTAAACACGAGCGAGAAACTGACCGATTCGCGGCTTGAGCATTTCGATCGCGGTGATACGATCGTGGCGCGCCACCCACGCCAAAGAGCAGAATCGATCACCATGAAACCCAGTTTCGAAAAAATCCCCACCGAAGCCACTGCCTCGTGGACACTGCTGAACCGGCGTTTGCCGGAGGCGATTCCGTTCGAATGGCATCACCATCCCGAGTACGAGCTGACGCTGACCTTGAACAGTCGTGGCCATCGCTATATCGGCAATGACGTCGCGCCTTACGATGACGGCGATCTGATTCTGGTCGGGCCAAACGTGCCGCACAGCTGGTCGTCGGCTGAGCGGGTCGATGCCGGGCAACCGCATGTAGCGCTGGTGATCTGGTTTTCGGTGGCGTGGGCGGAGTCGCTGGTGGCGTTGTTTCCGGAGTTGGGTTCGTTGCGGCAATTGCTCGCGGCAGCGCGGCAGGCGTTGAGTTTCAGTGCGGTGGCGTCGCGGGAGATTCGGCCGCTGATCGAGGCGATGGTCGAGCAGGAGCCATCCGAGCGGTTGATCGCGTTGCTGGTGGTGTTGAACAAACTGACGCGGGACGTCGATGCCAGGCGAATCCTGTCGGCGCCGGACTTGCAGGTTGGCAGTCAGGTTGTTGAAGACCCGCGCATCCATCGGGTTCTGGATTATTTGCATGGTCACTACGCCCAGGCGATCAGCATTCCCGCATTGGCCGAGATGGCGTGCGTCAGTGTGTCGGCGTTCCATCGGATGTTCCGTCGTCATACGCGCAGCACGGCGTTGGACTACATCGTGCGGCTAAGAGTCGGACACGCCTGCGCGCTGTTGATGCAGGGGCACTCGACGGTTTCGTGGATTGCCGAGGCAGTGGGGTATTCGTCGCTGGCGCTGTTCAATCGGCAGTTCAAGGCGTTGAAGGGGCTGACACCTTCAGAGTTTCGTCGTCAGCACGGTCATCATTTTCTGTAAGCGGCGCGCTGCTTAAACGCCACAATCGTATTAGTCGACGCGGCAAATCAGGATGCCGCCGCCACCCTCGGAAGTGGTCCCATACCTGCACCAACAATAAGGTCTGCAGGTCCCCCGATGAGCAAATACCAGGCATTCGAGAGCGCAACGCTTCCGGAGAACTACCGCGACAGCATCGTCAAAATGAAACGCACCTTGCGCGCGCAGATCGGCGATGTACAGGGGCTGTTCGCCGAGGTCAGTGAGTTTATTGCCGGCGAAATTGCGTCGATCAAAGTGCAGGAGGGGCAGACCGGGTCGGCCTGGCCGGTGCTGGAGTTCGCTGACATCGCCGGCGGCACAGTGACTGCCGAGCAGTTGGCGTTGATCAAGCGTCGCGGCTGCGTGGTGATCCGCAATCACTTCCCCCGCGAGCAGGTGCTGCAGTGGGACCAGGGCTTGCTGGATTACCTCGACAAGAATCGATTCGATGCGCTGTATCGCGGGCCGATTGACCAGTTTTTCGGCAATCTCGAGGCGTCGCGGCCGGAAATTTTTCCGATCTACTGGTCGGCGGCGCAAATGCAGCTGCGCCAGCATGAGCGGATGGGCACGGCGCAGGCGTTTCTCAATCGATTGTGGAAGACTCATTCGCACGGCCAGGACTGGTTCAACCCGGATATCAATGCGCTGTATCCGGATCGGGTGCGCCGACGTCCGCCGGGCACACACTCGAAAGGCCTTGGCCCGCACACCGATTCCGGGGCGCTGGAGCGCTGGCTGCATCCGGCGTATCTGAAAGTCTTCGACAACATCTACAGCAACGACTTCGCGGCCTACGACCCGTGGGATGCGGCGTTTCGTACCGAGGTGGATGAATACGCCTACAAGGACACGGTCAAGTGCTCGGCGTTTCGCACGTTTCAGGGCTGGACTGCGCTGTCGGACATGCAGGCCGATCAAGGCGTGCTGCACACCGTGCCGATCCCCAAGGCGATGGCCTACCTGCTGCTGCGGCCGCTACTTGATGACGTGCCCGAAGACGAGTTGTGTGGGGTGGCGCCGGGCAAGGTGCTGCCGGTGTCGGCGCAATGGCATCCGTTGTTGGTGGAGGGGCTGAGTGCGATTCCGGATGTGCAGGCCGGTGATTCGGTGTGGTGGCATTGCGATGTGATCCATGGCGTCGCGCCGGTGCAGAACCAGCAGGGCTGGGGCAACGTGATGTACGTGCCGGCGGCGCCGATGTGTCCGAAGAATCTGCGGTATGCGCGGGATGTGTTCAGAGCGTTTGAGCAGGGGGCTTCGCCGGATGATTTTCCGCGTGAGGATTATGAGCGGTCGTGGGAGGAGCGTTTTGCTGTGGAGCGTCTGAACTCGCTGGGGCGTGCGGGGCTTGGGCTGGAGTAGGTGAGTTTGGGGTTTGGGGCAGGTCGCGGCCCATCGGGACGCTGCGATGTTTCGCTAAATCCTCTCACCACCGTTTTTTGTTTTGTCTGATTGAGCTGGGTGCCTTTCGGACAGCGAAACGCCCAAGGGTTTGGCACATCCTGAATGTTTAGGACGGCTTACTGCCTTGGGCGGGATGGGCGCAGATTGGTCGACGGCAATGCGAGGAGAAAGATAGAACTGCTTCGGAAAGCCTACAAGCCAGCCACTTCCGCAAGATTTGTAGGCAAATGCGCGGGCGCTTGTAGCCCCAATGTGGGGGTGATAACGGCCTGATATGAGTGGTTTGCCTGTTGGTGGTTGAAAACGGCCATGGCTAGGCGGTTTTTGAACTGGCGGTAGACTTGGGTTTTTCGCTGACTGGGCTGGCGTTTTCGCGAGCAAGCCCGCTCCCACAATGGTTTTGCGGTGTTCTGGAATGGTGTGGTCGGCGCAAAACCTGTAGGAGTGAGCCTGCTCGCGAAGGGGCATCCACGGTGTGTGGATTTATTCATCCCCATTCTGGACACAGTGTTTGTCCAACCGACCGATTTTTGCCGTGCGCTTGAACCCCTAACATCGTCTCCACTCCGTGAACAAACACGGTTCCCCACGAGACGGTGAACATCATGAAAGTTGCAAAAATCGCTCTTCTTCTGGTCTTCGGTGGTATCGGCGCGCAGGCGTTTGCAGCTGACGAGACCGCGCAAGTCGAGGCCTACAACGCCGCTGCTCAAGCAGACATCGCCCACGTGGTGTCGATCTCCGAAGCGGCCAATCAGTGCGGTGCGGTGCCGGTGCAGATGACTTATGACGACTCGACCGGTGCGCGGCATGTCGTGCAATACCAGGTGATGGGCAGCGGTTGTTCCAACGGTTGATGTCGGTGCAGGCGCTGGAGGGTCGCCACTCCAGGTCTGCGGCACTAAGCGTTGGCGAGTTCTTTGGCCCCGGCCATGTGTTCATCGGATGCCAGCAGTTGCGGGATGGCGGTTTTCAGGAACTCCACCCAGGTCTTGATTTTGGCGTCGACGAATTTGCGCGACGGGTAGATCGCGAACAGGTTGTATTCCTCCAGGCGGTACTGCGGCAGTACCCGCACCAGCGTTCCTCCCACTAATCCTTCGACGGCTGATGCCAGTGGCTGAATGCCGATGCCCATGCCATTTCTGATCGCCGTGGCCATGCCGTCGGCGGTGTTGATGTGGAAGGGTGAGTCGGGGATATTCTGCGTTTCCATGCCTTGCGGGCCTTCGAACACCCAGTTGTCTGCGGGCATCACCGTGTTGACGATGCGCAGGCAGTCGTACGCGGCGAGGTCGGCGGGTGTGGCGGGGTGGCCGCGTTTGGTCAGGTACGCCGGTGAGGCGCAGAGGATGCTGTAAGTAGTGCCCAGGCGTTGCGCGACGAAGCCGGAATCCGGCAGGTCGCGGGCGAGGACGATCGACATGTCGTAGCTTTCTTCGAGCAGATCGGGCAGGCGATTGCTCAGGGTCAGGTCGAACATCACCGTGGGGTGAATTTCGCGGTAGCGGGCGATCGCATTGATCACATAGTGGTTGCCGATGGCGGCCATGGCGTGGATCTTCAGACGCCCGACCGGCAAGGTCTGCGCGGTGCCGGCTTCTTCATCGGCTTCGCGCAGGTCATCGAGGATTTTTTCAGCGCGCTGCAAATAACGCACGCCGGCTTCGGTCAGGGCGAGGCGGCGAGTGGTGCGGTTGATCAGGCGCGTGTGCAACCGGGCTTCGAGGCTGGAGACGGCTTTGGAGACGTTGGTCGTGGTGGTGTCGAGCACATCGGCCGCAGCGGTGAAGCTGCCGCTCTGGGCGACGGCGACGAAGCAGCGCAGGGTCTGAATAACGTCCATCGTTGTGGTTGGCTCTGTGGCTGGGATGGCCATTCTAGGGTTTGCCGCGGGTGGTGTTGCAAATGTTTGCGAACGAGGGGCGCGCGCATGGCGGGTGAAGGGCTTGAAGACATTCTGGCGCCGGGGCTTTCGGTGGTGTTTTGCGGGATCAATCCGGGGTTGCTCGCGGCGGCGTATGCGGCGTTGACGGGGCAGGAGGTGGTGGCGCCAGCGTCGAAAATCTAAACACCACCACTGCGCAAAAAGTTGCGCAGTTGCTTCGCCAATTTCACCCGAGAACTCCCTTCAAGCCTCTCTAAACCAAGCCCTCCAGCCAAGTGCGCAAGAAGTTGCACAGTACTGCGCAACTTCTTGCGCACTTTTTTCTGTTTATCGAAGTTTAAAACGCCGGAACGCGAAGGTATTGCCGCCAACCCATTGATCCGAAATGGCTAGATGATGGCTGGCACGGAACTTGATATCCGAGCAGGTACCCGGGCAGGCAATGGTGCCTGTCGGTTGTGTTTTTTCAGGCAAGGAGAGCATCCCCATGGCAACACCAGCGTACATGTCCGTCACTGGCGAAAAACAAGGTCTGATCACTGCCGGCGCGTTCACCGCCGACTCCGTGGGCAACACCTTCCAGGAAGGTCACGAAGACCAGGTCATGGTTCAGGCCTTCACCCACGACGTGATTATCCCGCGTGATCCGCAATCCGGTCAGCCAACCGGTCAGCGCGTGCACAAGCCAGTGGTGATCACCAAGGTCTACGACAAGGCTTCGCCTCTGCTGCAAGCGGCGCTGACTTCCGGCGAGCGCATGAGCGAAATCGTTATCCAGTGGTACCGCACTTCGGCTCAAGGTACTCAAGAGCACTACTACACCACCAAACTGGAAGACGCGATCATCGTCGCCATCAACAACAAGATGCACAACTGCCAGGACCCGTCGAACGCCCACTTCACCCACCTGGAAGAAGTGCAGTTCACCTACCGCAAAATCACCTGGACCCACGAAGTATCCGGTACTTCGGGTTCCGATGACTGGCGTGCTCCAGTCGTTTAATCGCGACTGATGGTTGTACCACCCCGGCCAGTGGGCTGGCCGGGGTGGTTGTACCTACAGATTTTTTTGCGTGCGCCACGCTTCTTGGAATGGCGCCCGTCGCAGCATTGCGCGAGGAACAAGGGATGTTCTCACCGGCCAATCAGCCTCATTTCAATCTGACCATCGATGGCGCGGACAGCGATTTCCAGGTGCTGTCGTTCACCGGGAAAGAGGCGCTCAACACCCCCTTCGAGTTTGAGCTGGAACTGGTCAGTGAGAAGGCCTCGATCAACCTCGAAAGCCTGCTGCACAAACTCGCGTTCCTGCAGCTGTCGCCCAGCGGCACGGGGATTCACGGGCTGATCTACAGCATCGCCCAGGGCGAGGCCGGCAAGCGCCTGACCCGCTATAAAATCTCCCTGCGCCCGCAGCTGGCGTACCTCGCGCATCGGGTCAACCAGCGCATCTTCCAGCAGATGACCGTGCAACAGATCATCAGCAAGGTGCTGGAAGAACACGGCATTCTCGCCAGTGACTATCACTTCCAACTGAGCGCGATTTATCCGGAGCGCATCTACTGCGTGCAGTACGACGAAAGCGATCTGCATTTCGTCCAGCGCCTGTGTGAGGAGGAGGGGATTCACTACCACTTCCAGCACACCGCCAGCGGCCACAAACTGATGTTCGGCGATGACCAGACGGTGTTCCCGAAACTGGCGCCAGTAGCTTATCAGCAGGACTCCGGACTGGTCGCCGATCAACCAGTGGTCAAGCGTTTCGGCCTGCGTCTGGCGACCCGCACCAGCCGCACCACACGACGTGATTACGACTTCGTCAAACCGAAGATCGAGCTCGAAAGCGATGCCAAGAGCAGCGCCCAGCCGGATCTGGAAGATTACGATTACCCGGGGCGTTTCGTTGACCGCGAGCGCGGCAAGCATCTGGCCAATCGCGCACTGGAACGCCATCGCAGCGACTATCGTCTGGCCGAGGGCAACAGCGATCAGCCGATTCTGGTCAGCGGGCATTTTCTCGCCCTCACCGAACACGCCAACCCGACCTGGAACGATCTGTGGCTGCTCACCGAGATCTTCCACGAAGGCAAGCAGCCGCAAGTGCTCGAAGAGTCGGTGACCAGCGACACCACCGACAACAAGGACGATTTCCACCAGGGCTACCGCAACCGCTTCAACGCGATCCCGTGGGATGTGCCGTACCGGCCGCCGCTCGATCACCCGAAACCGAAAGTCCTCGGCACTCAGAGCGCCGTGGTCTGCGGCCCCGAGGGCGAAGAGATCTACTGCGACCAGTACGGTCGGGTGAAGGTGCAGTTCTTCTGGGACCGCGAAGGCGAGCACGACGACAAGACCAGTTGCTGGATGCGCGTGGCCTCAAACTGGGCCGCGGAAACCTTTGGCGCGATCAACATTCCGCGGGTCGGCATGGAGGTGTTGATCACCTTCCTGGAAGGCGATCCCGACCAGCCGCTGATCACCGGTTGCCTGTACCACGGCGCGAACCTGCCGCCGTACAAACTGCCGGACTTCAAGACCCTGGCCACGGTCAAGAGCAAGGAATACAAGGGCAGCCGCGCCAACGAACTGCGCATCGACGACACCACCAGCGAGATCAGCATCGCGCTGCGCAGTGATCACGGCGCCAGTGCGATCAACCTCGGCTACCTGACACACCCGCGCCCGAGCGGCGGGCAGCCGCGTGGCGAAGGTTTCGAGTTGCGCACCGACCGCCATGGCGCGGTGCGTGCTGGCGCCGGTCTGTTGATCACCACCGAGCCGCGCCCGAACGAATCGAAGCACCACAAGGACCTGCCGGAAACCGCCGAGCGCCTCGCCACTGCGAGCGATCAGCAGGACGGTTTCGCCACTCAGGCCAAAGAGCTTCAAGCGCAAGAGGCCGGCGATCAGGACGATGTGGCCAAGGCGTTGCACGCGCAGCATCAAGGTGTGCTGGGCAGTGGCCCGGCGAACATGACCGCCAATGAATTCCCTGAATTCACCGAGCCGCATCTGGTGCTTGCCAGCCCGGCCGGCATCGCCCTGACCACGCCGCGCTCCAGCCACATCGCCACCGGCGAACACCTGGCGCTGAGCAGCACCGGGCACACCAGTTTTTCCATCGGCAAACGCCTGCTGGCCAGTGCCAGCCGTGGCATGCGTCTGTTCGTGCAAAGCATGGGCTGGCGCCTGGTCGCGGCCTCCGGCGACATCGACGTCAAGGCCCTCAAGGACAGCATCAACCTGCTGGCCAAACTCAACATCACTGCCAACGCCGACCGCATCACCATCACCGCCAAGACCGAACTGGTGATCCAGGGCGGTGGCAGCGCCACCACCTACAACGCCGGCGGCATCACCCACGCCACTACGGGCCCGTACACCGCGCACGCGGCGAATTTCGCCTACACCGGGGCGAAAAGTCTCGCCGGGGTATTCCCGGAACCGCCGAAACCGGGCAAAGGCAATCTGGAGCTGTTCAACCAGTACGCCGGGCGCCAGGGCATCAAGGAAGGCGACTACGAAGTTATCGACGCCCTCGGCAAAAGCATCAAGGGCAAGCTCGACGCCAAGGGTTTCGCCAGCGTTTCTGGCGCTGCACCAGGCCCCGCGCGTGTGTTGTTCGGCAAGGATCCGGCGGACACCTGGAGTGAGGGCAGCTACATCGGCAAAGCGGAATGGCCGCTGAAACCGCCAGCCACTGAAGACGTACCGAGTCAGGTGCAGGCGATGGTTGCGCAGGTTCTGCCGAACAAGCACTGGGACATGCTGGAGAAGGGCAAGGACATGGCGCAGAGCGGCATGGGCGCCATGCAGACCGCACAGGGCGCGATGCAGACGGCGCAGCAGGTGAAAGGGGCTGTGCAGGGCGGGGTGGCCGGGTTACCGAAACTTGCCAGTGCGGCGCTGCCGAGTGCATCGAGCATCCTCGGCGCAGCGAGCAAGGCAGGCAAACTGCCAAGCCTCCCGGCCCCGTCCTTGCCCAAACCATCGCTCAAGACGCCTGGCCTGCTGAATGGGGAGGTGCTCTCATGACTGAGGCAGCCGTTGCCAAGAAGCGCGAGCCGCAGGTCGCGATCGTTCCGCTCAACACGCTGGACGTGCAGGACGTAGGTCGTGGTGCCGCCCGGTTTGATGCCTGGCTACGATCCATCAGCGGTGGTGTCGTCACGCTCGATCGAATCAAAGGAGTTGCCGGGTCGCTGCCGGTTGTCGGCAACATCATGGCGCTGGTCGATGCGCTGGGCGATATCGTCACGCTTACCAGAAGCAAGCAGCGGGAGTTGCTTGATTGGGTCAGCCTGGGGATCAACCTGATCGGTGTTTTACCTGCGCCTCCGACCATGGCGGCTGCTCGTATGAGTTTGCGTCCGACCTTGTTTCTGGTACGTCAGGAATTGCGTAACAGCGTCAAGATGCTGTTGGGCGATTCAATGATCGAAGTGCTGGTCGGGCATTTGAACGCGACTATCGTCGGCACGATCGATGACTTCGTGAAACAGGCTCAAGGCAAACTCTCGGGCATTCTCGCCGATGCAGGAAAACTCGGCGAAAGCGCAGTCACCGAAATTGCCAAGGGTCTTGAGGCCGTTGTAAATGGCAAGCTTGATTCAAAAGGCGATGCGCGCGCGGCTGGACAAAAGATCACGGCGGCGGGCAATCAACTGCTCAGCGATCCCAAAGCGGCGATCAGTAATATCTTCGGGGCGGCATTCAGTGCCTACAAAGCCGTGGGTAAAGGGGTTGCCAACAGCGCGGCGAAGAATCTTCTGCCGGATCAGGCCAAAAAACTGGTGATGACGCACACCGGTTCATTGAGAGCGATGGGGCCTGAGATCAAAACCCAATTGAGCAAGTTGGGTGACCCGGGAACGCGTCATTCGATTGGTTGGTTGTTGCAAATGCTCAGCGGTGCTGTGTTGACGTGGCGCAGGCGTCGTGGGCATGGACAGAGTGCCAGCGTTAAACCCAACGCCACCAGTAAGGCTCAGAACAAGGCAGGTGAAGGACGACTCGAGGCCAGCAGCCATCAGGCTCCTGCGAACGCCAACGCCAATGGCAAAAAAAATGGTGCTTGTGCGGGTACTTGCAACAGCATCAGTTTCGCGTTGGGGTCCGAGTCACTGAGCCATACCGATTTCAGCCTGCCGGGTCCATTTCCTATCGAGTGGGTGCGCACCTACAGCTCCCGGTTCGATGCTTTTGACAATGGCGAATTAGGGGCACGGTGGGTAACAGAGTTTACGACCCGATTCGACTGCAAGGACGATGGACTGGTTTTTTTTGGAGCCGATGGTCGTAGCATCGATTTCCCCCTGCCCAAGCCAGGCCTCTTTCACTATGACCCCGTTGAAAATCTCACGCTGGTTCGTTCCGCTGAGGATCAACTGCTCGTTTGCTTCGGTTTCGAGCGCAAGGAAACCTATGTCCGTCGTGGTCGTTCCTTTTGGCTGACGGATGTGAAGATGCGCAGTGGTGCCGGGCTGATGCTGCATTACGAGTATCGCCATGGGGACGCCCTCGTATTATCCGATCTGATCACCTATCAAGGTGACGTCACGCAAGTTTACTTGCACATCGGAACGCTGATAGATGATCAAGGACGCTTGAGCGGTCTCTGGGAGATTCGTGACGGCGCGCCTGTACGGCAATTGTGTCGTTACCAATACGACATCCATGGCAACTTGATCCAGGCGCAGGATGAAAACGGTGCGGCCTGGAGTTATCAGTATCAGCATCACCTCCTGACTCGGTATACCGATCGCACCGGCCGCGGTTTGAATCTGCAGTGGGATGGCCAAACATCGCACGCCAGGGCTGTGCGCGAGTGGGCGGATGACGGCAGTTTCGATACTCGCCTTGAATGGGACGAAAACATCCGTCTGACTTACGTCACTGATGCCCATGGCAACGAGACTTGGCATTACTACGACATCAAGGGCTATACCTACCGGATTCGCTATGCCGATGAACGTTCAGAGTGGTTCTTTCGCGATGATGCGAAGAACGTGATTCGTCACGTTCATACAGATGGCACCACCGATCGCTACAGCTATGACGAGCGCGGTAATTTGCTCGAGCACATCAGCCCCGACGGCAGTGTCGCTCACTACGCCTACGATGATCTCAACCAACTGATCAAGGTCAGTGATGCAGAAGGCGGTCAGTGGCAACGAGCTTACGATGACGCCGGTAATCTGGTGGAGTCGGTCGATCCGCTTGGCAACAAGACGGAGTACGCCTATGACAAAGCAGGTCAGTTGATCGCTATCAAGGATGCAATTGGCAACGAGAAAACGCTTGAGTACAGCGTTGCCGGTCAGCTTCTCAAATATACCGATTGCTCTGGCAAGACCAGCGAGTGGGAATACAACGATCGCGGTCAGATGATCTGCTTTACCGATGCAGCGGGGCAAAGCACCGAATATCAGTACAAGGCCGGGCATGTCGCCTTGATAACGCATCCGGATAAAACCGAGGAGCGATTCGAGCGTGATGCCGAAGGGCGTCTGCTCGCTCATGTTGACGGTCTGGATCGCTGTACGACGTGGAGCTATAACGCGGCCGGTCTGGTTGCCGAGCGAGTAGACGCCTGCGAGCAAACGCTTCGTTACCGTTGGGACCTGCTAGGCCGTTTGATAGCACTCGAAAACGAAAACGAGCAGCGCACCCAGTTTCACTATGATCCTGTCGGAAGATTGCTTGAGGAAAAAGGCTTCGACGGCCTTGCCACACGCTATCAATACGACGCTGAGAGCGGGCGGTTGGCGAGCGCCATCAGCGGTGAACGCATCATTTCGATGACGTTTGACCCAATGGGGCGGCTTGTTGAACGCCATGCGAGCCTAGGCAATGCGACTCAAAGCGAATCCTTTGCGTATGACGGTAATGGCAACATGGTTTTGGCCACGAACGACCAGAGCCGGTTGCTGTGGTTTTATGATTCGGCCGGTAATCTGATCAGAGAGCACCAGCATTATCAGGATCTGGATGCACCGCTCGTTGCCATCTGGAGGCATGAGTACGATGCCCTCAATCAGTGTGTCGCCACGACTCGTCCGGATGGCCATCGGGTGAGTTGGTTGACGTACGGCAGTGGGCATTTGCTCGCGTTAAAACTGGATGATCACGAACTGGTCGGCTATGAGCGAGATGATTTACATCGCGAAGTCGCTCGTTATCAAGGGAATCGCCTGCGCCAGACGCAAAAGTGGGATCCGGCAGGGCGGCTACAGGAGCAACTGCTCGGTCGAAGCGACGACAATTCGACGTTGCTCAAACGCCAGTACCAATATGATGCGGTCGGCCAGTTGACCGAGCTGAACGATACTCGTCGCGGACCGCTTACCTACCGTTATGATCCGGTCGGGCGACTGATCAGCGCAGCAAGTCGCCTAGGCGTTGAAAACTTCGCGTTCGATCCCGCCAGCAACCTGCTCGACGAGAAGGTGACAGAAGTGCGCCGGCCTCTTGATCAGGCCCCGGCACGTAGTCGGTTGGTAGACAATCTTTTACGTGAATACGTCGGTACTCATTACGAGTACGACGATCGTGGCAACCAGACATTGCGTTGGCACAATGGTCGACGCAGTCGATTGCAATGGGACCTGTTCGATAGGTTGGTGCATTTTGAAGATGATCGTCTTTCGGTCAGATACGCCTACGATGCCTTGGGTCGCCGGTTGTATAAGCACTCCACAGCCCATTATGTGAACCGTCCTGAAGCAGGTTCGCACTGGAATAAAAATGAGCAGGGGCGCATTCAGCGCTTGCTTGGCTGTGGCTTGACCTTGTACGGGTGGGACGGGGACAACCTTTCCTGGGAAAGCAGTCCAGCCCCTATTGATGGGGGGACAGGTCGCACCGTCCATTACGTTTATGAACCCGGCACATTCGTACCGGTGGCTCAAGCCCTCACACACGCCTCGATTGATCTGTTGAGTCAGCCTGAATATGTCGGCGGCGACAATCTTGAAGATGATCCGCTGTGGAGTCACGCTCCTGAAGCACAACCGTTCGATGCCCTGGCCTGGTATCAGTGTGACCATTTAGGCACACCATTGGAACTTACCGATCAAGACGGTGAGATCGCCTGGAGCGCTCAATACAAAGCGTGGGGGCAGGTGAAAGAACAGACATCAGCCTCGGCAGTGCGGCGCGGGCTGACTAATCCCATTCGTTTCCAGGGTCAGTACCACGATCACGAAACAGGCTTGCACTACAACCGCTACAGGTACTACGACCCCCATGTAGGTCGCTTCATCTCGAAAGACCCGATAGGTCTGATGGGCGGTATCAACCTTCATCAATACGCGCCTAACCCGACGCAGTGGGTGGACCCTTTAGGTCTGGTCAGAAAACCGCCATCCAAGCGCGCGCTGAAGGACGGTGCTGGAGCCTCCGCTAAAGACATCGCTGCGAGCAAGGTCGGCGGCGGTAGTCGGAAAGGACAAGCGGCATGTCGCAAAAAACTTATTGCCAAAAGCAAACCGGTGGGTGTGTACAAGTGCTGGCGGTGCGGGCATACCTCTAGCAATCCTGATGACATGCACTTGGGGCATAAAAATGTGGCGACCTCGAATGGCGGCAACCTGGCCGATGTCAACGTAGATCTTGAGGGCGCTTCGTGTAACCTGAGTGCTGGAAACAGCGGTTACGTGAAAGAAGGGATGTCGTGTGTCGAACGTGGAAGTTGTGGAGCGCCATATGGACGATAAAGAATTGCCTGTTCTGATTGAGGTGTTTGTATCAGATGACGATGGCCCTGTATTTGAGGAGCTCCCTGCAATCGCGATGGGGCAGGATACTTATCAGCTGCTGTCCTCACCTGGTCTTGCGCTGAATTTGGCTCGAGGTGATGTCATCTCGATAAAAAACAAAAATACCCACGCTGAAGTCCTGAAGCGCGGAGGGAATTTTTGTATTCATATTTACGCCGACTACATCCCCGAGGACGTCATTGCACAACTGGAAACTGATGTTGGCAATGAACTGGGTGGAACGCTGGATGGCGTTTTCGAAGGCAACCTGTCACTGGCTGTGCCCTCAAGCAATGGCATGGACAGCATCAATGCGTTTTTTGATCGGTTCCGCGAGAAAACCGGACTCGAATGGTATTACGCCAATATCTATAAAAACATTGATGATGAAGATGATGAAACGCTGCTCAATTGGTGGCTGCAGAGCTGACTGACAGGTCAGCGGACGGCAGGGTCGCGAGACCAGGATCAAGTCAAAGGAGTGACAACATGAAAGACGCCATTCGCTTGGGCGACTCCACCACTCACGGTGGCAAGGTGCTCGAAGCCTTCTCCCAAACCGATCTCAACGGCAAGCCTGTTGCCGGAGTCGGTCACAAGGTCAGCTGTCCACTGTGCAAAGGGGTTTTCCCGATTGCAGAGGGCAGCAGCACCTACACCGTTGATGGCACGCCCATCGCTCTGGACGGTATGAAAACCGCTTGCGGCGCTGCGCTGATTGCAAGCGGCCCGAAAGGGGCTGTGATCAGTTGAATCTACATGTACCGCATCGGCATATGCCGGGCATCACCTGACGTTTGTTGCATGCGTGTTGGCAGGCCCAGGCCATCAATCATTTCTTTAAAGTCTTGAACTATCTTACGGATGAGATGCAGTCATGACGACTGAAACGCCTGTCGCGAAAGTACGTGAACCTCAAGTGGCGATCGTTCCGCTCAACACCATTGACATCAAGGATGTCGGACGCGGTGCAGCCAGATTCGATGCCTGGCTGCAATCGATCAGTGGTGGAGTAGTCACGCTTGAGCGCGTCAAGAACGTTGCCGGAGCGTTGCCGGTGGTGGGCAACATCATGGCCTTGGTGGATGCGCTCGGAGACATTGTTGTCCTTGCCAAAAGCAAGCAACGCCAGATTCTGGACTGGGTCAGCCTGGGTATCAATCTGATCGGTGTTTTACCGGCCCCACCCACAATGGCCTCGGCGCGTATGACCTTGCGTCCGACTTTGTCATTGGTGCGTCAAGAACTTCGTAACAGCGCCAAGATGCTGCTGGGCGATTCGCTGATCGAAGTCCTGATCGGACATTTGAATGCCACCATTGTCGGTACGATCGATGACTTTGTAGAGCAGGCCAAGCCGAAGCTGGCTGAAATACTCGACAACGGCGGCAAGCTTGGCCAGAACGCGGTCAACGAAATCGCCAAGGGACTGGAAACGGTCGTCAACGGCAAGCTCGATGCAAAAGGCGACATGAAGTCGGCGAGTGCCAAGATGAGTGCGGCCGGAGGTCAGTTGTTGCATGACCCCAAGGCAGCCATCAGTAATATTTTCGGCGCAGCCTTCAGCGCCTACAAGGCTGCCGGTAAAGGTGTTGCCAACAGTGCGGCTAAGAACCTGTTGCCGGACAGTGCCAAGGCTTTGGTGCTGAGCAATACCGGCATGCTTCGTACTATGGGTGTGGAGTTGCGCACTCAAATGAACAAGCTGGGTGATCCGGCTGTTCAGCATTCAATCGGTTGGCTGCTGCAGATGCTGGCAGGTTCTGTCTTGACCTGGCGCAAGCGTCGAGCACATGGTCAAGGGGCCAGCGTCAAGCCGGATACTACTTCAAAGACTCAGCACAGGGCTGGAGAGGGGCGGCTTGAAGCCAGCAGCCAACAAGCGCCAGCGACGCATAACTGCAAAACATGTAAAAACGGCGTCATGCCGGGCACGGCGCATAGCATCAGTTTTGCCCTGGGCTCTGAATCGCTGAGCCATACGGATTTCAACCTGCCTGGTGCATTCCCTCTCGAGTGGACACGCACCTACTGTTCGCGTCTGGATGCGTATGACGCCAGCGAGATGGGCGCCCGCTGGATTACGTCGTTAACTACCCGTTTTGACTGTGTTGGCGGGAGTCTGGTGTTCCATGACGCTGATGGTCGCAGCCACGACTATGTGCTGCCCGAGACAGGGCAGACTCACTACGATGCCATTGAAAACATGACGCTGGTACGGGTGACCGATGACCAGCTTCTGTTGTGCAGAGGGTTTGAACGCAAGGAAACCTATCTGCGTCGTGGACAACGTTTCGTGCTGGTCGGCGTGGTTTTGCGCAACGGTGCGGGAATCATGCTGCACTACGAGCATCGCCACGAAGGAATGCCGGTGCTGTCCGACCTGATTACCTATCAGGGTGATATGGCCGACGTCAGATATCACCTCGGCACCCTGCTTGATGAGCACGGTCGCGTAAAGGGGCTTTGGCTGATCAGCGACGGTGTTCCTCAGCGTCAACTGTGTGCCTATCACTACGACAGTGTCGGTGATTTGATTCAGGCTCAGGACGAGAACGGGGCGGCGTGGAGCTATGAGTACCAGCATCATCTGATCCGTCGTTACACCGATCGGACCGGACGGGGCATGAATCTGGAATGGCAGGGCACAGGCGCTGATGCGCGGGCCGTTCGCGAGTGGGCGGACGACGGCAGTTTCGACACGCGCCTTGAGTGGGACGAGAATATTCGCCTGACCTATGTCACCGATGCGTACGGTAACGAAACCTGGCACTACTACGACATTCTTGGTTATACGTACCGCATTCGCCATCCGGATGAACGTTCCGAATGGTTGTTCCGTGACGAAGCGAAAAACCTGATTCGCCACGTACATGCTGACGGCACAACTGATCGCTTCATCTACGACGCGCGTGGCAACGTCGTCGAACATTTGCGTGCCGACGACAGCGTGCTGCATTTTGCCTACGACGATCTGGATCAACTGATCAAGACCAGCGATGCAGAAGGGGGGCAGTGGCAGCGTGCTTATGACGATCATGGCAACCTTGTGGAAGCAGTCGATCCCCTTGGTAACGTAACGGAGTTTGCCTACAGCGTGGCAGGGTTGCCGACAGCGATCAAAGACGCCGCCGGCAATGAGAAGAAGCTCGACTACAACGATGCTGGTCAACTGATCGAGTATGTCGACTGCTCAGGAAAGACCAGGGCCTGGGAGTACAACGAACTCGGACAGATGATCTGTTCTACCGACGCGGCCGGCCAGAGTACCGAGTACGGGTATCGACTGGGCCAGCTGGCCTGGATCAGGCACCCGGACAAGACCGAGGAGTATTTTGAACGAGACGCTGAAGCCCGGTTGCTCGCGCACACGGATCGTCTTGGCCGCTGCACTACCTGGAAATATACAGCTGCCGGTCTTGTAGCCGAGCGCATCGATGCTGATGAGCATACATTGGTCTACCGCTGGGATCGTCTCGGGCGCTTGCAGGCGCTGGACAACGAAAACGAAAGCCGGGCGCATTTCCTCTACGACCCGATAGGTCGCCTGCTGGAAGAAAAGAGCTTTGATGGTCGTATCACCCGCTATCGGTATGATTCTGATACGGGTCATTTGAGTCATATCGTCAACGGCGAGCGTGTGATTTGCGTGAGCTTTGATGCCATGGGACGCCTGATTGAGCGACGCGCCAGTCAAGGTGAGAAATCGCAAAGCGAGCGCTTCATTTATGACGGCAACGGTAACCTGATTGAAGCCGCCAACGCAGACAGTCGTTTACAGTGGTTTCACGACCTGGCCGGCAATGTGCTGCGCGAGCATCAGCATTACCTTGGGCTGGACCAGCCCCCGGTAGTTGGCGTGTGGCAGCACAAGTACGATGTGCTCAACAATCGGGTCGCGACAGTTCGTCCGGACGGGCACCGTGTCAGCTGGCTCACCTATGGCAGCGGTCATTTGTTGGCGCTACGCCTGGACGAGCACGAGCTGATTGGCCTGGAGCGCGACGACCTTCATCGTGAGATTGTCCGGCATCAGGGCAACCACCTGCAGCAGACGCAACAGTGGGATTCTGCCGGGCGTTTGCAGGAGCAGGTGCTGGGGCGCAGTGAGGACGGTGCGACGCTTGTCAAACGGACATATCAATACGATGCCGCTGGTCAACTGACTGCGATCAACGATACCCGAAGAGGCGCGATTTCATACCGTTACGATCCTCTCGGTCGACTGTTGGAAGCAGCGACACGACAGGTGGTTGAAACATTCACCTTTGACCCGGCCAGTAATCTGCTTGATGAAAAGGCGAGTGAAATTCGACGACCACTGGACCGGTCTCCGCGCCAGGAGAGGCAGGTAGACAACCTGCTACACGAGTACGAAGGTAATCAGTTCACATACGATGAGCGCGGCAACCTGGTCGAGCGTCTGCAAAACAATCAGCGGAGCTTCCTGCAATGGGATCTGTTTGACCGTTTGGTGCGATTTGAAGATCAACGCTTGTCGGTTGAATTCGCCTATGACGCTCTTGGACGTCGTCTTCACAAAAACTCTGTCGCCCATTCCAAGGGGCGTCCCGAGGCGGGGTCGCACTGGAACCGGAACGAGCATGCACGCATACAGCGAGAGTACGGCTGTGGCTTCACGCTCTACGGCTGGGACGGTAACCGACTTGCCTGGGAAAGCAGTGCCGCGCAACTGGATGGCGGTGCCGGACGCACGGTGCACTACATTTTCGAGCCCGGTAGTTTCATTCCTGTAGCACAGGCCATACGACATGCCCCGATTACACTGACGAATCAGCCTGAGTATCAGGGAGAGTACAGCCTGGATGACGATCCGTTGTGGAATCGCAAGGTCACGGTTCAGCCAATTGACGTTTTGCTCTGGTATCAGTGCGATCACCTGGGTACGCCTCAGGAACTGACCGACTCTGAGGGGCAGTTGGTCTGGACGGCTCAGTACAAGGCATGGGGGGCGATATCGGAGCAGCGATCGCAATCGGCCCGACAAAGTGATGTGAGAAATCCTATAAGATTTCCGGGGCAGTACCATGATCATGAGACCGGGCTGCATTACAACCGGCATCGTTACTATGACCCGGCGGTGGGGCGATTCGTCAGCCAGGATCCGATCGGTTATGCGGGCGGTCTGAATTTCTACACCTATGGCCCGAACCCTACAGGGTGGGTGGATCCGATGGGCCTGACGGGGGTCGATGTCTATCGGGCCATGAAAACCGACGAAAAAGGAAAGCCCATTGCTGACTCGACCGCGCGTGGCCTAGGGGTACGTCCTGTCGATATTCCAGTTGATAAAGATGGGAACGTTCATCCCAATACCGGTGGGATGTCCGTAGCGCCGGATACTCCGCAAAACCTGCCGGATCATCGGCGCCCCTCCACGTTACCCGGCGGAACCGGCAAAGACAGCGCCTGCAAATTGAATACCGCTTCACTTCCGGAAAGTCTTCGTTACGTGCAAGACAAAAAAACTCACGGAACCATTCAGCCTAGTAAGGCCATGCCACTTTCTGATTACCAGAAGGCACTAGGGTCGACGGCTGAGCATTGGGAGAAACAATGATGAAAACGCTTGATAAACCGTTGGACGATGAACTGTCCGGCGCATTGAGGAGGGGGGATGATCTTCTTTCGATACGGGAAATCCTGCTGAAGTATCGAGATAAGGGTTTTTCGGCTATATCGGTTAATGAACTGTTGGGGTCAATGCGCGGTGATGCCGATGAAGAGTTGGAGGATCGGATTCTGGAGGTGATGGATATCGTTACCGGGTTTTGTGCGCCAGCTCTGGAAGTCTGGTAAGCGGCGGGTTTGGAATTGAGAGGTTTCACTGGAAATCTGGGAAATGAGCATGAAAAACACTGCTGTGATCCTTGCACTGACCGCCACTTTCGGCCTCTGCGCCCTGGCCCGCGCAGAAGCGCCAGATCCCGCTACCCTGAAAAGCATGTATGACAGCGGTCGCAACATGTCGGGCCTGATCAAGCATTGCGTCGACAAGGGCTACCTGAAAGCGGACAGCACGGAAAACGCCAACAAGATGGTGGCGTTCGTTGCGAATATGCCGGGCGCGTTCGACAAGGCCGATGGCGACAAGAACGAAGGTCTCGGTCGCAAGGGCGAAGTGTTGGCCGACGGTCAATACAAGAGCCTGCAAGGCAACCTGCCGCCGGATCTGAGCCTCAAGCAATGGTGCGAGCAAGCGGATCAAGGGATGGGTGAGGGGCTCAAGCAAATCGGCTTGTAAACCACATCGAAGAGAACACTTGCCATGAAATCCGAAATACCACCCACCGACGCCTCGGCACTCATCGACGCTCGAATCGCTGAACTGGACGATTGGCGTGGCGTCATTCTCAGCGAGATTCGCAAGGTCATTCATCAGGCCGATCACGAGGTGGTGGAGGAGTGGAAGTGGCGCGGTGTTCCGGTGTGGTCACGGGGCGGGATCATTTGTACCGGGGAGACCTACAAGGCGGCAGTCAAAATGACCTTCGCCAAGGGCGCAGCGTTGGCCGATCCGGCGCGGTTGTTCAACGCCAGCCTTGAGGGCAACACCCGCCGGGCGATTGATTTTCATGAGGGCGACACGGTCGATGAGCAGGCCTTGAAAGCGCTGATTCGCGAGGCGATTGCGCTGAATCTGTCGAAGTGAATCGTGGCGCTTGCCTTGGCTCAGAAATAACTGGCTGTTTTAAAACAAATTTTTTTGCATTCAGGGCTTCCCAGATCAAAAAAAGCTTGGTAAATTGCGGCCCATTCTCGCAGAGCTTGTTACAGAGCTTGAGATACAGGGGCGTCGCCAAGCGGTAAGGCAGCAGGTTTTGATCCTGCCATGCGTTGGTTCGAATCCAGCCGCCCCTGCCATATTCAGAAAAAACGCCAGTCCGAAAGGGCTGGCGTTTTTTTATGCGCGCGATTTGTGGCTGGGGCTGACAGTTGCCTGAGCCAAACCGGGGGACTGTTGTAAACTCCCCGGCGAAAAGTCCCGGTGCGTTGCTGGCCGGCGACCCTCATTCTCTCCAGACAAGAGACTTTCATGGCTAATCAAGACCTCAGCTTTACCCCTGATCCGGATGCAGATTCGATTTCCTCCGACGTTGTCGGTTTCAACGGCATTCTGGTTTCGACCCAGATCCCGACCCGCGCCGACGGCAGCCTGGAGCTGGGCGACATCACCCTGCAAAGCGAATGCACCCTGCAGGCGCTGAAAGTGGCGCTGGAGCGGGCCGGCAGTTCGATGGATCGGGTCATGCACCTGACCATCTACCTCACCGACATGGCTGACCGTGCGGCATTCAACGAAGTCTACAAGCGCTTCTTCGCCAAGCCATGGCCGGTGCGCGCCGCGGTGGGCGTGGCGTCGCTGGCGGTGGAAGGCATGCGCGTGGAAGTCACCGCGATGGCCGCCAAGGCCTGACCGCCCCCTGTAGGAGTGAGCCTGCTCGCGATAGCGGTAAATCAGCCACCATCAACGTTGACTGTGCCACCATCATCGCGAGCAGGCTCACTCCTACAGGAGACTCTCGTGTCGGATTGGAGCGAGGTCATCTGCCACTTGGCAGCACAGGCGTGCCGCTCGGGCGTTTCGCGGCTACAATGCGCGCCTTAACCGTGACAGCCTGACTAAAAAAACTATGTCCTTGCCCAAGCATCATCTGGAATTGCTCAGCCCCGCCCGTGACGTGGCGATTGCCCGCGAGGCGATCCTGCACGGCGCCGATGCCGTGTACATCGGTGGCCCGAGCTTCGGCGCGCGCCACAACGCCTGCAACGAGGTGAGCGAAATCGCCGAGCTGGTGGAGTTTGCCCGCCGTTATCACGCGCGCATTTTCACCACCATCAACACCATCCTGCACGACAACGAACTGGAGCCGGCGCGCAAGCTGATCCACCAGTTGTACGACGCCGGTGTCGACGCGCTGATCGTCCAGGATCTGGGCGTGATGGAACTGGACATTCCGCCGATCGAGCTGCATGCCAGTACCCAGACTGACATCCGCACGCTGGAGCGGGCGAAATTCCTCGATCAGGCCGGTTTCTCGCAACTGGTACTGGCCCGCGAGCTGAACCTGAAAGAAATTCGTGCCATCGCCGACGAAACCGATGCCGCCATCGAGTTCTTCATCCACGGCGCGCTGTGCGTGGCGTTCTCCGGGCAGTGCAACATCTCCCATGCGCAGACCGGGCGCAGCGCCAACCGTGGCGACTGCTCGCAGGCCTGCCGTTTGCCGTACACCCTCAAAGACGAAAAGGGTGGGGTGATCGCCTACGAAAAACACCTGCTGTCGATGAAGGACAACAACCAGAGCGCCAACATTCGCGCGCTGGTCGAAGCCGGTGTGCGCTCGTTCAAGATCGAAGGCCGTTACAAGGACATGGGCTATGTGAAGAACATCACTGCCTATTACCGCCAGCGCCTCGACGACGTGCTCGAAGATCGCCCGGACCTGGCCCGTGCTTCCAGCGGCCGTACCGCGCACTTCTTCCTGCCGGACCCGGAAAAGACTTTCCACCGTGGCAGCACCGACTATTTCGTCACCGATCGCAAGATCGACATCGGCGCCTTCGACTCGCCGACCTTCACCGGTCTGCCGGTGGGCACCGTCGAGAAAGTCGGCAAGCGTGACATGCAGGTGGTGACGCAGGAACCGCTGTCCAACGGCGATGGCCTCAACGTGCTGGTCAAGCGTGAAGTCGTCGGTTTCCGCGCCAACATCGCCGAGCCAAAGGGCGAGTTCGAAGAAGACGGCGAGAAGCGCTATCGCTACCGCGTCGAGCCGAACGAAATGCCCGAAGGCCTGTACAAGCTGCGGCCGAATCATGCGCTGAACCGCAACCTCGACCACAACTGGCAACAGGCGCTGCAGAAGACCTCTGCCGAGCGTCGTATCGCATTGAGCTGGGTCGCACGTCTGCGTGAAGAACAGCTGGAAGTGACCGCTACCAGCGAAGAGGGCATCAGCGCCAGCGTGACTCTGAACGGCCCATTCGGTGTGGCCAACAAGCCGGAGCAGGCGCTGGAACAATTGCAGGATCTGCTCGGCCAGCTCGGTACCACCCAGTACCACGCCACCGACATCAAGCTCGACGCGCCGCAGGCGTTCTTCATTCCCAACTCGCAGCTCAAGGCCTTGCGCCGTGAAGTCATCGAAGCCCTGACCGCCGCCCGTGTCGCGGCGCACCCGCGTGGCAGCCGCAAGGCCGAAACCACGCCGCCGCCGGTGTACCCGGAGTCGCACCTGTCGTTCCTGGCCAACGTCTACAACCAGAAGGCACGCGACTTCTATCACCGTCACGGCGTGAAGCTGATCGATGCGGCCTACGAGGCGCACGAAGAGGCCGGTGAAGTGCCGGTGATGATCACCAAACACTGCCTGCGTTTCTCGTTCAACCTGTGCCCGAAACAGGCCAAAGGCGTGACCGGTGTGCGCACCAAGGTCGCACCGATGCAGCTGATTCACGGCGACGAAGTGCTGACCCTGAAGTTCGACTGCAAGCCGTGCGAGATGCACATCATCGGCAAGATGAAAGGCCACATCCTCAACATGCCGCAACCGGGCAGCGTGGTCGGCCACATCAGCCCGGAAGACCTGCTGAAAACCATCCCGCGCGCGCCACACTGAGTGACGGGCGGGCGTGGCGCTACGGTGTCACGCCTGCTCGGGCTCTCGCTCCGCCAGCTCTTCGAGCAGGTCGGCTGACGGCACAAAGAACAACCCCCCGGTGACTGCGGTGCTGAAGTCCAACAAACGGTCGTAGTTGCCGACGGGTTTGCCGACAAACATGTTCTCCAGCATCTGCTCGATCGGTTCCGGCGAACGCGCGTAACCGATGAAATAGGTGCCGAACTCGCCAGCCCCCGGGCGGCCGAACGGCATGTTGTCGCGCAGGATCTTCTGCTCCTGACCGTCCTTGGTGATGGTGGTCAGGGCGCTGTGGGAGTTGCTCGGCTTGACCTCCTCACCGAGTTCGATGTCGGCCAGCTTGGTGCGGCCGATCACCTTTTCCTGAGCTTCGACGCTCAGTGCATTCCACGCCTCCATCTTGTGCAGGTACTTCTGCACCAGCACATAACTGCCGGATTCGAACGCCGGGTCTTCGTTGCCGATCAGGGTGAAGTGGTCTGCCTTGCGGCCCACCGGGTTCTCGGTGCCATCGACGAAACCGATGATGCTGCGCATGTCGAAGTAGCGGAAACCCTGCACCTCATCCACCACGGTGATCGCGCCATTGAGCGCGCTGCACAACTGGGTCGCCAGTTCGAAACACAGATCCATCTGGTCGGCACGGATGTGCAGCAGAATGTCGCCGGGAGTGGCCACGGCGCGACGGCCCTCGACGCCGAACTCGCGGAACGGATGCAGCGACGCCGGGCGCGGGCTGCCGAACAGGGCGTCCCAGGCGTTGGCGCTGAACCCGCAGACACATGACAAGTTACCGCTGGGCACGCGTTTGCCGACCGAACGGGTGAGGGCGGCGATATCGCCGCACCAGCCGCGCACCTGACTGGCGGCGTCACTGCCGGGCAGCAGCGTGGCGACGATGAAGATCGCGCTGCTGGTGATCGGGTTGCAGATCGCTTGTGGCTCGGGGGTATCCATTGATGAGGTCATAGTCGGTTCCATATGCGCGGGGCCAAGGTCGGCGCTCAGTATGAAACCAAAAACGTTTCATCGATATCTCAGAAACGCCCCAGTCGATAGGCATCCATCGTCGGCAAGCCGGAATTGGCCGAGGGTGGCGCCAGTTGCGCAATCATCTGCGCAGTCACCGCCGCCTGCGTCAGCCCCAGATGCTGATGACCGAACGCGAGCAGTACCTTGCCGTCGCAGACCTTGTCGATGATCGGCAGCGAGTCCGGCAGCGACGGACGAAAGCCCATCCACGGCATTGCGTCTTCAGCGTTCAAATCACGGCGGAACAAACCTTTGCTCAAGCGATGCAATTGCCAGGCGCGCTCCATAAACGGCGGGCGCTGCAGGCCGGCGAACTCCACCGTACCGGCCAGGCGCAGGCCGCCGGTCATTGGCGTCATGATGAACTTGCGCTCCAGCGAGGTAACGGCGAACGGCAGTCGCTCGGGCTCGTGGGGCAGCATCAGGTGATAGCCGCGCTCGGTGTCCAGCGGCACGCGTTTACCGGTCAGCGCAGTGGTGAGCTTCGCCGAATGCGCGCCACAGGCGATCAGCACCTGCCGCGCGGTGAAACGCCCCTGATCGGTGATCAGCGACACGCCATGCGCCTGCAACTGGCCGCCCTGAACTTCCTGCTGGAGGAACTGCACGCCGGCCGTTCTGGCGGCGCTCACCAGTTCACACACCACCTGATACGGGTCGAGAAAATGCCCGGTGCGCGGGTAGAACAATCCGCCTTGAATCTGTTCACTGAGCTGCGGCGCGCGCTCCCTTACGGCGTTGGCCGACCACAAATCCACCGGCACCTGCTGCTGACGCATGCGCGCCTGCAAGGCGTCGATGGCTGGCCGCGACTCGGCGCGCTCGAATACCAGCAGCGAGCCGTCCTCCTTGAGCAGGTCGGGGCGGGCGATGCTCTGCAGCAGGCGCTTCCAGGCGTCGAGGCTGCTTTCGTTGAGCGCGCGCAAACCGGCTACGGTGCGCTGAAACGGCGCCGGGCGCAGGTTCAGCAGCAATCGGCTGAACCACGGCACGGCGTGCGGCAGGTACTTCCAGTCCAGGCGCAGCGGCCCCATCGGGTCCATCAGCATCGCCGGCAGACGCTTGAGGATCGACGCATCGGCAATCGGAAACACCTGCTCGGTGGCCAGATGCCCGGCGTTGCCGAACGAGGCGCCATGACCGGGCGGCTGCTTGTCGATGACCACCACCCGTTTACCCTGACGTGCCAGTTGCAGAGCGCAGGCGACGCCGATGATGCCGGCGCCGATCACCGCGATGTCGGCGTTGTCCGTTGTGAGGTTGTCGGGCATGTTCAGGCTTCCCTCTGGCCGTCGAGCAAGCGTCGTAGCAGCAGCGGATTTGCCTGTTTCAGCGGCGGCGGCAGCAGGCTGTCGGGGAAATCCTGATAACACACCGGACGCAGGAAGCGCAGGATCGCCGCCGTGCCCACCGAGGTGCTGCGCGAATCCGAGGTGGCCGGGAACGGCCCGCCATGCACCATCGCGTCACACACTTCGACCCCGGTCGGCCAGCCGTTGACCAGCAGACGTCCGGCCTTGCGCTCCAGTGTCGGCAACAAGGCCCGGGCTTGATCCAGATCGGCGTCATCCAGGTGCAGGGTGGCGGTCAACTGGCCTTCGAGGTGTTCGCAGACCTGACGGATTTCATCGTCGTTGGCGCATCGCACGATCAGCGATGCCGAGCCGAATATTTCACCTTGCAGACGCACATCAGCGATGAAGTCTTGCGCCGGAGTGACGAACAATTGCGCCTGACATTGGTTCGGCCCTTCAGCCGCCCGGCCGCTGGCCACGCGTTGCGCCTGCGGATGTTCGGCCAACGCGGCGACTGCGCTTGAATAGGCGCGGAAGATCCCCGGCGTGAGCATGGTCTGCGCGGGGCTGCGCTGGATCAGCTCGGCGGCCGCCGCGATAAAAGCGTCCAGTGCCGTCCCTTGGCGAGCGATGACCAGCCCGGGATTGGTGCAGAACTGCCCGGCGCCCTGAGTCAGCGAGGCGACAAAATCCTGCGCCAACGCCTCACCGCGTGCGGCAAGCGCTGCGGGAAACAGCAACACCGGATTGATCGAACTCATTTCCGCATACACCGGAATCGGTTCCGGCCGCGCTTGCGCCGCTCGGTTCAGGGCGAGGCCGCCACTGCGCGAGCCGGTGAAGCCCACAGCCTTGATGCGCCAATCACTGACCAACGCAATGCCGACCTCGTTGCCGGAGCCGAACAGCAGCGAAAACACGCCTTCAGGCAAACCGCATTTTTTCACCGCGCGAGCCAGCGCCTGGCCGACCAGTTCACTGGTGCCGGGATGCGCGCTGTGCGCCTTGACGATCACCGGGCAACCGGCGGCCAGCGCCGAAGCGGTGTCGCCGCCCGCCACGGAGAACGCCAGCGGAAAGTTGCTGGCGCCGAACACGGCCACTGGCCCCAGCGCGATCTGCCGCTGGCGCAAATCAGAACGTGGCAGCGGCTGGCGCTGTGGTTGTGATTGATCGACGCGAACGTCCAGCCACTCGCCAGCACGCACGGTGCGGGCAAAGGTGCGCAGTTGCCCGCAGGTGCGTCCGCGTTCGCCCTGGATACGGGCGCGTGGCAGGCCGGTTTCGGCCACGGCACGGTCGATCAGCGCATCGCCAAGGGCTTCGATCTCATTGGCGATGGTTTCGAGAAATTCGGCGCGAGCCTCCAGGGAGGTCTCGCGATAACGATCAAACGCTTGCCACGCCAGTGCGCAGGCCTGTTCGACATGCTCGCTGCTGCCCCCGGCGTAGGCCGGTTGCAGCACCGCGTCGGTGGCGGGATTGATCGCGCGGATCGCTTCACGGCTGCCGGCGATGGCTCGGCCGCCGATCAACATGTGCCCTGTCAGAGTCATGACGCTTCCTTGATAAAAGAGGTGAAGCCCCGGCATCACACCGGGGCAGGGACTGTGATCAGGCGAGGTTCTGTTCGGCGGACCAGTTTTTGTACCACTGGCGGAACAGCGCGTACTGGGTCTCGGCGTAACGCCGCTGGGCATCGCTCAAGGCGTCGGTTTCGTTGAAGTGCAGGGCGTACTCGCGGTCGCCGTTGAGCACCATCAGATGCTTGTAATACAGCACCAGGTCGCAGCCTTCGTCGAACGACGACAGCACCGCCAGCGCCGCTTCCAGTTCGCGCGCCAGACGCCTGGCCTTGGCGTCGCCCTTGGCCGCTTGCTTGCTCAGCGCCACCAGTTGCAGCACTTCGCGCGGCAGGGCGTTGCCGATACCGGTGATCGCGCCGGTGGCGTTGCAGTTGACGAAACCGTGCACCACTTGGGTATCGACACCGACCATCAGGGTCACGGCATCGTCCTGCGAGGTGATGTTTTCGGCGGCGTAGCGCAAGTCGGCGCCACCGCCGAACTCCTTGAAGCCGATCAGGTTCGGGTGTTCACGGCGCAGTTCGAAGAACAGGTCGGCGCGGGTGGCGAAGCCGTAGTAGGGACTGTTGTAGATCACCGCCGGCAGGTTCGGCGCGGCGTTGAGGATCGCGGCGAAGTGGGCTTTTTGCGCGGTGGCCGAAGCACCACGGGACAAGACGCGCGGAATCACCATCAGGCCATGGGCGCCGACTTTCGCCGCATGTGCAGCGTGGGACACCGCTTCACGGCTGTTGACCGCGCCAGTGCCGACGATGGTCGGTACCCCGGCGGCCACCAGACGCGCCACGCCTTCCTGACGCTCGGCCTCGGTCAGCAGCGGCCAGTCGCCCATCGAGCCGCAGTAAACCACCGCGCTCATGCCGATATCGATCAGCTCGCGACCCTTGGCCACCAAGGCGTCGAAGTCAGGTTTGCGCGCGGCGGTGCACGGGGTCATCAGCGCGGGAATGCAGCCAGTGAAGATGTTATCGCTCATTGTTGTAGCTCCTCGGGACATTCATTCGGATCGGTAGAAAAGCGGGGCACTCAGATGCCCCACGCGAAAGGGTCCTGCTCGTCGATCAGCAGGGTGGCGTCGGCGGTCATGTAGGCGCGGCCGGTAATGAAAGGGCGCACGCGTTCGCCATGCCATTCGAAGCGGCCTTCGAACTGGCTGCCGGTGATGCTCGCTTGCGTCCAGACCTGGCCTTCGGCGAGTTTGCCGTCAGCGGCGAGGCAGGCGAGTTTGGCGCTGGTGCCGGTGCCGCAGGGCGAGCGGTCGTAGGCTTTGCCCGGGCACATGACGAAGTTGCGGCTGTCGGCGTGGGCGTCGTCGGCAAACAGTTCGACGTGGTCGATCAGCGCGCCGTCCTCGCCGTGGATGCCTTGGGCTTCGAGAGCCTTGAGCATCGCCCAGGTGTACTCGGTAAGGGCTTCGACGTTGCTCATCTGCAGGTCCTGGCCGTGTTCGGAAACCAGGAAAAACCAATTGCCGCCCCAGGCAATATCGCCGAACACGCGGCCGTGGCCGGGCACGTCCACCGGCACCTGTTTGCGATAGCGGTACGCCGGGACGTTGCCCAGGGTCACCGCGCCGTCCTCGTGCAGGGTGGCGCTGACCGGGCCGACCGGGGTGTCGATCTGGTGCACGCCCGGTTCGATGAGGCCCAGGTAATGCAGCGAGTTGACCAGGCCGATGGTGCCGTGGCCGCACATGCCGAGGTAGCCGGCGTTGTTGAAGAAGATCACCCCGCAGGTGGCATCCGGCGACACCGGCGCGCAGTACAGCGCACCGACCAGCACGTCGTTGCCACGCGGTTCCAGCAGGCAGGCGCGGCGCCATTGATCATGGCCCTCGCGCAGGGCATCGCGCTTCTCGGCCATGCTGTTGCCGGGCAGCTCGGGGAAGCCTTTCATCACCAGACGCGTGGGTTCGCCGCCGGTATGGGAATCGATGATGTGCAGTCGTTTCATGGTTCGTCCCTTGAGTGAAGGTCAGGCGTGAGCAGGGCGCTGGCCCGTTGCCGAATGGGTGGAGGATTCAGCGGCTTCGCTTTCGTCGTCCTCGGTTTCCAGACGAATCAGGCGTGCCGGTACACCGGTGGCGGCGCCCCAGTAGTAGATGCCCAGCGCGCAGACCGCGACGATCACCGTGTCGAACGGATGGCTGAGCACGCCGATGCCGCCGAAACTGCCGAGCTTGGAGAGGACGATGGTCACGGCGTAGAAGCCGATCAGCCATGCCGAAGAATGCACTTGCTGGCCGAGGTTGAGGTGCGCGGTCGGCACCATGCGCCCGCACAGCAGGTAGATGACAAACATCAGGATTTGCAGGCCGAGCAACCACGACACGGTGCCCCAGCCCGACCAGTAGACAATCAGCGCGGCGATGATGAACGACAGCGGCCCAAGCACGCTCATGCCCTTGACCCGGAACGGACGCGGCATGTCCGGCGCATTGCGACGCAGTGCGGCAACCGTCACCGGAGCCACCGCATAGCTCAATACCAGCGCGGCAGAGACAACGTTGATCAGCGCTTCCCACGACGGGAACGGCAGGGTCCAGAACACCGACAGGCCAAAGGTCAGCCACAGCGCCGGGCGCGGGATGCCGGATTTTTCGTCGATGCGGGTGAAAATCTTGAAGAAGGTCCCGGTCTGCGCCCAGCCGTAGATCACCCGTGGCGTGGCGTTCATGTAGATGTTGCCGCAGCCGCTGGGCGAGATCACCGCATCGGCCACCACCAGATACGCGAGCCAGCCGACACCCAGTGCCAGGGCGATGTCGCGGTACGGCAGGGCCAGTTCCTTGGCGACGCCGGCCCAGCCATTGGCGAGCATTTCGGTCGGGATGCCGCCGAGGAACGCGGTTTGCAGCAGCACGTAGATAGCGGTGGACAGCAGCACCGACAGTATCAGCGCGATCGGGATCGTGCGTTGCGGGTTCTTCACTTCACTGGCCACGGAAATGATCGGCGTCAGGCCCAGATAAGCAAAGATCACCCCACCCGCCGAGACCGCCATTTCAATGCCGGACAGACCGAACGGCGCAAAGCCGTGCACTTCGAAATTGGCCGGTTTGAAGAAGGTGAACAGCACGCCAATCACCAGCAGCGGCACGATGAACTTGAACACGCTGACCAGATTGTTGGCCATGGCGAAGGTCTTCACGCTGCGGTAATTGAGCAGGAAAAACAGGCACAACAACCCGAACTGCACGAACCACCCGAGCACGGTCGGGTCGCTGGAACCGGCCTTGGTCAATTCGGGAAACCACGCCGCCGCATATTGCCGCGAGGCGACTACTTCGATCGCCACCAGGCTGGAAAACGCGATCAGCGTGATGAAGCCCATCAGGTAGCCAAGCAGCGGGCCGTGGGAGTAAACCGGGTAACGCACCACACCGCCGGCACGGGGCAACGCAGCGCCCAATTCGCAGTAGACGATGCCCAGCAGCAACACGGCGAAACCACCGAGCAGCCAGGAAAAGATCCCCGCCGGGCCGGCGATGGCCGACACGTGACTGGCGGCGAACAACCAGCCCGAACCGAAGATCGCCCCCAGTCCGATGAACGTAAGGTCTATCAGTGAAAGTTGTTTCTTGAACTTGCCTTGGCCTGTCATAGCGTCGCCTTCTTGTTGGTTGTTGGAGGGGCGTGCAGTGGCGCTACAGTGAACTGATCAGGCGATGGGCGATTGATGTTTTTTGCCGGTGACGATGACGAAATCAGCACAGTGGCCAACGGCAAAGGCCCGGCTCGACAGGCTGTCAGCCATGGGGCAATCTGCGTGCAAGTGATAAAACCGAGTGGGGAGTGAGAGGTATGCCGCAGAACGCGTTTGCGATCCTGAGCCAGCACAACGAAGCGAGCCGACCGCAATGCCTCGACGATCTGCTCGCCGGTATGGCGCTGCTGTTGCCGATGCTCGACGTGATTCCCAACGCGGCGATCTTCATCAAGGATCTGCAGGCGCGCTACGTCATGGCCAACCAGACGCTGGTGCAGCGCTGCGGTTTGAAAGACCTGCGACCGTTACTGGGCAAGACCAGCGCCGAGGTGTTTCCCGCGCAATTGGGCCCGGGCTACACCGAGCAGGATCGGCGCGTGCTGGAAGAGGGGTTTGTGCTGGAGGATCAGCTGGAACTGCATCTGTACGGCAGCCGCGAACCGGGCTGGTGCCTGACCCACAAGCGTCCGCTGTACGACCGCGATAACCGGATCATCGGCCTGGCGGGAATTTCCGTCGACTTGCAGACCGCCAGCGAAACCCATCCGGCGTATCAGCGTCTGGCGGCAGTGGACGAGTACATTCGGGCGAACTTCAATCAGCGCGTCAGCCTGAGCGAACTGACGCGCATCGCCGGGATTTCCGTGGCGCAACTGGAGCGTTACTGCAAGCGCGTGTTCCACCTGACGCCACGGCAGATGATCCAGAAAGTCCGTCTTGAGCACGCGCATCGGCTGTTGCACGGCGACTTGCCGATCACCGAAGTGGCGCTGCAGTGCGGCTATACCGACCACAGCGCGTTCACCCGGCAGTTCAAGGCTTCGACCGGATTTACCCCGCGCCAGTATCGCTTGGCGACAGCGCCCTGAGGTTTGCCCGTCAGGCCTTGACCCAACGCTGCCGGCTCCACGCACTCAGCGAATCCACGCCCAGCACCAGAATCAGCATCGCCAGAATCACCGTGCTTGCCTGCGCTTCCTGAAACAGGCTGAGGCTGACATACAACATCTGCCCCAAACCACCGGCACCGACAAAACCGAGCACGCTGGCCATGCGAATGTTGTTTTCCCAGCGATACAGGCAATACGCGAGCAATTGCGGGGCAAGGTTGGGCAGGGTGCCATAGCAGAAGGCGAGCACCGGGTTGCCGCCCTGCAAACGGATCGCTTCGGCCGGTTCCGGCGGGGTGTTTTCCAGCGCTTCGGCGAACAACCGGCCGAGCACGCCGGTGGTGTGCAGGGCCAGCGCCAGGGTGCCGGCGTTCGGGCCGAGGCCGGCGGCGAGCACCATCAGTGCCGCCCACACCAGTTCCGGAATCGCCCGCAGACCGTTGAGCAGCAGGCGCGAAGCGCTTTGCAGCGGCCAGCCGAAACGTCCGGCGGCGGGCAGCGCGAGGAGGATGCCGAACACCGCCGCGAGCAGGGTGCCGAGGGCCGACATGGCGAGGGTTTCCAGCGCGCCCTTGAGGATCGCCTGCAAATGCGTGGCGCTCAGGTCCGGGCTGAGAAAGCGCTGCGCGTAGGCACCCATCTGCTTGAGGCTGGTGGCGCTGCCGAGTTCACCGAGATCGAGTTCGAGGTAACCGAACGAGGCGATAACCGCGACGCCAATGCCGACGATCAGCAACAGATTGATCAGGCGATTCATGTCAGCCTCCAGCGCAGCAGGCGGCTGAGTTGGTCGGCGCCGAGCACCAGAATCAGGAACGTCAGCAACATGCTCGCCACTTCACCGCCGGCGAACATGCGCAGCGACAGGTCGATCTGCTGGCCGAGGCCACCGGCGCCGACAAACCCCATCACCACCGACGCACGAATCGCGCACTCCCAGCGATACACCGTGTACGACAGCAGCTCGGCCGCGACATTCGGCAGAATCCCGTAGGCAAACGCCGCGAGTCGTCCGCTGCCGGCCTGCATCAAGGCATGCGCCGGGCGTTGGTCGGTGGATTCGAAAATTTCCGCGTAAACCTTGCCGAGCATGCCGCTGTAGGTGATCGCGATCGCCAGCACACCGGCCGCCGGGCCGAGACCCACAGCGCGCACAAACAGCAGCGCCCAGACGATCTCTGGCACGCTGCGCAAGAAGATCAGCAGCCCGCGCACCGGCCAGCGCAGCAAGCTTCCGACCCGACTGGGAATGCCGCTGCGGGACGCGGCGGACAACGACAGTGCGCGACTGGCAATCAGGCTCGCCGGTACCGCCAGCAGCAGTGCGAGGGCCATGCCGGCGGTGGCGATGGCCAGGGTTTGCAGGGTCGCCTTGAGCAGCAACTGGAGAAAATCGTGGTCATGCGCCGGTGGCCAGAATCCGGAGATGAAGCGGCCCATTTCGGTCTGGCTGTCGCTGTGCAGCAGCACGCCAAGGTCCAGTTCGCTGAGCTGGATGCCCGGCCACAGCAAGGCAAGTGCCAGCAGGGTCAGCAGTAATCGCGGCGCGGCGGCCGGGTCGCGTGAATCGGCCCTCAGCATCGCGGGATCTGCACAATCAGCGGCGCATTGGGCGTCGTCGGGCTTTGCAATTGCTCGTTGGCGTACAGCGTGTCGAGCATCTCGCGGCTGACCTGTTCGGCCGGGCTGTCAAACAGGATCTGGCCGTCGCGCAAACCGATGATGCGCGGAAAGTGCGCCAGCGCCAGTTCCACTGCATGCAGGCTCGCCACCAGCGTGACGTTGTGTGTCCGGGCGTGCTGCGAGAGGATCGACAGGGTGTGCCCGGCGAGCACCGGGTCCATCGCCGACACCGGTTCGTCCGCCAGCAGAACCTCCGGCGCCTGATACAGCACCCGGGCAATACCCACGCGCTGCAATTGGCCGCCGGACAATTGCTGGCAGTGAGCGAAGAGTTTGTCGCCCAGATCCAGGCGGGCGAGGGCCGCACGGGCGCCGGGAATATCCGTCGGGTGCAGCAGATTGAGCAGGCTCTTGCCTAAACTCCACTGTCCGAGTTTACCGGCCAGCACCGCCGTCACCACCCGTTGGCGCGGCGGCAGCGGTGGGGCTTGATGCACCAGGCCGATGCGCGCACGCAGGCGTTGCCGTTGACGAGTGGAGAGGTGCCAGGGACGTTCGCCCAGCACCTCGATTTCACCGCTGCTGGGGCGCAACGCGGTGGCCAGCAGATTCAACAGACTCGACTTGCCGGCCCCTGAAGGGCCGATGATCGCCACCTGTTCGCCCACGCCAATCTGCAAGTCGACGCCACGCAGCGCATCGACCCCGTTGGCGTGGTGCAGGCTGGCGTGTTTGAGGCTCAGGGTCATTTCAACAGATCGGCAGCGCGAGCAGCTTCTTCGATACCCTTGTAGTTTTCGGGCTTGGTGTCGATGAAGCGGCTGGCAGCCTGCAGATCAAGAATCTTCTTTTGCTCGGGGTTGGCCGGGTCGAGGTCGAGGAAAGCTTTCTTGATCTTCGCCGCCAGCGCCGGGTCGAGGGTGCCGCGCACGGTCCAGTTGTAATCGAAGTAGGCCGGAGTGGTGGCGAACACGTGGACCTTGTTGGTGTCGACCTTGCCCGCGTCCACCAGTTTCTGCCAGACGCTGGCGTTCAGCACTCCGGCATCGACCTTGCCGGCCTGAACCCAAGCCACGGTGGCATCGTGCGCGCCGGAATAGGCAACGCGGCTGAAATAGGCTTCAGGCTTGATGTTGTCGTTCTTCAGCATGAAGTAACGCGGCATCAGGCTGCCGGAGGTGGACGATACCGAACCAAAGGCAAAGGTCTTGCCTTTGAGGTCGGCCAGGCTCTTCACGTTTGGGTCGGCAGTGATGAACTTGCTGGTGAACTGCGCATCCTGCTCGCGCTGCACCAGCGGGATCACCGGGGTGGTGGCGTCGGTCTTCAGGCGTGCCTGAACGAAAGTGAAACCGCCCAGCCAGGCCATATCGAGGCGATCGGTCGCCAGCGCTTCAACCACTGCCGGGTAGTCGGCCACCGGAACGAACTGCACTTTCATGCCCAGTTGCTGCTCCAGATAGGCCCCCAGTGGTTCGAATTTGCGCAGCAATTCGGTCGGGGCTTCATCGGGAATTGCACTGACCCGCAACACATCGGCGGCATTCGCCACCAAAGCAGAAAAAGACAGGGCCAGACCAGCAGTCAGTGCCAGGGTTCGTTTGAGCATGGAAATCTCCGTTTCATGAGCGTCGCATTCTAAGCGCCGCGACGCGAGGTGTCGCGATCGGGCGCTCAATCAGGTTAGACGAAACGGCGAGGTTATACGCAGCCGCGCTGTCAAAGGCCAGCAGTGGTGTCCGACGATGTTTTACCCCGGATTACGATCATGGGGTTTCCGGGAGTTTGGCAATCACCTTGATCTCGAACTGAAACCCGGCCAGCCAGGTCACGCCGACCGCAGTAATCGTCGGATACGGTGCGCTGCCCCAGAACTCCGGCACCACTTCCCAGATGGTTTCGAAGGTCGATTGTGGATCGATCATGAACACCGTGACGTCCACCGCGTCGGCGAAGCTGCAACCGGCGGCATCGAGGATCGCATTGAGGTTATTGAACGCCAGGCGCACCTGGTTCTGCAGATCCGGCTCGGGCGAACCATCTTCACGGCTGCCGACTTGCCCCGAGACGAACAGAAAACCGTTGGAACGAATCGCTGGCGAATAACGATGGCGCTCGTAAAGCGCATGGCGGGCTGGCGGAAAAACGACGTCGCGCTGGGTCATGGGTGTCTCCATCATTGTTTGGTGGTTGTTGATGGAGTGACTGTAGGGGCTTGCGCAGTGGCGATAAACGCGCAAGCTTGGCGTTCACTGTTTGCAGATTCCAAACAATCCGAGGGCGCAAAGTGGACCGTTTCGATGCAATGCAGGCGTTCGCCCGGGTGGTCGAGGCGGGCAGTTTCACCAAGGCTGCCGAGACCTTGCACATGAGCAAGACCACCGTGACCCAAATGGTGCAGCAACTGGAGGCACGGCTGCGGGTCAAGTTGCTCAACCGCACCACACGCAAGGTCAACGTCACTGCCGATGGCGCAATCTATTATGAGCGAGTGATCAAGCTGTTGGCCGATATGGACGACGCCGAAACCAGTCTGTCCGGCGCGTCGGCATTGCCCAGAGGACGTTTGCGCGTAGATGTGCCGAGCCCGCTGGCGAGGCTGATTCTGGTGCCGGCATTGCCTGAGTTTCATGCGCGTTATCCGGACATTCAGATCGATATGGGTGTCAGCGACCGCATCGTCGACATCATCGATGAGAACGTCGATTGCGTGGTGCGCGGCGGCGAATTGCTTGATCAGTCACTGATGGCGCGGCGGGTCGCCGATCTTCAGCTCGGGGTTTTCGCCGCGCCGGATTATCTGGCCCGTGCCGGCACGCCGCAGCATCCACGCGAGCTGGAGGACTCGCATCATCGGGTGGTCGGTTTTCTCTGGGCCCGCACCGGCAAACCCGTGCCTTACGCCTTGCACAATGGCAGCGAACACCTGCAGATCAAGGGCCGCCACGTGCTCGCCGTCGATGACGGCAACGCTTACCTTGCGGCAGGTCTGGCCGGCATGGGTGTGCTGTGGTTGCCCAGGTACATGTCGCACGCGCATCAGGCTCGGGGCGAGTTGGTGCCGCTGTTCGAGGAATGGCAACTCGAGCCGATGCCGCTCTACGTGGCGTACCCGCCGAACCGGCATGTGAGCCTGAAACTGCGGGTGTTCATTGACTGGATCGTGGAGCTGATGGCGCAACATGCGCCGCTCGTTGCTCGCCGGGTTGAGTGATCGATCGCAAGCATGATTGACTCTTTGGCCCATCGAGCCAACTATCGGCGCATAACAACATGACCGATGGGCCAGACCTTGATCGAACGACGTCAATTCAGCGGAGGCATGAAGGGTAAAAACCTCCGCTATCTGAATGAGCAATCCACCGAGACCCGCATCACCCGCACCGGTTTCCTGTTGCTGGAGCACTTTTCACTGCCGGCCTTCACCCAGGCGCTGGACACCATCATCACCGCCAACCTGTTGCGCGCCGGACTGTTCAGCTCGCGCACGTTCGGGCTGGGTGAGGGTGAGGTGATCAGCGATCTGGGGCTGGTGATTCGTCCGGATGCGCGGATTGACGTCGCCAGCCTTGCGGATCTGGACTTGCTGGTGGTGTGCGGCGGCTACCGCACTGAGCTGAAGGCCAGCGAGGAGTTGATCAGCCTGCTGCGCGCGGCGGCGGAGCGCGGGGTCAGTCTGGCCGGTTTGTGGAACGGTGCGTGGTTTCTCGGCCGCGCCGGATTGCTCGATGGTTATCGTTGCGCGATCCACCCGGAACACCGTCCCGCACTCACGGAAATTGCCAAAGCCACTCAGGTCAGCAGCGAACCTTATGTGATCGATCGCGACCGGCTCACCGCGTCGAGTCCGTCCGGGGCTTTCCATATGGCGCTGGACTGGATCAAGAGCCTGCACGGCAAGGCGCTGGTCGAGGGCATCGAGGACATTCTGGCGTTCGAGGAGTCGCGGTATCGGCGGATCAAACCGGATGAAAACCTCTGCGTCAGCGCACCGTTGCGCGAGGTGGTCAAACTGATGGATGCCAACCTCGAAGAGCCGCTGGAGCTGGAGCAACTGGCGGTGTACGCCGGGCGCTCGCGGCGACAGCTGGAGCGTTTGTTCAAGGAGCAACTGGGCACCACGCCGCAGCGCTATTACCTGGAATTGCGCATCACCGAAGCCCGGCGCCTGTTGCAGCACACCGAGCTGTCGCAGATGGAAGTGCTGGTGGCCTGCGGTTTCGTTTCGCCGAGCCATTTCAGCAAGTGCTACAGCGCATTTTTCGGTTATCGCCCGTCCAGGGAAAAACGCCTGGTCAAATAGACCGAGGCGTTTTCTGCCTTCGACCTCAGAGGTGATCGGCGTCGATCACTGCCTGAGCAAACGCCTGCGGATCCTCCTGCGGCAGGTTGTGGCCGATGCCGCCGTTGATCAGGCGGAACTGGTACTTGCCGGTGAACCGCTTGGCGTAATCCTCAGGCGCCGGGTGCGGCGCGCCGTTGGCATCGCCCTCGAGGGTGATGGTCGGCACACTGATAAATGGGGCGCTGGCGAGTTTCTGCTCCAGCGCCGCGTATTGCGGTTCGCCCTGCACCAGGCCCAGACGCCAGCGGTAGTTGAACACGGTGATTTCGACGTGATCGGGGTTTTCCAGCGCTTTGGCGCTGCGGTCGAACGTGGCGTCATCGAAGGCCCATTTCGGTGAGGCGAGCTGCCAGATCAGCTTGGCGAAGTCGTGGGTGTTTTTACGGTAACCGTCCCGGCCACGGTCGGTGGCGAAGTAGAACTGATACCACCACTGCAATTCGGCCTTGGGCGGCAACGGATTTTGCCCGGCAGCCTGATTGCCGATCAGGTAGCCGCTGACTGACACCAATGCCTTGACTCGCTCCGGCCACAGCGCCGAGACGATATCTGCCGAGCGCGCGCCCCAGTCGTAACCACCGAGCACCGCTTGCTTGATGTTCAGGGCATCCATGAAGTCGATCACGTCGCTGGCCAGCGCCGCAGGCTGGCCGTTGCGCAGTGTCTGATCGGAGAGGAAATGCGTGTCGCCATAACCCCGCGCATACGGCATCAGCACCCGATACCCCTTGGCGGCGAGCAACGGCGCGACCTTGTCATAGCTATGAATGTCGTACGGCCAGCCGTGCAGCAGAATCACCACCGGCCCCTGCGCCGGGCCGGTTTCGGCGTAGGCCACATCCAGCAGCCCGGCCTTCACATGCTTGAGCGGGCCGAACGGCGAGGGCGCGGAATAGCTGACGTTGTGGTCGCCGGTTGCCGGCTGCGCGGCGGCGGCCGTTGGCATTTGCGTCGCCGCCAGCGCGCCGAACAGCGTCACGGCGAGGATGTTCATACGGTTGAATGCTGCGTTTTTCATGCTGAAGTCTCCTTGGCGATCCTGTCGGGGGCAGGTGCGGGCTGAGCCCGGCAAACCTTGCAGGCATTTGAACGCCGGGACGTATCTGGTCCATGTCGAAAAAGCGCGATGATTCAAGTTCATGTATCGCCGGGGTGTCTGTACACACTGTGATACACAGCCGGTGTGCTTTGTATGGCCGTGTATCCAGCATTGCGCGCGATACACGGCGAGACCAAACCCGGGTTTTTCGACACATCGCCGCTACACCGGGCAGTCACAGTGCAGGCCTTCACACCATGACTGTCGAGAGGGTAATTGCATGCAACGCACACTGATTCTGGCCACTGTGGCCGCACTGGTTTCATTCACCGGCCTGGCGCAGGCGGCAGACGCTCAGGCCATGAGCTGGCAGCAGGGCCTGAGTCGTACCGACCTGATTCGTCAGGACCTGGGCGCCGCGGATCGCGAGGTGATACAGGCACGTATCGATTTCGAACCGGGTGTCACCGCGCCGCGGCATGCGCATCCGGGTGTCGAAGTGGCGCACGTGCTCAGCGGCACGCTGGAGTATCAACTGGAGGGGCGGCCGGCGGTCACGCTAAAGGCCGGGGACTCACTGTTCATCCCGGCAGGCGTGGCCCATGTGGCGAAGAACGTCGGCCAGGACCAAGGCGTGGAACTGGCGACCTATGTGGTGAAAAAGGGCCAGCCGCTGCTGCAGCTGAAACCGTGATCGGGCTTATCTGGCGCGCAATAACTTGCGGTAATCCACCGGTGAAATCCCGCGGGCCTGACGGAAGGAATGGCTGAAAGAACTGGCCTGCGAGTAACCCAGCATCAGGGCGATGTTCATGATGCTGGTCTCGGTGCGGCGCAGGTAATGGTCGGCCAGTTCCATGCGCATGGTTTCCAGCACTTGATTGAAGTTTTCCCCTTCGGCCGCCAGTTTGCGCTGCAAGGTGCGCGGTGAAATCGCCAATTGCCGGGCCAGGCTTTTCAGGCTGAAATCACCGGTCGGCAATTGCTCGGTGAGCAGCGCGCGCAATCGATCTGTGACCGAAAACGCCGGATACGACAGGCACAACTGCCAGTCGGCCTCCAGCAGCATGCTGCGATGCATGCGCGGGTCGGCGCCCTGGATTCGTGTAGAGAGTGTCGATTCGGCAAACACTAGCGCATTGCAACCGGCCTCGAACTGCACCGGACAGCCAAAGAAGTGTTCATACAGCGCCGGTTCGCCCACCGCCGAATGCATCATCCGGACTTCCAGCATCGGCTGATTACTCGCGATCAACCAGCGGCCGAACGCTGCCCAGCCGACCATCAGCGCTTCCTGATGCAGGGCGCAATAGGGCTCCAGTTCACTGATGCGTTGATCTTCGAGAGTCACGCGGCCGTCGCCGATGACGATCCGGGTCTGGCTGGACGGACTGTCGTAAACGATCTTGCCGAAACGCAGAATCATGTTCAGCGATTCGCCCAGTGTCGCGCTGGTCATCAGCACATAACCCAGCACGCCGTAGGTGCCCGGGCGTACGGCGGCGCCGACCAGCAGGCCGAAATGCGGCAGGTTGCTGCTGAGCGCCGCCAGTTCCAGCAAGGCACGCAGTTGGCGCATGGGAATGCGCACGATCGAGTCGGACAACTGCTCGCGTGAGAGTCCGGTCTGCTGCAACAGCCAGTCGCCATCGCAGCCGTATTGTTCGGCGACATCAAGGACGTGGTTAACGAAGGCAGCGCTGGAAGTGGCGGGTCGCATGGGGGGAGGGGAAGTCCGGTAATCCGGTGATCTTGCTTTTCCGAAAGGTGAAGAAAGCGACGTCGCCAAGGCGCGCGGCGTCAATAGACCCTACATGCGCCCGATCACCGGAATACCGGTGCCAGTGACGGCCGACGCTTGTTCCGAGATCAGAAACAGAATGACCGCCGCCAGTTGAGCGGGCGTCACCCAGCGCTGATGCTCGGCGTCGGGCATGGCTTCACGGTTTTGCGGGGTGTCGAGCACGCTCGGTAACACGGCATTGACCGTGATGCTCATGTCCTTGAGTTCTTCGGCGAGGCTTTCGGTCAGGCGCAAAACGCTGGATTTCGACGCGGCGTAAGCGCCCATGCCCAGCCCGGCCTTCGCCGCCATGCTCGATCCGATATTGACGATGCGTCCCGCCGAGGATTGCAGCAGCAATGGCAGCAAGGCTTTGCTGGCGTTCAATGCGGTTCGAAGGTTCAGCGAGTAGAGCCGATCCCAGGCCTCTATCGCGCTGCCCAGCAACGGCTCCCACGCATAGCCGCCGGCGCCGTTGACCAGGGCGTCGAGGCGTCCGAAATAGCGGTTGATCTGGTGGGCGACTGCTTGGCAATCGGCAAGGGAGGTCAGATCGATGCCGGACAGGACCAGTCGATTGTGGGAACTGGGCATCGCCATCGTCGCCTGATCGATCAGCACCAGATCCGCGCCCTGGGCTGCGGCCATGTCCGCCAGGGTCTCGCCGAGATTCCCCAGGGCGCCGGTAATCGCCACAACGCGCCGTGAGAGTGACTGAGTCATCAAGAGTCCTTTCCTTTTTAAGGGCGCATACTCTAATGATATCGGTGGCCCGTGGCATGCTTTTGGATGTCAACTTGTTGTGCAAAAGTGCCAAAATTTTATGCTTGGCAACACATCACGAAAGGGTCGTGAAACAGGCGTCAGAAAGTTGGCTTCTGACGGTGGGCGCCAAGCGGATTCTGAAAGCCTGGCGATGGTTTGGTCTGGCATTCTTGTCGCTGTTTCGCCAAGCGCAAATCCTTCCGAAGTCTTTAGCAGGCTTTTTCCGGACGACGCAGCGCAAATCGGAAGTATGTCTTTTTTGCGCGACATAATCTGTTGCTGCAGCAAGCCAGTGCTGCTTGTATCCTTGCGCGCGACAAGGACACGCGGCTGCAGTCATCGAGTCGGTCGACCCGCCGCAGGAACGGAAACCGGACTTTCCCAAAGGTAGTAATGTGAAGCGTGATACCCGCCTGGTTGTGCTTTTGTTGTTGGTGATCGGTTGTTCCCTCGGGTCACTGACGGTGTGGAAAGTGCTGGCCTCTCGAGAGCGCGCACTGGAGGAGGTAAACGTTCATGGCTTGAACCTGACCCAGGCGCTGGCGACTTATTCCGAAGGGATCGTTCGCCAGAGTTCGTTGCTGTTGCTCGGGATCGTCGAACGTCTGGAAACCGAAGGCAGTGGCCCCGCGCAGATCCAGCGTCTGAGCGCACTGGTCAATCGTCAGGAACCGCTGATGCCGCAGCTCAGCGGCATCACCATCTACGACAATCAGGGCCGTTGGCTGATGTCGTCCAACCGACCGATTCCGGCCGGGGCCAACAGCAGTGATCGTGTTTATTTCATCCATCATCGTGACGATCCGAGCCGCGAAACCTTTATCGGTCCGCCGATCCAGAGCCGCTCCAATCAGGAGTGGGTGATCACCGTCAGCCGCCGTTTCAATGATGCGCACGGCGAGTTTGCGGGTGTGGTGGCGGTGACCCTGGGAATCGAAAACTTCCTGCGCCTGTTCGGCAAGATCGACGTCGGGCAGGACGGGGCCATCGGCTTGTCCTACACCGACGGTACGTTGCTGGTGCGCTATCCCTTCCGCGAGCAGGACATGGGCCGCAATTTTTCCAAGTCGCCCATCTATGAGAAGTATCTGGTCGATCGATCGGTCGGCACCGCGTCATTTACTTCCAGCCTCGATGGCGTCGAGCGGCTCTATGCCTTCCGCAAGAGCGACCGGCTGCCGCTGATCACCACCGTCGCCCTCGGCAAACGCGAAGCCCTTGCGGCGTGGCGCATGGAGGCCTGGCTGTCGGCAGTGGTGGTCGCGGGGTTGCTGGGGCTTACCGGGCTCATCGGCTGGTTTCTGATTCTCGATATTCGCAGGCGTACCAGGGCTGAAGATCAATTGCGCGGGACGCAGCAGCAGTTGCTTTCCTCCAATCGTCAGCTTGAGTTACTGGCGATGAAGGACGCCCTGACCGGCCTGGCCAACCGGCGCTGCTTCGATGAGAGCCTCGCCATGGAAGCCCGACGCGCACAACGTGACGGCACGACGCTGGCGTTGCTGATGATCGATATCGATTACTTCAAGCTGTTCAACGACTCGTTCGGGCATGTCGCCGGCGATGCCTGCCTGCAGAAGGTCGGGACAATCCTCGAAGGTTGTGTACGGCGCCCCTCGGATCTGGTGGCGCGTTACGGCGGCGAGGAGCTGAGCGTGATCATGCCGGCCACCGACAGTGACGGTGCTGCAGTGGTCGCGCAGTTGATCCTCGAACGCTTGGAGCAAGCGAACATCGCACACCCGTCCAGCCCGTTCGGCCGGCTGAGTGTGAGTATCGGCATCGCTACGGTCTCGGGGGCCCAACTGCAATCCTTGCAAGGGTTGATTGAGGTCGCCGATCAGGCGCTGTATAACGCCAAGACGCTGGGGCGTAACCGGTTTGTGAAGTGATTGGTGGGCATTAATCCGATAGATCGCCGTCAGGCTGACTTTCACGCCGGGCGGCGAACCCGCTGGGTGTCTCTTGATGGCGGACACCCGAACTGGCGACTGTATTCCCGGCTGAATTGCGACGGGCTTTCGTAGCCCACTCGATAGCAGGCACTCGCCACATCCAGCCCTTCGCCGAGCAATAAGCGGCGGGCTTCCTGCAGGCGAAGCTGTTTCTGGTATTGCAGTGGACTCATGGCCGTCACGGCCTTGAATTGATGATGCAATGTGGAGCTGCCGAGACTTGCGACCCGCGCGAGTTCTTCGATGCGCAAGGGTTGGGTGTAGTGGTTGTTCAGCCAATCGATTGCCCGCGTTACCCGGCGTGTTTGCGAGTCAACGAGGGCAAGCTCATACAGACGACGACCGTGCACACCTCGCAGGAGCCGGTAATACAGCTCGCGAAGGGCGAGGGGCGCGAGCATGCCGATGTCTTTCGGTGTTTCCAGTAGCCGGACCAGCCGAAGCATGGTTTCCAGCAGAGGCACATCGACCTTTTCAATGAACAGGCCAAGCTCCGGCTCGTCCGGGACGCCCGTCGGGGGCGAATCGGCGATGACCTGCGCGATTTCCGTGGCTTCGAAATCAATGCGGATACACAGGTAGGGCGCCTCCGGGCTGGCCATCAACACGCGCCCGGAAACGGGAAGTGTCACTGAGACCACCAGGTAACTGAGCGGGTCGTACAGGTAATGGTCGTCACCCAGGCCGACTTCTTTTTGTCCTTGCACGATCAGGCAAAGTGCCGGCTTGTGCACGGTGTGGATCAGCTCCGAAGGCGCGTCAAAACGGATCACATGCAAGGACGCTATGGCTGTCTCATAGACCCCGGATGCGCTAAACCGTTGCGTCAGCAAGCGAACCAGTTCGTCACGGTAGATGGCCGTGTTTTGCAGGATGAAAGCATCGCTCTGTTGCATTTCAGGCTCTCACAAGTGTCCATGAGCGTCTGCCCGGAACTGTCCAGGCAGACGATATTCACCCGACATCATTAAAGTGCTCATTGCCGATAAAGGACCATGCCGGCGTGATACAGCACGTCGTCATGAAAATGCCCGTCAGCGGTGAAGCCGGTGTCGTCCCAGTACTGGATATAGTCACCGGTTATTTCGTAGCGACCTTCATAAGCACTGTTATTTTTACCACGGGCCTCGTCATAACGCCCAGTGGTCAGAAGCTCGTGACGGATGAATCCATCGGCGGTGACCCACATCCCGGCGTAACGATGGTCAGGCGTGATTTGTCTGGCATTTTTCATCAGCTTTTCTCCTCAGTCCTCATTCAATCCGAGCGGCCTGCCGTGGCCTGTGTCTGCATCCGTTGCGTGCTTTCAGATTACGTAGCCGAGCGCAGAGGTGTCAGAACAAAACTGCCGCAGATTTGCCTGATCCTCTCGGGCTTGCGGGCGGATCTTTCCTGTAATGGCTCAACCGGCCGTGACGGTCATGCCGCCGTCGGCCATGACAACCGAACCGACCATGAAGCTGGCACGATCCGAGGCGATGAACGCGACCACTTCGGCGATTTCTTCCGGTTGTGCCGCACGGCCGATCGGCGCGGCCTCGCCGTGTTGGGCGAGAAATGCCGGACCATCGTCGACTACATTGTTGAGGATGTTGGTCACCACATCTCCGACGCCGACGGCATTGACGCGGATGCCGTGGCCAATGACTTCAAGCGCCAGGGTGCGCGTCAGTTGCGCGAGTGCGCCTTTGGAAGCGGTGTAGGCGGCGATGGTGGGGAAAGCGAAGTAGGAGGCGTAGGACGCGATGTTGACGATCGAACCGGATTTATTCGGCATCATCGCCTTGACCGCTTCGCGGCTATGCAGAAATGCCGCCGTGGCATTGACCGCCTGAATGCGCTCCCAGTCTTCGCGAGTCATGTCGATGACCAGTTTGTTGATGATGATGCCGGCGTTATTGACCAGGATGTCCAGTCGACCAAATTGCTCGACGGCCAATGCGACCGCGCGTTCGGCGGCCCCGTCCTGAGTGATGTCGGCTACCAGTGGTACCAGCCCGGGGCGAGCCAGCGCCTCTACCTCAGGGTTGATATCTTCGGCGATGACCTTGGCGCCGCGGGCATGCAGCAGTAGTGCGATGGCCTTGCCGATGCCACTGGCCGCGCCAGTGATCAGAGCCACTTTACCGGCCACTTCGTTTGGTGTGCTGTGCTTGATATCGGTCATGATGTTCTCCAGCATTTTGATCGAGTAGGGATTGGCCGGGTCGGCGCCCGCAAGGCGCTGTCATCGGCGACGGGCCTACTGTCTCGCAGCGGGGCGAGGTCGGCTTTCGGGAGATTGCCCCGGCTGTCGGGGTTTTGCGCTGAATCTCAGCAAAAGGGCATGTTCATGACCAATACCGGGCAAACGGCGTTGCAACAGAAGTCCACTTCCTCCCAGGACTTGCGCATCACCGGGCAGTCGATGGGAGACTACCTGCCGGGCGAGCCGCAGGCGTTGCCAGCGTGTCCGGAAATCAAGGACATCGTGATCCGGTTTTTTACCCATGGCAGCGTGGTTGAACCCATTCTCGTGCCTGCGGTGGTGGAACCGCTGCTCGTCCTGGTTCTGGCGGGGTCGGCGAGGGTGGAGGAGCGCGTGCCGGGTGGCGAGTGGGAAGCGGCGGAGGTCAGCGCGGGCGATTTTTTCCTCACCAGTTCCGACGAGCCTTATGAGATGCGCTGGCAGACTCAAGGGGCCGACACCTTTGAAGTCATGCACCTTTATCTGGGGCTGCCGTTGATCGAGCACGCGTCGCGTGAGTTGTTGGGGGATTACGGGGGAGCTGTGCGTTTGCGTGATATTTCCGGGGCACGCGACGCGCGCGTCGCGTTTGTCATGGAGCAGTTGCGCACCGAACTGGTTCTGGAGCGCTCGCCCAGCGCTCTGTTTGCCCGCTCGCTGGCACAGGCGCTGGCCGTACATCTGGTGCGCAGCTATCGCGCCGAGGCCCGCGGCGGACGTCGGAGCAACGCTTTGCAAGCCTACAAGCTGCGCAAAGTCACTGACGCCATGAGTGCGGATCTGGGCGCTGAATTCAGTCTGGCAAAGCTGGCCAGACTGGCCGAGCTGAGCGAGTACCACTTCAGCCGTCTGTTCAAGCGTGCGACGGGTTTTTCGCCTTCGCAGTACTTCATCCGCTTGCGCATGATTCGCGCGCGGCAGCTGTTGCTCGAGACCGGGCGCAGTGTCATCGACGTCGGCCTGGAGGTCGGCTATTCAAGCCCCAGTCACTTCTCTCAGGTATTTCGTCGCGAGGTGGGCGTAACGCCCAGCGAGTTCCGTGGGGCTTGAGCATCGCTGCTTTATCTGTTTTGCAGATTGATGCACACCGACACGAATAGGCAAAAGTTGCGCAGGTTTCGGCACGCGCCGAGCAGGCATGTGCCCTTAATCTTTTCGACGTACCCCGCAGCAACGCCCGCACTTCAGCGGTCGCTGCTGAACTTCAATGCTGAGAGCAGGAGCTACGGATATGTCGAACATTCACAACAAAGTCGTGCTGATTACCGGTGCAAGCAGTGGTATTGGCGAAGCGGCGGCCAGGCTGATCGCCAGCAAAGGTGCCCATGTGGTACTCGGTGCCCGCCGTACAGAGCGTCTGGACCAACTGGTCAGCGAGATCCGGGCCGAGGGTGGCTCGGCCAGCGCCCGCGCACTGGATGTCACCGATCTGCAATCCATGCAGGCGTTCGTGACGTTCGCCAAGGCGCAACATGGCAAGGTCGACGTGATCATCAATAACGCGGGCGTGATGCCGCTGTCTCCCCTGGCCTCGCTGAAAGTCAATGAGTGGAACCAGATGCTCGATGTCAACGTGCGCGGGGTGCTGCATGGTATCGCTGCGGTCTTGCCGGACATGCAGGCGCAAGGGTACGGGCAGGTTATCAATATCTCGTCGATTGGCGGTCTTGCAGTCTCTCCAACCGCCGCGGTGTACTGCGCGACCAAATTCGCCGTCCGCGCCATCTCGGATGGTTTGCGCCAGGAAACCGACAAGATTCGCGTCACGGTGGTGTGCCCGGGTGTCGTTGAGTCGGAACTGGCCGATACGATTTCCGATGAGGTGGCACGCGAGGAAATGAAAGCCTTCCGGCGTGTGGCGCTCAACGCCGACGCCATTGCACGAGCCCTCGCTTATGCCATCGAACAGCCCGACGATGTTGATGTAAGTGAGATTGTGGTACGTCCGACGGCCAGCCCGCACTGAGCCATCCTGGAAGGCAATCGCTCTCAGGCTCAACGCAGTCGTGCATCAACGGCTGCTTTGGGCCGCTTCATTTTCGAGGCCGCAACGAAAACCATCTGTCGCGCCGTCAGTCGCCGCCGCTGAACACTCCAGAACCGCAGCCCTCTACCGACTTACAAGTCACCCGGGGGTAATGACCATGAGCGACATTCGCAAAGAGCAGGCGTTGGCCGCCTGGCGAAAATTACTGGAAGAGCCAGCGATCCGTATGGACGCCGAGGATCAATACGACGAGTTGCTGAAAATGGCCGACACCATGGAGCAGGAAGGGCTGATTACAGCAACAGAATGGCGCCAGTTGGTGCGCAAGGCCGGCGCGAGGTTCGCCCAGGCCACCGAGGGGCTTTCGGGCGGAACCTGAGAATTTGGCGGGGCGGGGCGCAGAGCGACGGTGCCGCATTGACAGCGGCAACTGTTGTTAATGGGAATTTGTATTAATTGCGAATAATTTTGTATAGCATGCGCGGGAGTTTTTTGGCGGATTCACCCCCTGCATTGGCCTATTCGTAAAGGTTTCCCTCTCCATGCGTCGAACCCTCCTTTCCATTTGTGTGCTGCAAGCATTGTCGCCTGCCTCATGGGCTGATCAAACGGGGGCATCACCCTCAACGCTGGAGCTGGACGCAACCGATGTCATCGGTACGGCGAATTACGAAAGGGCGGACGGCCCGGTGCAAGGTTATCGCGCGACGCGCTCGGCCAGCGCCACGCGTACCGACACCTCGATCCATGAAACTGCGCAATCGATCAGTGTCGTCTCGAAGGATGCGGTCGAAGATCTGGGCGCCACCCGATTGCAGGACGCGCTGGACTACGCCGGCGGCGTGGGGCGGGCGAACAATTTTGGTGGGCAGGGTCTGACCACGTTTACCGTGCGTGGCTTCACCACTGGCGAGTTCTATCGCAACGGTTTCCCGATCAACCGCGGCTATCCGAACATGCCGGATGCCAACACAATCGAACGCCTCGAAGTGCTGCGCGGCCCGGCCACCATGCTCTACGGTCGAGGTGATCCTGGCGGCACCTTCAACGTGGTGTCCAAGCAGCCGTTGCCTGAAAGCAGCGTCACCCTGGGCAGCCAACTCAACGATCAGGGCATGAAACGCGGCACGCTGGACGCTTCCGGCCCGCTCGACGAAGAAGGGCGTCTGGCCTATCGCTTGAACGTTGTGGGCGAGGGCGGCGATACTTTCCGCGATCATGTCGAAACCGAGCGCTACGGCATCGCACCGGTGCTCACCTGGCAGGCAACCGACGCGACCAAGCTGATTTTCGAAGGCGATTTCATGCGCAACAACGCGCCTCTGGATCGCGGCCTTACCCGTTACGCAAAACAGACGGGAACCGCTTCGCGCGACAGTTTTTTCGGCGAAAAAGACGCTGGCAAACTGCATAACGACAACAACATGGCGCAAATGCGTTTCGAGCACATGCTCAATGACGACTGGACCCTGGGCGGCGGTTTCCAGTGGCTCGACGGTTCGCTCAAGGGCAACGCAATCGAGGCTAATGGCATTGCCGATGACGGCCGCACTTTGGGGCGCAATTTCAACTATCGCAAGCTGGAGTGGACCGACAAGGATACCCAGCTCAACCTGACCGGGCATTTCGATACCGCGGGTTTGCAGCACACATTGCTCACCGGCATCGAGTACGAGGATTACGACTACAAGTCGATCATCCAGCGCTCCAGCGGCGCTGTCGGTGCGTACCCGATCGACATCTTCGACCCGGTCTACGGCCAGCCGCGCCCGGCGCTCACCCGCACGCCGACACACGACAAGGAAAACCTCAAGACGTATGCCGCGTTCGTGCAGGACCAAGTGGCGTTGACCGATAAACTCAAGGTGCTGGCAGGGGCGCGTTTCGAGCGCTTCGAACATGACTACGAAACTTACGTGCCCGGTGGCAAGAGCTGGCAGGCCAGTGACAACGCGGTGACTCCGCGCATCGGCGTGACCTACGACCTGACCGAGACATTGGCGATCTATGCCGACACGGCGCGCTCTTTCAAGCCGAACACCGGCGCCAGTCGCCAGGGCGGAGGGTTCGAGCCAGAGAAGGGCAAGTCCTATGAAATGGGACTCAAGTGGGAAGCGCTGGATCAGCAGTTGAGCGTCGACGCGGCGATCTATCAGATCGAAAAACGTAACGTGCTGACCACCGACCCGGTTGACTCGACCTTCAGCGTTGCGGCCGGCGAGGTGCGCAGCCGTGGATTCGACGTCAACGTGGCCGGCAACCTGACGCCCGAATGGCGGGTGATGGGTGGCTACGCCTATGTCGATGCCGAGGTGACCAAGGACAACGTACTGCGCTCTGGCACGCGGCTGATGAACATCCCGAAGAACAGCTTCAGCCTGCTGAACATGTATGAGTTCCAGGACGGCACCTTCAAGGGACTGGGCCTGGGCACTGGCCTCAAGTACGTCGACGAGCGCGCCGGCCAAACCGCCAACACCGCGTTTTCGATGGGCAGCTATACCGTTGTCGACTTGCTCAGCTTCTACAAGATCAATGACAAGGTGCGGCTTAATCTCGACGTAAAAAACCTGTTCGACCGTGATTATGAAGAGGGCGCATTCGGCAACGTCTATGCCTACCCGGGGGCGCCGCGAACCGTGCAGATCGGCGTTTCCTACACCTTGTAGCAGGGTGGAGCAAAATTCTCACAGGCCACAAATGAAACAGCCCTGAATATTCAGGGCTGTTTCTTGTTTATCCGATAACGCTTGAAACGTTCTTGCGGTAGCCGCTGCCGGCCTCCGTCAGATTCGCGTAAAAGATACAGCCGATCAGTCTCGCGAACAGGCCTAACGTGTCCGCCAGATCCGGGTCGTCGAAAATCACCGCCCTGGAGTCCAGTGCACACAGCGCGCCCCAAAGTTGTCCGTCGGGCAGGAAAATCGGCGCACCTGCGTAGCTTTCAATCAAATATTGCTTCACCACCGGGCGTGTGGAAAACCTGCCGTCGCGACTTATCTGCGGCACGAAAAGCACCTGAGGGTCTCTGCGAAACTCGCTGCACAGCGTGGTCTCCAATTCCAGCGTGTCGCCGGAATTGATCCCAAGCTCGATCGGATCGTAGGCAGAACAGACGATCCAGTCCGTGTCGGTGAATTTTGCGATCGCCGCGAAGCGCGTTCCGGTCATGCGTGTAACGAGCTGCAGAATATTGGTCGTAGCTTCAATTTCAGCGATAGAGGAACGTTCCTCTGCGCTTAGCAACGCTCTGTCAATGGTGTCACTGAGGGGCATGCATTGTTCTCCGGTCATGATTTTTCGAGTTGGCGACTGCTAAACGCTTTTGAAACTGCCCGTTTTGATACTAAACAAAACGAATTCGTTCACATGAAAGGTTCCTGATGGCTGCCATAGCGAACGATCATTGGCGCGCGGCTTGAGGCACCGTTGTCGGCGGCGTAGCCTTGATCACACAAATTGTTGGATCTCGCATTGAATGCAGGGTGAGGAAAGTGGAAGGCGTAGTGTTGAGCGAAAAGATGCAACGTGAAGCTGATCGGCTTCTGGCGCAGATTGTCCGGGCAGACTCGATGATCATCGCTGTGAAGGCGGGTGCCCGTGCGGATGGCTTCGTGCTTGGGCTGGAAACCAGCGAGGTTCTGCGTGCCGGCGATGCTGAAAAGCTGTACGTCATTTTTGAAGCGGCTTTGGTCGAGCGGCTGAAAACGCTTTCTCGCAGTTGAGCTGCAGAACATTTATCCGCTTGAACTAACGATTGACCGGTAAGTCAGGGTAGTTGTCTGCCACTCTGATTTTGAGGTTATCAATGCGCAACTACACCATCGAGTATCTGTTCAACGGCGAGTCCCGTACGCATCAACTCGCGTTGCAGCAGTCGAAGCTCTCCATTCACGACGCTGCCATGCATCTGCTGGAACTGCACTTTGGGGATGCTGAGAACAGTCTGATCATGCCAACAGCTGACTCGACTGCTGAAGAGATACTGGAGCAGGCCAGTCTGGTGGGTATTACGCAAATCGACGTGAAGGATGCAGGCGCTGACTGATTTGTGGATTCGGCCTTGAGTCCGCGCCGCCATCCCGCTCATCCAGAATGCATAAAACAGAGTGAACTCGCGGTGGCGGAGTCCTTCCGAATTTGAAGAGACAGTTCTTCAATTCCATCGTCAGAGGATTGCACCATGCGAGCATTGACCTACCACGGCGCTCACGATGTACGCGTCGAAACCGTGCCGGACCCGATCCTTGAAGCACCGGACGACATCATTCTGCGAGTGACTGCCACAGCCATCTGCGGCTCGGATCTGCACCTGTATCGGGGCAAGATACCGACGGTCGAACACGGCGATATCTTTGGTCATGAGTTCATGGGCATTGTCGAGGAAACAGGTTCGGCAGTGACCGCGGTGCAGCGCGGCGATCGAGTGGTGATTCCGTTCGTGATTGCCTGCGGCGACTGTTTCTTCTGCCAGCAGGCCCTGTACGCGGCCTGTGAGACAACCAATGCAGGACCGGGCGCGGCGATGAATAAAAAGCGCATACCGCCGCCGGCTGCGCTGTTCGGTTTCAGCCGCATGTACGGCGGAATTCCGGGCGGCCAGGCCGAATTGGTGAGGGTGCCGAAAGCCAATACCGGGCCGTTCAAGGTGCCGGGAACACTGGCGGACGAGAAGGTCTTGTTCCTTTCCGACATTCTGCCGACCGCGTGGCAGGCGGTGATCAATTCGGGCGTTGGCCAGGATTCGAGTCTGGCGATCTATGGCGCCGGGCCGGTCGGACTGCTCAGTGCGGCGTGCGCTCGCATGCTCGGCGTCGAGCGCATCTTCATGGTTGATCACCACGCTTACCGACTGGCCTATGCGCAACGCACCTACGGTGTCATTCCGATCAATTTCGATGAGGACGACGACCCGGCCGATACTATCATCAGCCAGACACCCGGCAACCGTGGGGTGGATGGCGTGATTGATGCGGTGGGCTTCGAGGCCAAAGGCAGCACTACCGAAACGGTGCTGGCCACGCTCAAACTCGAAGGCAGCAGCGGCAAGGCACTGCGTCAGTGCATCGCGGCGGTTCGCCGCGGCGGCTCGGTCAGTGTGCCGGGGGTGTACGCGGGGTTTATCCATGGATTCCTGTTCGGTGACGCTTTCGACAAGGGCCTGACTTTCAAGATGGGGCAGACCCATGTGCAGCGTTATCTGCCGGAACTGCTGGGGCATATCGAAACCGGGCGCCTGCAACCGGACGCAATCATCAGTCATCGACTCTCGCTCGAGCAGGCGGCCGAGGGCTACAAGATCTTCGACAAAAAACAGGAAGACTGCCGCAAGGTCATCCTGACGCCGGGCGGCAGTGCTGTGCCGCTGGCCGAGGTGGACGGGACAGCACCGCTGGTGCCGGCCGTCTGAGCAAGCAGACCTGTGCCGAGAGCCCTCGCCACAGAATCATTTAGCGGGAGACGATCATGAAAACAATCTGTGCCTGCCTGGGGCTTTGCTCAATGTTGCTGTTGCAGGGCTGTTTTGAAGGTTCGAATGATGCGCCGAACAAGGATGGCGACAAAAGCAAGGCGTCGCTGCAGATCCAGAAAGACAAAGCGGCCGATTCAGATAAGTGATTGAGGGTGCGGACGTGCGCGCGAAACTGAACTGCATTCGCGTGTGGAGCATCGCGTCCAGTGGCGGTTGGCCAGGCATCTTGTTCTGGGTAACGCTGATGCTGGTTACCGGCCTGCTGCTGATCAGCGGATATAGCGCACTGGTCGGTGCTGACAAGGGAAATCTGCGTCTGGCTGCATTGGGTGGCCTGTCAGGCTTCGGGGCGACCGCATTGGGCGCTTTGGTGGCGATCATCCTGCGCGATATCGCTTCACGCACCCAGGACATCATGCTGGGGTTCGCGGCCGGCATGATGCTGGCCGCCAGTTCTTTCTCACTGATTATGCCCGGAATCGAGGCTGCCCAAACGCTGTGTGGCAACCCGCTGCTGGCAGCCGCGGTGGTCGTGTGTGGATTGGCCCTGGGCGTTGCACTGATGGTCGGTCTGGATCGCTTTGTACCCCATGAGCATCAGCAGATCGGCAGGCGCGGGCCCGACGCTCAACGCATCAATCGCGTCTGGCTCTTCGTCCTGGCGATTACTCTGCACAACCTGCCGGAAGGCATGGCCATCGGCGTCAGTTTTGCGGACGGCGACATGAAAGTAGGCCTGCCGTTAACGACCGCCATCGCGATACAGGACATCCCCGAAGGACTCGCGGTTGCTCTGGCTTTGCGCGTTACCGGGATCTCGGCCTGGCGGGCGGCACTGTTCGCCATTGGCTCCGGTTTGATGGAACCGCTGGGTGCAGTGGTCGGACTGGGTGTGTCGAGTGGCTTCGCTCTGGGCTATCCGATTGCGCTGGGTCTGGCTGCGGGGGCCATGATCTTTGTGGTGTCGCACGAAGTCATCCCCGAGACCCATCGTAATGGTCACGAGACCCCGGCGACCCTCGGCTTGATGCTCGGCTTTGGCGTGATGATGTTTCTGGATACCGCTTTGGGTTGATGGAAGTCTCACTATGGCACGCTGATCGCGATGGCCAGCACCTGAAACTCAAGGATGCCGCAACCTTGCTGCAGGCCATGCTTGCAGAAGAAAAGGGCGCGGATGAAAAACTGACGAAAATCGCCGAGCAAGGCGGTAATCAGGGGGCGACGCTTGAGAAGTGAGCAGACGTTGCAGCGTGCCTGTAAGCGCCACGGCGATCGAGTACGCCGTGGCACTTCAGGACAAGCCTTCGCCTGTGTTGTATGAATCCACCCATGGCCGTCCTCTGCGCAGGACAGCAGGGTAAACGTCATCCCTTGCGTGAGCGTTACGCTTCCGGCCAGGAGGTGGAATGCTCAGACTCAAAGGCGTACTTGTCTCGTTAAAGTGCGCGACCACCATCAACGATAATTTCCGTTCCCACCGTCCAGCGAGACTCGTCCGACGCCAGATACAGCACCGCCTTGGCTACTTCTTCAGGCGTGCCAAAACGGCCAAACGGAATAGTCGCGACAATCTCCTTGTTGACCTGCTCGCGGTAGGCATCGGGTATACCTGCCTTGTCATACAGCGGTGTGTCGATTGGACCAGGGCTGACCGCATTGACTCGAACACCACGCGGTAGAAGCTCGCCAGAGAGCGTTTTCGACAGGTTCAGGAAGGCCGCCTTGGTTGCAGCATAAACGGATGAATTCGCGGCGCCCAAGTGCGCACTTATCGAGGTGTTAAGAACCACCGATGCAGGATTGGAGAAAGTCGGCAGCAGTGCTTGCAGAAGGAAGTAAGGGCCTTTGACATTGATGTCGAAGGAGCGATCAAACATCTCCTCGTTCCAGTCTTCGATTGGCCTCCAGACGGATACGCCAGCATTGAGGAAGGCAACGTCCAGCTTCCCGTAATGAGACTGAACGGCCTGTGCCAGCTCCTTCTGGGCTGTGACGCTGGCTGAGTCGGCGCGCAACACCAGGACTTCGCTACCTAAAATAGCTTGAGCATTTGCCATGGACTCAGGATTGACACCGGTGACGATCACACGTGCGCCTTCGGCGAGGAACTGCTTGGCGGTCTCCAGACCGATACCGCTTGTACCGCCAGTGATCAGGGTACGTTTGCCTTGTAAACGGGACATCTGAATTTCCTCTCTTTTTGGACCGCCAAATGGACGACTGGCCCTCTGAGAGCAACTATGTATTCATGCCGGCGCGCTGATAAGATGGGTAAATAGAATAGATCTCATGCGAAATCCGCATGAAAAGGGGTGTGATGGATCGGTTGTTACTGATGAGCTGTTTTGTACGAGCTGTCGAGACAGGCAGTTTTTCTGCTGCGGGCCGTGATCTGGGACTAGGGCAACCGAGCGTCAGTCGTTACGTCGCTGCGCTTGAAGACCATTTGCAAACCAGGCTGCTTCACCGATCCACACGAAAGCTGATGCTCACGCCCGAGGGTGAACGGTACTACGCAGATGCGCGGCGTATCCTGGATTCAGTGGAACAGTCCGAGTCCTCACTGAGAGGAAAAGTAGCGCCGTCCGGGCTACTGCGCGTCGCTTGCCCGACCGCATTGGCTCACACTTTCATCGTACCGCACGTCGCGAGTTTTCTAGGGCGCTACCCCGAACTGTCGCTCGATTTTCAAATCAATGATCGCTACGTCAATTTGGTCGACGAGGGGGTAGAACTCGCGATTCGTATCGGTCACCTCGAAGACAGTGCAATGCGAGCCCGGCCACTGGCATGGTTCGAGCGTGTGTGCGTTGCCAGCCGCGCGTATCTGGAGAAACGAGGCACTCCCTCTTCGCCAGACGACCTGAAGGAACACGACTGCCTCATTTATACCCTCCTGTCCACTGGAACCCACTGGCGGTTCAAGGATATTGATGTGCCGATCTCCGGACGACTGCGGGTCAACTCGCCTGAGGCGATTCGTGAGTACGTCAATGCAGGGCTGGGCATCGCGCAGGGGCCGCAATGGCTGTATGAGGAAGGGCTGAGAAGTGGCAATCTTCAATTGCTGCTTAACGAATACGTGGCGCCACCGGTGCCGATCCAGATTGTCTACCTGGCTAATCGGCTGCTCCCCCAGCGAGCCATCGTTTTCATGGATTTTATCGCGGATATTTTTGCTCAATTCCATGAGCGCCCTGACTAGCCTTTTAGCTCGCGGTCAGTGTGCGAGCGGAGAAGAGGACACTGGCACACGTGTGTCGGTTTCCGTTGGCAATGGGAATGGAGTGCGTCCGAGCCGATTGCTGCCTGTCGCGAAGGGCTGCAAACGGCTAGAAGCAGCCGTTCGATCAACGCTTTTTACCAGGTAAAAACGGAAAATTGCTCAATCTGTAAAAGCTAGCCTGCAAGGGCAGCCATTATTTCCTGGACCACCGGCTTCGTGTACTTCTCACTGGGGTCAGTCTCCGGTGGATCGTTACTGCGGATCCATTCACCTTGGTCGAACGCCTGGTAAAGCGAGAACGCGGGCTGAGGCATGTCGTCAGTCATGCCCACTTCAACCACGGCATTTATGATCCCATTCATAACACCGTCGCAAAAACAATAGATCAAGGATCCTTGTAGATAGCCCTCCGCAACGGCAATGGACAATTCGTTCAGCACATCTTGCGGTGCAACATCGAACTTTTCGCAAGTGGCTGCAAGATCGCTCAGCTTTAAACCGTATGAATCGGCTTTCACCGAAAGCTCCATGAGTACGTTGTGCGGTAAAACCTTGATCATGAGTTTATTCCGACCAGTTGCAAAGACAGTGAATCAGGATGGAACACATACCGAGAGGCAGAAATTTTCGTAAACGCCAGAAACGACAAAGCCCTGAATAATCAGGGCTTTGTCGTATCAAATATGGCGGAGGCGATGGGATTCGAACTCATGGACCTGTTACAGTCGACGGTTTTCAAGACCGCTATGGAAAGCCGCTGAATACGCGGCCTCAGCCGCTTTTTCGTTCCAATACTTCTGTTTTGCAGCACCTCTACAGACCGCATTCTACAAGGGGCGCCTTTCGGGTTATGGAACTCTTTTTCGGCCTATTTTGAAGGTTTCGCGATGGCACCAACGCGACGGTAAACCCGCTCGGTAATGTCGCCTTTTGTGTGCCCGAGCAGCAGGCTGGCGTCACCCACATCACTGATCTCCGATGCCGCCTTCGGTCGAATATCCCGGAACTGGAATTCACCGATCCTCTTTGCCAGCAGCTCGTCTCCCTGCTCAAGAGCGTCCAGCTTTGCCTTCTCCCGGGCGGCATCCCATCGCTTCCTCAGCATCGTCGCCGTCATCCGTTTACCGCTCCGGTTGATGATCAGGTAGCTCGACACGTGCGCAGCGTTCCGCTCTGTGATCGCAGCGATCAGAATGCCCAGGCTGTTCGCCTCTCCGGCGGTCGTCATCTGAATGCGCAGCTTCTTGTGCGTCTTGTTCTGCTGAACAGTCAGATATCCGCCTTCAACATCATCCTTCCGCATAACCAGCACATCTGCCGGCCTTTGCCCGGTCAGATAGGCCAGGTCCATCGCTTCCTTCAGCTCCTGAGCTGCCTTCTTGTACACCGCCTCCCAAACCACATCATTCGCGTAATAATCCCTCGGCGTCTCCTTGTTCTTGCGCACCCCTTGGCAGGGGTTCTCCTTCGTTGTCAGCCCCCACTCTCGGGCGATATTGAAAATGTGGGAGAGGGTAGCGATCTCACGGTTCGCCCGGACCTTTGCCGATCGCGCGTCTCGGTAGCCAGCAATCGTTGCTGGCGTGATTGAGTCGATCGGGGCGCTGTCGAACATTGGCCGGAGCTGCTTGATTTCCGCCAGGTTGTCCTTCTGCGTGCGCGGTGCTTTCTTCGGCACCACATCACGAATGTACCGGTCGAAGATTCCCTTCATGGTGCGCAGGTCGAGGGGCTTTTCCTTGGCTTCGAGTTCGGCCCATTTCAACCGTGCTTTGTCGATATCCTTGCCCAGAGGGATGTCATTACCGAGCAGGTCGCGGTAGTAATATGCGGTCCACGTACTACCGTTTTTGCGCTTTCGGGATCGCTTGTACATTCGAGGGGGCAGGTGCTGGTGTTCGGTCTTGCGGGGGCGCATATCAGTTCACTCGCGAATAATCAGGTGTCCATACCGGTGTGGCCGGTGGCGGGTTCGGATCGGCGATGGTGGGGCTGACCATGCCCAGCTTCATGCGGGCGTACATCCGCCCCACCAGCGGGCGTTTACCGCGGCTTTCGACAAACACCCACTGGCGATCAATCAGCCAGCGGCGCTGGTACGCGCGGGCTTTGTAGCCGGTGAGTTCGGCCAGCTCCTCGTCGGAGAGAATTTCAGTTTCCATGGTGATGCTCCATGCCGCGCGTGGCGGCAGAAGTTGCTTGCTATTGGATGGTTGCGCTTGGTCTACAGTTGATCGATGCGCAATTGATGCGGAGTAAACGAATGTTCAACAAATATCCGGAGCAGAAGCAAAGCCGGACGGCGCTGGCTGTGCTCGGTGCCGCATTCCTGGCGCTGGGAATATTTCTGATCGCCGTCGATGCAGTTGGAGGTTTTATTTTTGTCGTCGCTGGAAGCGGCCTTGTCTTGCTGACGTGCGGGGCAGGCGAGCGAACATTCGCGAGAGTGTTGCGAGTCCTGAATTGGTTTTGAGTGATTAACCGCGGCTTGGCCTTACGCCGGCAGGCTTTGTGGTTAAATGAGATGTTTTCTTAAGGAGAGGCATCTATGAAAAAGGCATTTCAAAACTCGTTGTTCTTATCCGGTCTGCCGCTGACCGTCTGTGGTGTTGCGATTACTGCCCCGGGTCTTTGGATTCCGGGACTGGTGCTGATGGTTGCTGGCTTGGCTACGAGAAAAAGAACCTGACTTCATCGCCACGGCCCCCTGTAGATCAGGTAGGCCATGTAGAGCGGGGCGAAGATCATTGCGATAACTCCAGTTCAGTTGGCGCTGTGGCGGCCAGGGTTTCGACGGCCAAGGCGTAGACGTCCGGGTGCTGCTTGTCGAAAGCAGGCATGTGTTCAGTCTCGATCCATGTCCCGCGCACTGCGCCCTTTGCCAGCCATGCCGGTTTGCTTCCCGGTGCCTGTGTCCACGCGGTGACGCCGATGCCGTGGCTGGCGATCTGTTTGGCGGTGATGAAGCCTTGGCGCCGAAGCTGGGCAAGAACCTTCAGTGCTGACTCTTTCCACGGCGTCAGGCGCACGGGCGCGGGCACGCCTGCGGGCAGGTTCGTCACCAGCACTGGCACCTGGCAGCGCTCTGGCGGATTCCAGTCGAACATGTACCAGTCGTAGAAAGGCTTGTGGCCGCTTACCTCGAGCAGAGAGTGGTCGAGGCTGAAGGTCATGCAGTTGCCTTGCCGGGTCCAGCTCTGTCTCGGCACCAGCACTCTGACGCCAAGATGTTCCAGCATCTTCACGATGCCTTTGCTGGCATCGGTGATTTTGCTCACGATCACCAGTCGGTAATCTGGCCCGGCGCGCCCATAAAGGTCGTCGCCGCGGCAGGGCAGAATCTGGTCGGCTACTTTGGCGTTCAGCTGCAGCTTCGCTTCGACGCCGATCTGCCGACCGTCTTCGTGCACGACCAGCACGTCGAATCCGGCCGCCTCGGGGTAGCACGTCCAGCCGGGTAGTTCGTTGAACTCCTGGATGAACAGCGCGCAGAGGTCAGCCTCCTTTTCGATTTTCTCGATAGGCATTTTTCGTCCTTGCCGCTATAGCGGCTGACTTTGAAGGTGGAGGGAGTTATTGGTTACTGCGGGAGTTTGCCGAGGTGGTCTTCGAGGAACTGCTCGGTGAAGGGCTGAGGTGGATCGAGCGGCGCTTTCACACCTCGTTCCAGCTCATCAATCCGCTGATCCGCCGCGTTCAGGCGCAGCTGCAGGGCCGCGATCTTTTCCCGGCCGGCCGCTTCTCGCGCCAGGAAGATCGAGTAAGCCTCCTGCGAGACGCGTACCGAACGCCCGTCGATTCCGAAATCTACTCCGTCGGCCTGAAGTGGTGGTGTGGGCGCCGCTGCCATGGCCTCGAACCACATCTGCAAGACCCCATTCCCTTTCTTCCGCTCGGTAGTCATTGCGTCAAGAATCGATTGAGAGGGCTCGACTGGAACCAGCTTCCACTGAGTATTCATCCTGCAATCTCCAGCGATACCAGATCATTGGCATTGACGACCTTCATGCCGAGCTCCTTGCCGATATGCACTTCGAGGCTGGCGCCGCGTGAGTTCTGCCAGCCGGGCAGGGTGGCCACGGTGTCGCATTCCATCAGCGCTGTGATGTCACGGCGCATGCATTCGCTCCAAGTGCCTGGGTCTGGATTGAGCTCGGCCGGGTTGATGACGCTGTGCCCGGCGGCGCGCAGGCTGGCGGCCGTTGAATGGAACAGTGGGAAGTTGAGGTCCAGCATGTTGGTCATGGGGCCGCTGAGGTAGATGCGCTTCATGCTGCGCGCTCCTTCTGGTAAAAGTCCCACGCGGCCTTGTCGCCCTGGGCCACGTACCAGCGCAAGGTGCCGTCGCCGTCGTGATCGCTCACAGACCCGCCATACTGCGAGCCAGGGAACTGGAATTTTGCCGACATGGAAATCCGTGGCCACCCGATGCTCCATTCGGTAAAGGTCAGATCTGGCCGCTCGGCCATAACCTTCTCCTTGAAAGCCTCACCCTTGGCGTTTGCATCAGCGATTTCCTTGTCTCGCGCGTCTTTGCATCCCTGATCGCAGTAGACGTGCCTTCCGTCATAGACGATCGCGAGCGGATTGCCTTCGTCGTATTCCTCGTCCTCGTAGAGCTGGTTCTCGCAGTTGTTGCAGTACATCCACCAGCCCTGCTCGTGGTAAGCCTTGGCCGGGATGAAAGGTTGGCCAGCGAACTGATCGGCCCACGGCGCGCGGCGGCAGAACTCCACCTCTTCGAAGGTCAGATTCAACTCGTTGCCGCCCTCGCGGCGCGCCGTAGCGCTGTTGGTGGCGAACGTGATCACGTGTTCACCTTCAGAGCCTTCACCGACGTGATAGGCCTTCATCTTTTCTGTGGGCATGGGGCGTCCTATGCCGGGGCATGCCCGGGCGGTGGAGGGTGGTCGGCGGGAGATTCAATTGGGCCGCTATAGCAGAGGAAAACCTTTGCCTAGAGAACAGTTGAGGATTGTTGAATGAAAGATCTAATAAGTGCGATTGAGCTGATCACCGCAATTTTGTGTTTTATCGAGGCTCTCAAGCATACGGGCTGGATGTGATCTGCTTGAGGATCCGCCGGCCGATCCAGCGCACGCACGGCACGGCCTTGCTGTTGCCGATCGCCTTGTAGCGCGGGCCATCTGCGTCTCGCACGTACCATGCTCTGCTTTTCTTCGCTTGGCGCACATCCATGCCGTCGGCGATGCACTGTTCCGTAGTCTCGTCGGCGTCGAGCTTTCGCCAGCCATCCCAAGGGATTAGGGTGTAGTCGTCCGGCATACCTTGGAGGCGTTCGCACTCACGCGGAGTCAGGCGCCGCACCTTTGATCCGCCTACCAGCATTTCAGCCTCGGTCACTGGGTTGCTGTTATTCCGCATGTTCCCCGATCTGAGGGTGGGTGAAACTGATGCGACGATTGCAACCTGACCGCCACCGTTTGCATGGCTTCCCGAGTGGTTCATGGCGCGCAGTGTTGGCGCTATCTCGCCAGCATCTCCGCCGTAATCCTTGCATGAGAAAGCCAGCACGGCATTTTCCATCCCATTGTTTCTGCCGAGGGTGTGCGCTTGATCGATTCGCACATCGGGATCCTGAGTACCGTGCACCACGAAGCTCTCAACCTCAAAATCAATCCGCATCCCTTTTGCGGTCAGGCAAGCCGCGACATCTATTGCCCCGCTGGTTCGTCCGCCGCCATAAGCCGATACCGGAATGAATGCTTCGGAGTCTGCACGATGGCTGCTTTGTGATTGAGCGCGGAGAGTTGGCGCGGTCAGAGGGATATCGTCCGTGCTGTATCCGCCCCTCTTTCGAGCGCCGCCTGCAATGGTGCTGGCAATGTTTTCTTCCTCGCCAAGGCGCGGCGCATGATCCCTGCGCACGCCGTCTCGCTCAAAAAGTACCTCGGTGGGATCGAATCCGTCTCTAGCACTTGCGACAACGAACACACGGCGGCGTCGTTGGGCCAGGCCGAAATATTGGGCGTCCAGGATCCGCCACGCGATTGTTCTTTTGGGTCCATACACACAACCAGCGTCCGGCCATTTTTTCCCTGAAGGCTGCAGTTCGCAGTCTTCCCCAGCAAGCGCGCCAAGAAAGCATCCGAAGGCGTTCCCTTTGTCGCTGAGGACGCCGGGGACGTTTTCCCAGACGATGACGCAGGGCGGCTTTCGCTGGCCTGCTCGAACATAGTCAACTGCATCTGCGAGCTCCACGTATTTGATGGTGAGGGCGCCGCGCGGGTCGGTGAGTCCTTCGCGCATCCCGGCCACGCTGAAGGCCTGGCACGGCGTGCCGCCGACGAGGATGTCCGGCGCGGCGATCTTGCCGGCCAGCACCTGGGCGCCGAGTTTGGTCATGTCACCGAGGTTCGGCGTGTTCGGGTAATGGTGAGCCAGCACCGCGCTGGGGAACGCTTCGATCTCGGCGAACCAGGTCGCACGCATGCCAAGCGGCTTCCATGCAAGCGTTGCCGCCTCGATGCCGGAGCAGACCGAGCCGTAAGTGATTTCCATAGGGGATCCTCGCCGGTTGGCGTGATTCGTAGAAGTGGGGTATTTGTGTTCGGCCCGGCATGGGGCTGGAGGAGCTTGAACTTATGGATGCAGCATCTTGGGCAAATTTAATTGCGAGCGTTGCTTTCTTGGTTGCGGTCGTGTCCGCGGTGTTTGCCTGGAAGTCAGCCCGAGAGGCTCGACAGGCAAACAAAATAAGCATTCACGAATATCAAAGAAAACTATATGAGGCTTTCACAGAAGCGTTTCATCTGGTTAAAGAGAATGGAATGCATACCGATCTGCGCGAGTTTGCGAAGATTACTACGCACATAAAAACTTCTAGGCTTTATGTTGATGAGGCAATTTCTGCGGAGCTAGAAAGTTTTTACGAAGCCTTTATTGTTGTGTATGACGCTGAATGCAAGCGTAAGCGTGCTTACGCTGAAAGCGCTGAGGCATCAAAGCGAAATTTGATTGGTGGCAACGTGAGCCCGTTAGCAAATTCCATCTCAGAGCGGGCGGACTCCTTCGCAGAACAGTGCGAGTACGATGCCGATCTTGCGTTACATAACCTTTATAGAATAGGAGCGGATATAGATAAGCGCATAATTGAGTACATAAAGTTGATTTAAACCACTAATCTTTGAAGGAATGAATTACTGAATAGGAAGGCTGCGGACCGGGCGCGCGACGCGCTCGTCGTTCTTGACGTAGTTGTAGAGCCAGCCAGCTTCAAAGTCCATGAAGTAGGCGGTGTTGGCGGAGAACTGCGAACTCAGCCAGTGCCAACGATCTTCGCGTAGGGTGACCAAGCCTTCGGACTTCGCCGCCATCAGCAGAGCGCCTTCGAGGTAGGACGGGATGTGCGCATCCAGCTCCAAGGCCTTCACCGCGATATCGTTGCCGGCTTCGGCCATGGCGCGGGTATTTGCGGCACCATCACTGAGGCTCTTGGCGCCGGCGACGTCCTCGCCGTACTTACCCCAGCTGCCGATCAGTTCGTTGTCGAGCAGCACCAAGGCGCGCTCTTCGCCGTTCAACCAATAGCGAGCGAAGAAGGTGCCACCGGCGAGAGGTTGACCGCGCTCTGGCAGGTCGGCGGCCGCTACGGATTGTTGTGCATGTTCAGTCATGATTTTCTCCGGGTATGTGCCGCCCTCCGTGACCGGATGCGCAGCGTGAGGGTGGTTATTCGTCGTGAGTGATGCGAAGGGCTTCGCGGTCGTGGGCAAGCTTCAATTTCCGCGACACGTTTTCAGGAATTTCGTATTTGTGTCGCGGCGGCGTGAGTAAGGGAAGGGCGCCGCCCGGGCCAAGGCCATGCAGGTGGTGAATCATCAGCGTGATGGCTTCGCCCGGTTCTTCGATTCCGCTCCAGGCCATCAGGTCAGCAAGGGCTTGGCGCGTAGCTGGCAGGGTGTGGAACCGAACCTCTACTTCGCCGCGGCTCTTCCTCTTCGCCGCGGCTTTCGCTGAGCGATCTGCATTGCTCTTGGCCATGGCTTACCTCTTCAATTCCGCTGGCCGGCAAGTCCAGCCATGTCTGTCGTCGGCGCTGGTGCGCCCGGTTGATCGATCGTCTCACGCTGCTGCCTTCACCTGGTGCCAGGCGCCGGCGGCGTAGAACAGCTTCGCTGCCTGGGCTTCATCCATCGACACCTCGTCCGGAATGGCGATCCAGCCTGACGCAACCAGATGGTTCGGGTTGGCGCTGTTGCGCAGCTCCAAGTAGTAATGCTCGATGGCCTCTGTCAGGCGCTCGACCTTGTAGATGCCCTCGGGCGAGATCTCCACCGACTTGATGTACTCGGCGCCACGCTCGTCGCGACACATGGCGCCGATGTAGATCGTCCAACGATAGGAGAAGTCGAAAATCGCGTTGGCGATCGCCAGACTGCGGATCTGCCGGCAACTCTTCCAGTTCGCCATGATCTGGCTGCCGCTGGGGTCGATGTTCACCACCGCGACGTGGTTGGTGCGCAGCAGCGCCCGGCAACTTCGTTCAGCCCGGGCGAAACCGTTGTTGGGTTTGCGTTTCGACTTCATAGCGAGTCCGCCATTTTGCGCAGCGCCTTGCGTTCGGCCGCTGATATCGGCTTCGGCCTCCGCTTGAGGACCGTTTCAGGGTCTATTTTCTTCGAGCGGGGCGGTGGCAGCGGTTTGCGTGGCGGGCTTGGCAACTGCGCGACTGTCCCGCCAGCGTCCAAGAACTCCGCCGTGCGCTCCGATATCGAGTAAGCGTCCTGGCGGTGCTGCTCGACGAGGTTGAGGTGGTTGCTGATCATGCTGCTTTACTCCGGAGCTTCGCCTCGTAGCCGTCCACCAGCAGCTTAAACTGCCAAAGGTCTTCTTCGAGTTGTTCGATGTAGTCGTCATCCCGTTTGAACTCTTGCAACCAGAGCTGGCGACCAACGGGTTTCAGGAGAGGGCAGTACATCCCGATGTGCCACCACTTGCGGCCGGTGATCCACATGCAGCCCTGCACCTGGTCGATCACTTCGCTGGCATCGTTGTCGATGTGGAACGCGCGAAGCTTGTCAGGCGAAAGGAAACATTTGTACTCCGAGCCGCCATCGTCGCCGATGAACCCGTCTGCACTGGCGCCGAACACGCCGTCGTCCGTTTTCACCAGCCCGACCTGAGTCACGATCAGGCCCGTCTGGATTTCGTGTTCCATGCGGGCTTCGGGTTCGAGTTCGTGCCCACGTCGCATCTGCCACGTTTCGAAGCCACCATCCAGCGGCGCACCGCCGATCCGTTCAACGGCCAGTTCGAAGGCGTAGGTGAGTGCGGCGTTCGATGGTTCGCCGACCTTCTCGCCATCGAGAGCGCGCTGCACGACTTCGGCCTTCGGACCGGCCTTGTATCCAGCCAGGTCGCGGGCCTTGCTTTCGCTATGGCCGGCCAGGATCGCGTCGACATACTTCCGCTGCTGGGTGGTAAGCCCGTTCACCTTGGAGCGGGCGGTGCTGAACATGCTTGCGGTGATGACCCCGGCGCGGCCTTGCAGCCACTCGGCAGATCCCTGCGTGCAGTTGAGGACAATCATTGTTTTGCCTCCAATATGTCTTTGCGCTTGGTGACGGCAATCTTCACCGTGTCATAACCGACCTTGTCGCCGCTGGCCTGCAAAACCTTCAATGCAGCCTGCCAGACATCTTTGAGCTCATCGGGTGAGGCCGTCTGTTCGACCCGCTCGAGGATGTCCGCAATTATCTGGGCTCGCATTTCCTCGCTGTCCGAACCGTCTGCTGTCTGCGCGTCATCATCGCGAGCCTCACTGGTCGTGATGTTCAGCAACGCGCACATCACGTAGCGCTTGCCATAGGTGGTGGATGAACCAACCGCCTGCACTTCGTTGCGCCCTTTGCCGATATCGGCCGGTAAGGTCATCGTGGTGTGTTCTCGGTGCCCGTCACGGTGCATCAAAATGCCGGTGACACTGATCGCCTTGTCGAGGTTTTCAACCTTGAAGGTGATTGCGAATCCGTGTCGCTGCATGATCGGCTTGATGATTCGCGTGATGTCGTCGAGCGTGGCGTAGGCGTTGCCGGTATGCAGGTTCACAGCGGCCTCGAAGACCGTTGGTATCTCGCACTGCATTTGCGCCATTCCGGCGTTGAATGCTGCTTCGGCGGCCTTATCCTGCATGCGTTCATGCATTGCCAGCAGGCGCTCCATCTTTTCGATATCGCAGGTCGGATCGGCGGCGGCGCGACTGATGACGGCCATGATGCTGTTGTCCGTCGAGATCGGCACGACGGCTTGCCGGCGCTGCTCCGGCATAATGATTTCGGTAGACATAGCGACCTCAGTAGCTGATTGAAATGGCGGGGATCTTGCGCTGCGCGATCAGGGTGATTGCCTGCTTGGCGCATTCCTCGGTCATGCCGCCGGCGATGAAGGCTTCCAGAGCGGCGCGATTGATCTGCTTTTTGTGTTCAAGATCGGCCTCGCGGGCTTCCTGCTGGCGGAGGATTTCGGCGGCCGCTGCATCGGCGCGGCGGCGCTCGTCGGCACGCGCTTGCTCTGCTGCCTGTTCGGCACGTTTCGCGGCGGCTTGGCGTTCCTGTTCGGCACGTTGCTCGGCAGCGATGCGGTTCGCTTCTGCCTGTTCCGCCGCCAGTCGAGCTTGCTCGGCCTGCTGCTCAAGCTGGAGGCGCTGGCGTTCAGCCTGAGCTTCTGCGTCGCGGGCGGCTTGTTCGGAGGCGCGCTGCGCGGCGGCAGCCTGGTCAATCAACTCTTGCTCGCGGCGGGCGGCTGCGTCTCGCTCAGCTTGGGCGCGCTGCTCGGCTTCGTGGCGGGCACGCTCTTCAGCTTCCCGGGCGATTTGCGCATCCCGATCGCGCTGCGCCTGTGCTTCAGCCTCGGCGCGCAACCGGATCAGTTCGGCCTGCTCGGCTTCGTACCGCGCTCGTTCGGTGTATAGCGCGCGCAGCTTGCTCAGCGTCTGGTCTTTCACTTGGGCGGCTTCAGCCAGAAACTCTTCCCAGCTATCGCCGATTTCGAGCAATTCAAGGTCGGCGATGATGTTGGCCAAGTGGCCGGACGTTGGCGCCGCTTCGAAGATGGCCAGATCCTTGATGCGCTGGATCGCGTCGACGTGGGCATCTGTCCGGGCAATCTCGGCCTGCTCCCAGTCCGTCAGAGGCTGGCGAGTGGCGTCACGCAGCGCATCCATCTTGTTGACGAACTCTCGCAGCTCGGCCTCGACGACCTTCGGCATTTCCTTCAGGCGCTTGAGGTAGTCGCGTCCGGGCTTTTCCACGGCTGTTTTCGACTTGCTGACCTTTGCCGCCAGAGAGGCGATGCGCTCGCGGCCTTTGCGAGTGGTCAGGTCTGGAACCTCGGCAGTGACCTCAGCGGCAACCGCGTCGAAGAACTGGCTAAGACCACCGGCGACGTAAATGGCCGGCGCGTTTTCTTCGCTGATGTCGTCGATCTTGATGACTTGCTGTTGTGCGGACACGGGGAATCCTTGCCGCGATGCTCGCAGCGTTTGAAGGTGTGGGGTTATTGAGTGACGCGATCAGCGAGGGCGCTGATCAGCATCAGTAAGATGAAGACGGAGATGGCGATTAAACTTCCGCGGAGGATGGCGGCACGTTTTGCACGCTGGTAGGAGGTCAAGCTTTCACCTCATATGTGATCGTCCACTCACCACACAGGCAGGCCCTGCGGCTCCAAGCGTGAACATTTTCAATGCTGGCTAATTCAGCAGAGTGTAGAGCGTCTTCCCAAGTTGCGCCCTTGAACACCATCAGTACGCGGTCGCTTGGTACCGCCATGAATTCGGGCAGCTCTTCAATTTGTTCGTCGATCAGCGATTTAACCGGTGCGGTACTCATGTGAACTCCTTGCGCTGCCTGCAATGCTTCAGCAGGCGCTGGCAGTAATGGCTGAATTCTTCGAGGGTGATCAACTGATCCGTCATCAGGTTGGTGATGATCTGCTGAACCAGAATGCTGTTGCCGGGCGGACTGTCCGGATGCGAGAGGCTATCCAGCGCTTCATCGATAAGGATGTGCGGGCTCACAGTTCGGCATCCTCGGTTTGGGCGATCAGCGCGTCATCGATAAGGGGGCGAAGTAGGCCCTCCGCAATTTCGCCGAGCTTGCCCAGTGGGTGATCGCTGGGACCGAGCAGTCCGGCGGCAGCGACCTTGTCAGCGTGTCCGCGCTCGGCGGCGATCAGCAGGTAGCCCAGCGAAGCCGTGGTGACCTCGCAGTCTGCAAGCCGTCCGTTTACATGCTCATCAACCGCTAGAGCGAACTGGGCCAGCGTGACTCCCTGAGCCGGCCGCATGCGGCGCTGGAACGAGACGTCGCAGCCATGCCGAACCATCTGCTCTACGGCGTTGTACAGCCACTCAGCCCGAGCAACTTCGCGAGGGCTTTCGCTCACCGGAGGCGGCAGGCGGTTATCGAATTCACTTTGTGCGAGCGCGGTTGCGTTCATGGTTGCCTCCAGAGTGGCGGTAGATCAGGAGTCTGCTGCGATATCGGCGAGGATTTGCGTCTTGCGCTTCTCGAAGCGGGCGCTCCAAGTTGGTCTGCCATCTACGCGCCAGATGGTCGCACCACGCTTGCGGAGCTTCCGGGCCCGAGCCGGAGAAATTCGATTGCCCCATTTCTCGGTGCGGTAGATGGCTTCCCAGTACTCGACCGTCTCGCGCTTGTCGTACTTGTAGTACCGGCTGCTCGGCTTGTTTTTCGAGAGCCATTCGTTCACCAGCGATACGTCGACTGTGGCCGAGCTGAAGACGTAGCAGCTTGCAAGAGACTCGAGAGTTCCTACGCCGACCTGTGCGGTTGGTACGCCAACATCAGCACCGCACGACCAGACCTGACCCCTGCATTCCAGCGTTGACCCATCCGTGAGCTGGATCGTGAATTCCCGCCCGGCGAAGGCGTCGCGCGACCCCGGCACAATTTGGAGGAAGTCGTAAAAGCCGCCGTCGTTCGATACCAAAAGGTTTCCGGTGCGCTCGTAAACGCAGCGGGGTAATTCGTCGAGCAGCAGAAACGTCTGCCCCCGCTTCGTCCTGATCACATCAATGATCTTCGGCATTACGGAAACCTCTTTGGTTGATCCAACAAAACTCGGATGCACTCATCCGCTCCGCTGGTTGCCGTTGGGCGCGGAGGGGAGTGCATTCGGGTGGTGTCGGCTGTGGGAGCGAAGTAAGTGTTTTCGTGCTGCCAGCGCCCGGAATAGAGCGGCTGGTCTGTGGGAGCGAGTAGTGAAAAGGCCCAACTGGACGTGAGGGCCTTTTCGGTGTTGCCTGCGATGCAGCTTCAATAGTCAGTATTTGGGGCTGGGCAACGCGCGCCAGAACGAACGCTGACCCTCGGTACATCGCCAGCGCTCACAGTGGAAGCGCAATGGACCGGTTGGCAGGCCGTCATCAGGTGGCGGTTCTGGCCGCGCATGGCTGAGCGCTGCGCCGATCAGGATGAGTTGAAGCATGGGAATCTCCGACAGGTCGTTCTGTGTGGCCGTTGATCCAAGAGTTCCAGGCATTCTTGTCGATCACCTGTCCTTCGTATTCATGCGCTCCGCATGACCTGCAGTACAGGTGCGGGGTACGCATGCCCAGCGAAGCCGTATTGCTTGAGCTGCAAATTTTGCAGGCCATTTAATTGCCCTCAGTTGATTTCCCGTCTGGCCCTGTCGCCAAGGCCAGCCAGTGAAATCTGTTTTTGAACTAAGGCAAAAAATGCCTGAGTTCGATTCCATCCCATGCTCGGCGCCTCGGTTTCCCCACCTGGCCGGCGTCACACATTTCGTGTTCGGTGTTCTTCGCCGGCTGGCTTGCATGGTTTGGCGTCCTCCCATATGGGGAGTCCGGCAGGTTCCAGAGCCTGCATGGAGATCGAAGTTTGTGTTTCGCGCTATGCCCGTTTCCGGGGATCGATCCGCGAAGATTCCAAATTGTGAAAGAGCGGCGGGTCTGTTGAGGCCCTTCGCAGTGGCTGTGTGTCGCTGCGATGGGTGAACAATACGCCAGCGTATAAATTGCGTCAATACGCGCACGCATTATTTTTGGTGAGATTCTTCTTCGCCCCATTTGGTAGCGAGAGAAGAAATGGATTTCGATGTGTCGGCGCATGAGCAATCGATGCCTGCTCAGGCTGAAAAATGGCTCGAATGGCCTATGAAGGAACAGCGGATAGGACTTCCGCGCGAAGGGCGCCCAGAAAATGCCGCACTGGCGCTGATGAAAAGCGAGGGGTGGGAGGGCGAGCACACGGAGGGAAATTTAACGAGATCAATCTTTAGGGCGCTCCTGCTCCCATATCTGATTGAGCGCAATCCGTACAAGGCGGTCGACCCCGTGCGGACACCGCTCATGCATGCAATCCACTACTTAATACCGATGACCGCCCAGGGTATCGAAAAGCTTCTAGAGGGAGGCAGGGAGGTGCCACCCCAGCCTATCGCGGAAATGCACGAAGTGCTCAGCAGCAGATTGTCAGATGTGGAATCTGTCCTGAAGGACTACTCGAGGATTTGCACGGCATGCGCGGAAGTATGGCCAATGACGCCATCGGGAAGCCACGTAGCGCGCAAATTCATCGCCGCCTATCCCGAGGCGTTCTGGCACCAGCTTTTGGATGTTTACGCAAAATTCGACGGCGCAATGTCCCATGGGTGGCCTGATCTGGAGCTCACAAACGGGACCGAGGTGCTCATGGTCGAGGTAAAGGTGAAGGACAGGCTGACAGCGCACCAAAAAATTACCATTCCTCGACTTATCTCGATGGGAGTTGGCTGTCGCCTGATACGCCTCGTCTGATCAAAGAACCGATCGAGGCCATTTCGCATCTACGACGCGGCCGACAACCGTCCAGGTGTTATCGACTTCAACTGTTGGGAAAGCAGGGTTGAGGGGTTTCAAGTAAGCCTTCCCGGAGTCGCGAACCAACTGCTTAAATGTCGCTTCGTTGGTGTCTATGAGTTTGGCCACTACGTATTGGCCGCTCTCGACATCGCTTCCGGGCGCAACAAGGATGATCATTCCTTCGCTGAAGCTCATGCCGTTGGTCGATGTCATTGATGGGCCGCGCACCTTCAGCCAAAAACCATTTGGCCCCGCCCAAGCATCTGAAGGGTGGATCGCCTCGAAGTCGCCAACGTTGAACAGATCCATTGCTTCGCACGCAACTCCAGCCTGCACCCAGCTGATCTCCGGATATTCGTAATAACGGCTCGGCCCTGTTGCCGGCTCTACGTTTGCATCAAAGGAATCAGGCTCGCTCTTCGCCCCGCCATCCCATAGCCATTTACTTGCCACGCGCAGCGCTTTAGCGATCTTTTCAATATTTTCCCGCTTTGGGGATTTCGATTCACCGGAAATTATCCTGTGAACGGTTGGCTGCGTGACGCCTGCTCGACGCGCCAGCTCGCCCTCGCTCCAGCCTTTAGCCGCCATTTCGGCAGCGATCCTATCTCCGATGTGCATTTTCCACCAATAGACAAACGTATTGCGCAAGTGTATTGCCTCCGTTTATACGACTGCGTATCATGCGGGCAATACGCTGCCGAATTGGAGGCACATATGACTATTCAAGAAATGCTCACAGAGCTTTTCAGCTTGGGTTTTTCGCAGAAGGCGATCGCTGATCGCATTTCCACCACGCAGCCGACCATTCACCGCGCGAGCAAGGGCGCAGATGTCCGCTACGAAACTGGAAAGGCCATTGAAAGCCTCTACGAAGACGCCCTAAAGAAATCCGCTGCCTAACCACTTCCAACCACACAAGGAACCACAGATGTCGTACTTCGAACCTGACCACCTTCACGACAAGCCGACCAAGGTTCGCCTGGACGAGGCGGCTGACGACCTGCTGACAGCGATGGCCCGCTTTCAGCGGACTCAAAAAGCTGTGCTCGCTCGCGAAATCCTGGAGCGCGGCCTGAACCAAATGATGGAAGAGCTTAACGCGAAAACAGACGTGGCCTGAAGTAGCCGAGGAGGCCCTGTGCCTGAAAGAAAACCGCTGGAAATCCAGCTCGACTGGCAGGGACTCGCTGATCTGGAGCTATTAGCCAGACGCAACGGGGTAACGCCAGAAGAGATGGCCGCAACAATCATGAACCGGGCGCTGGATCGAATGACCCGGCCACCAAAGAGCCGGAGCAACGTCGCTTCCATAGGACGGAAGGGCTGATAAGCCCCTCAGGGACTCATGAGGAACTGCCAATGAAACAACCATCCACCAAATCGCAGGCACAAAAAAACCGACGGATCAGGTCGGTTCTTTTAACAGCGCTTGCAACAACGTTCTGGAGCGAATAATGCCCACTACCCAGTCAATCGTCAATACCCCCGCCGGTGTCGCGACACGTTTTTCGAGTTTTGAAAACGTGTCGCGTACTGAAATCGTCAGCCTTGTAGATGGCGAGGCAGTTACTACCACTCTCGCCATCGCGGCAGGGTGCGAAGTTGATCATGCCAGCGTTATTAAGCTGGTCAGAACCTACCAAGCGGACATGGAAGAGTTTGGAAGGGTCGGATTTGAAATCCAGACCTTTCAAACGGCTGGCGGCCAGCAAGCAAGGGAGATTGCAACACTCAATGAGCAGCAATCGACATTACTCCTTACCTACATGCGCAACAGCGTCATCGTCCGCGACTTCAAAAAGCGACTGGTGAAAGAGTTCTGGCGTATGGCTCACGCAAAGCCTGCTTTCGACATCGCAAGCCTCAACGACCCTAAAGTCCTGCTGGCCTTGCTGACAGACAACGTGCGCAAGGTTGTAACCCTGGAAGCAGACAACACCGAGCTTTCCCACGAAAACCTGATGCTCGAGCAGAAGGTCGCCGCCGACGCGCCGAAGACAGCTTTCTTCGACGCAGTGACGGTCACCCACGAAACCTACTCGGTGGCCGAGGCCGCAAAACTGATCGGCACCGGCCAGAACCGCCTGATGGCATTCCTGCGCCAGCGCCGCTGGGTAACTCTTCGTAAGAACGAGCCGATGCAAGGCCCGATTGAATCCGGCTACCTGACGGCGAAGCTCAGCACCTTTGAGCATCCCGAGAACGGCAAGACTACCGTGTCCACACCTCGCGTCACTGGTAAAGGCCTGACAAAGCTCCAGGCCCTATGGGCGCGCCGTGATGCTGATTTGCTCGGGGGTGGGGCATGAGCAAGTCGACGACAAAAGCTACCCTCATCGACGACGCCTACATGGAGCAATTTACCAACGACCAGTTGGCCTTCATGGCTTGGGATAAAAGCGACTTTGCCATGAGTGTGTATCTGGATTCCGAGGAATCCAAGTGCCCAGACTGCACCAATGACGCTCGATTTGAGCTGATGACAGCGGTCCTGGCTTCCAAGGTGCTGATTCGCCGGCTTACTGGCATCAACCCACAGTCGATCCGAGACATGGCCGTCAGCAAGCTCCTGAGCGGTGACTTCCTCCCGGAATGGGAGACTTTGCAATGAGCGTTCAATCCATGAGCTGGGCGCTCGAGCAGAACGACATTGTCGACGCTACCGCGCGCCATGTCCTGCTGTGCCTCGCCAATTATGCCGACAAGAATGGAAAGGGCGCCTTTCCTTCTGCCAATAGCTTGAGTTCTGACACCGGACTCTCGCTGCGCACCGTCCGCTACAAGCTGGACTACCTGCTGGAGATTGGGGCGATCCGCCTGGGCAACCAGATAATTGCCGCTGCCTATATCGACCGTCACGACCGCCGGCCTGTCGTCTATGACCTCTGCATTGAACGGGGTGCATCTCCTGCACCCGGTTCTGGACGGGGTGCAAGTGAAGACACAACGGGGTGCAGCTCACAACACAACGGGGTGCAAATGACGACCGAACGGGGTGCACCAGCTGCACCCAATCCATCAATTAACCATCAATTAACCATCAATGAACCGAAAGGGGTTGTCGCTGGCGCTCCGGGGAAGGCGAAAAAATTCGATCCGCTCACTGCCAAGCCCGAGAACGTGTCCGAAAGCGCGTGGGCCGACTGGTGCCAGCACCGCAAGGAAATCCGCAAGCCGCTGACCGCCAAGAGCTGTGAGCAGCAGGCCAAGGCGTTGCTGGGCCATGCCGCGCCGGATCAGGTGCTCGCCACCTCGATCTCCAACGGCTGGACCGGCATTTTCCCGGACAAGGTCGCCAGCAACGTGCACCCGTTCCCGCAATCCCGTCACACCGGCTTCGCTGATCGCGATTACACCTCCGGCCTGAAGATGCGGGAGGACGGCAGCTATGCGCTCTGAGCCAGTCCAGGCAACTCCAGAACTGCCGCCGGGCACTCGCATCCAGCCCGCTGAGTGCGAAACCCACGGTTCCTACGACCAGAAGGTTTATGCCGTGCTGGGCCGGGAGCTCAGAAGCAACTGCCCTGAGTGCAGCCGTATCGCCCGCGAGAAGTCCGAAGCCGCTGAGCAGGCCAACAAGGCGATGGAGCTGCGCATGTCCCTCGCTCGCAAGCTGGGCGATGCGCTGATCCCAAAGCGCTTTACCACTCGCACCCTGGGCAACTACCAGGCCGAGAACGACGGCCAGCGCAAAGCCCTCCGGTTCTGCCAGCACTACGTCCAGATCTTCGACGAGATCCTGAAGACCGGTCGCTGCATGGTGCTGATCGGCAAGCCCGGTACCGGGAAGACGCACCTCGGCGCCGGCATGGCCAACGAGCTGCTGCACAACACGTCTCGCACTGCCGTGTACCGCACTGTCGGCGCCATCCTGCAGGCGATCCGCTCCACGTACGACAAGCACAGCGAGCGCAGCGAGGCCGAGATTCTTTCGAGCCTGATCGATCCCGATCTGCTGGTGCTGGACGAAGTAGGCGTGAGCAAGGAGCAGCCGAGCGACTTCGAGCTGACGACCCTGTTCGCAATCATCAACGGCCGGTACGAGCAGGAACGCCCCACGGTGGTGATATCCAACCTCGAAGCCAGCCAGTTGCCAGCCGCCATGGGTGACCGCTGTGTCGACCGTCTGCGCGAGGGCGGAATGATCGTGGTCCCGTTCGATTGGGAATCTCAGCGCGGCAAGGAGGGTTTCTGACATGACCGACTACAGCGAACTGAAACGTCTGGCCGAGGAATTCCCGGCCGATCTGGATTGGGACAGCAACACTGAACCGTTCTTCAACGGCCCATCAGGCGAATCGCTTGGCGGCGGCGCGACTGGTTTTTACTCCGTCTACGGCAAGCCATTCCGTCTCGAAGGGGAGGATTACGACTACGACGGGCCGACCTATGTCGAGGCCTGCAACGCTGATTTCGCCAAGTTCATGGTTGCAGCGCGTGAAGGCGTGCTGGCCCTGATTAAGGATCTGGAATCGCACAAACGCATGCTTCTGGCGGCGGCTTGCGACCTTGGCGCGATTGGCGAAGCACTCAAGTCCGACATGGACGCCGACGGGGATGAGTTGCTTGGCATGGTCATCGACCTGAAAGCACAGAACACCCGAATGCTCGGATGGCTGCAGGACATTAGCCGCACATCCGGCGACAAGGGTGCCGTCATGGGCGCACGTCAATTGCTCAAGGAGTTCGCCGAATGAATGACTCTCGCGATTTAAAAGCGATTGCCGAGGCGTGCCAGCAGCATCAGCCGCTTCGCTTCATGCGCAGCCACGGCGCGTTGTACATCCGGAACGACAACGGGATCGTCTTTGACGTGCATCAGAACCGGTCATTCCCCGAGTTCATGGCGCAGAACAAGGATTACGCGGATCTGGTGCTCGCCGCGAATCCCGCCGCAGTCCTGGCCCTGATCGCAGAGAACGAATGCCTGCGGGCAGATCTGCGAGAGGTGAAAGACGCCAAGCTTGGCCTGAGCTGGGCTATCGGCGAAGTCATGGGCGAGTGTGATCGCTTCAAGGTCGAGAACGAGGCTCTGCGCAAGGATGCCGATCGCCTGCAGAGCGCTACAGCTTTCGTTCAGAAGCTGTGTGATTCCGCAGGGAAGCAGCCAAGTGTGGCGACGGGTTATCTGCACGACATCCTTTCAGCCCTGGGCAAGGGAGAGCAGTCATGAATCCACTGATCGTTCGACAGATGCAACCGTGCCCGGTGAGTTGCGTTTCAACGTGCCTTGCGATGCTTGCCGGTCGACCTGCTGCCGAGGTCATCGATGAGCTGCACAAGCCATACCGCGAGGGCGAGTTGACCATGCGCGAAATGCTCGAATACCTCGGGATCAAATACACGGCGTTTTTCAGTGTCGACAACCCGCCGCTGGCGGACGAGGGCGTTTATCTCTGCACGGCGCCGTCACTCAATATCGAAGCTGGCAATCACCAGATCCTGATCGAGGTGACCGATGAGGGTTACTTCGTGATTGACCCGGTCCAAGGCCGCGAGGATCGCAAGTATTACGTGCCGCGCGGCCAGGGCAACGGTGATCCGCTCGCAATCGATCTCGGAGGTTTCGTCGTCGATGCGTTCGTCTCCCGTTCCCACCTGGTGGAGAAATACACGAGCGCTATGGCGACGGAGGTTGCGGCATGAACGAGTTCCCAATCCGCAGCCAGCGCGATATCAGCCGCCTCATGGGCGTCCTGCACGCAACCGACTTCACCACGCCGAAGATCGTCGTCATCAAGGACGAAAAGCGCCCGGACATCTGCAACCGCAAGATGTGGGCAATGCTCAAGGACGTATCAGAGCAGGTCATCTGGCACGGCAAGAAGCTGACCAGCGAGGACTGGAAGTGCCTTTTCAGTGCCTCGCTGGAGAAGCAGCGCGCGGAGCCCGGCCTCGACGGTGGCTTCGTCGTGATGGCCGTATCGACCCGCAAGCAGTCGCAGAAGTGGTTCAGCGACTTGTTCGAGCTGATGCATGCCTTCGGCGCCGAGCATGACGTGCGTTGGACTGAGCAGGACAAATGGGGTGGAAGGTACTAGCCATGGGCAAGATCAATAAATTTAGCACTCATGGGTGCGATAACTTCCGCGATGCATCTGGTGAGTGGGTTAAGTCTTGGACAGTCCGCACGGAAGATACGCTGGAGTGCCGCTACACCCGACTTGGCAATTTGTGGAACGCGATGGCTGATCGATGCAACCCGAAAAGCTTCGTCGGCAGAACACACCAATCTTACAGCGACGTAAACAACGGGTTCGAATCATTCCAACAGTTCGGTGACTGGGCGGTAGAGCAGCCTGGGTTCGATTTAGTTGAAGGTTCAGGGAAAAGGTATGCCCTGGATAAGGACTTGCTAATTCCTGGAAGCCGCGCCTATTCCGCCGAGTCTTGCTGCTTCGTACCTCAGCGGCTGAATAACCTCTTCATTTTGCCGCGGACCCCCCGAGATCTGCCAATAGGTGTCAGCTGGGAGCCTTCACGCAAAAAGTACGCGTCCTGCATTAGCGTAGACGGGAAGAATAAGCGGCTGGGGCGATACGACACCGCTGAGGATGCACACGCTGCTTGGCAGAAAGCAAAAGCCCAAGAAGTTGAGCGGTTAATGGCGTGGTATCGAGAATGCCCGGGGTTTGACGGCCGTGTTTTTGATTCGCTGGGGGCTCGTGTGAACAAGCTCCGCTCGCACATCGCAAGCAATGCTCGGACGGTGGCTCTATGACCATCGAACGCAAAAAACCACGACCGAAGAATTGCAAGAACCCAGCTTGCGGGGACTCATTCGTCCCGCAGCGACTCGGGCAGGCTGTATGTGGCTACAAGTGCGGTCTGGCCATCAAGGACGTCAATCAGGCGAAGGCCCGGAAAGCGCTGGATCAGATCGGGCGCGCCGAGATCCAGGTCCGCAAGGAGGCGCTGAAGACTCGGTCGGATCACCTCAAGGACGCGGAAAAGGCTGTGCGCGACTACCGGCGCACCTACGAGCTGAGCATCGGCAGCGGCTGCATCAGTTGCGGCGAGTCGCAGGAAGTAATTCTTGCGGCTCAAGGCTGGAAGGTCGGCGGCGCATTCGATGCTGGCCACTTCATGGGCAAGGGGGCCAGGCCAGAACTGCGCATGGTGCCTGAAAATATATGGCTTCAGTGCAAAGCGTGTAACTCAGGCTCCTACATGCACGCCCGCAAGGGGTACACCGTTTCCCAAGGGTTCCGCGCCGGCCTCATTGCCCGGATCGGCTTAGATGCGGTCGAGGCCCTTGAGGCTGACCATGAGCCGCGCAAGTACACCGCAGAAGAACTCAAGGCGATAACCGCCGAATACCGAGCCAAAACAAGAGAGCTGAAAAAAGGGGAAGCCGCATGAAGCTGATCAACGCAAGACAGGTGTGGACTGAAGCGCAGCACGAATCGAACGCGTCGATCAGCGCTGTGGCCATCGACAAGGCGCAGTCGGCACCGATCAAGAAGGGGCAGCGCATGCGCCGCGCCGAGGCCGTGTTCGCTGCGCTTGGGGATGACAAGGAAGAGCGCATTCAGGTCGTGCGCCAGAAGATCAGCATCAGCGAGACGCGTCGTACACCGGTTGGCCGATCTACCGCCAGAGCTGCGCACCTGGCAACCATCGGTAAAGTACTCCGAGCAATCGACACGCTTCCGTTCCAGGTTCAGCAGCTCGGTCACTACCTGTACCACCCATGCATGACGATGGTTCATGTGCTCAACGCCGAGAAGCTGATCTGGAATGATGTGGACTTTTCCGCCCTGACGGACGCAAAGGCAGCGAAGGCCCATTGCATGATCACCATAGCTTTGCAGTCCTACAAGGTTGAGGCTCACGGAGGCGAGCAGTGGGGGCCGGCGCGAGTGGCTGAGGGGATGCTGAAGCTTTACGGCGTGCGTATTGAGCCAAAAGTGTGGGATCGAGACTGGAAGGATGTGTGGAATTTCCTGCGTGAAGCTATCTCAGAAGTGGATGTTCAGGCATTGCAGCCTATATGGCAGGTCATCTTTGATGAAAAATCTGAAGATGCGGCATAAAGTTGTTGCTATGTTGGGGTTTGTGAGGTAATTTTCCCATAGTGCACAAGTAACGCGAAACGCACACGAAACCCTAAACCCGGCCAGCGCGCCGGGTTTTTTATTGCCTCAAATTCAACCTTCTGGAGGTGCACGTGAAGCTGAAAGCCAAAGGCAATCTGTTGGAACGCGCCAGAACGGCTTGGGAGGCAGTCGCACGCCAAGTTGGCGAGACCGACTTCTCGCGCCATCCGCGCACCGGCGAGTATCTGCACCCCGGTGTCGCTCTGGGTTGGCGCATCCACAAAAAGAATCTGTAGTTTTACCTGTAGCCAGGACAGCCTTCGGGAAGGCCTGGACGTCGATAGCCGGATAGTGCGACGCACGGATCAACGCCGGCAGCCCGCGCACTCTGACCTCACAATGCTTTCAGGGTGGCGCGAGACACGATCAGCGAGATCGATGCAAAGGGGCGTCGACGTTGAGAAAGCCTTTGGCCGACAGCTCGGAAAGACGAGCGCACCTATTCAGGGGCCTCTGCACTTGCAGGGGCTTTTTCCGTTTTCGGCTCCCCACACCCATTGCTCCGAGCTGGGAGTGCAGCGGACGCCGGATTTATCAATCTCCCCATGGGGGAGGCAACTCGGATGCCTACCATGCCTGATAAGCCAGACACCTGGGCCAAGATCTGGCTGGCGTTGAGCAATCCGCTCTGGCAGGGCGCAATCATGGCCATCACCGTATCGTTGCTTCGCGTGATGTACGACGCGAAGGAAACCAGTAAGCGTCGGATCCTTTTCGAATCGCTGATCTGTGGATCGCTGAGCCTTGTTGCGTCCAGCGTGATCGAGTGGATGACCTGGCCGCCCAGTCTGTCGGTTGCTGCGGGAGGGACTATTGGGTTCCTCGGCGTGACAGCTATCCGCGAGCTGGTGACCCGCTTCCTCGGTCGCAAGGCGGATGCCGCATGAAAGCCTTCGCTGCAGCAATCATCATCGCCCTGGTCGGCCTGCTCCTCATTGGGATTCAGCAGTCGCGCGTCATCGCCCTTCGCGGGGAGGTGGCATTCGAAGCCAGCGAGAAGAAGAAGGCGGTCGATGCCAACCTTGAAAGCCAGGCCACGATCACCACCCTGCGCGCCGAAGCCCAGCGAAACGCCGATTACCAGAAAGACCTGAACAAGCGCTTACAGGCCAGTCAGGCCAAAGCCAGAAAGGCGGAGAAGAACTTTGAAGAACTCAAACGCAACAGCAAGCCTGTTCGTGATTGGGCTGCTCAGCCTCTGCCTGACGGCCTGCGCGGGAAAGCCGCCACTGGTAACAAAGACAGCGGCGGTAAGAGTCGAGCCCCCTGAGTTGGTGCCCTGTGAGCGCGTAGCTGATGAAGACCTCGCCGACAATGGCCAGCTGTGGGAGTTGAAGAATCAAGCCATCAATCTGCTCGACACCTGTGCAGACCAAGTGGACGCGCAGATCAAGCGCAGTCAGAGCAAGTAGGTCGCGACACGTTTCGCGAGAGTGCAAATTGTGTCGCGACACTGGAGAGAGAATGACCACCATTGCCTACAAAGACGGCGTTATCGCCTATGACTCGCGGCAGACCAGGTCAGGCGCGATCGTCTCAGATGATTGCCTGAAGTGCGCGACCGTGGATGGCGTCAGTTTCTTCCTGGCTGGAGCGGTATGTGACGAGAAGGCTTTGATTGCTGCCTACTTCGGAACCCCCTCGCTTGTTCCTGTGGAGTGTTCGGGCTATGTCGTCGATGGTGGCAAGCTGATGATGGTCGGCCACGACGACAAGACAGGTGTTTGGAAGCAGGAGCTCGACCCATCCAATCCTGACGCCATTGGCAGTGGCTCCGCTTATGCCTTAGCAGCGATGGATATGGGTGCAAACGCAGTGGGCGCGGTTCGTGCCGCCATGAAGCGAGACATCTACACCGGTGGCACTATCCGCACGATGACCATCAAGCAAAAATAAGGATCCCCATGACAACCAAGCAACCCGACTGGGAGGCGATCGAACGAGCCTACCGGGCAGGTTCGCTTTCCATCCGAACAATCGCTGAGCGCCAAGGCGTGAGCGACACCGCCATCAGGAAGAGGGCCAAAGCCCTTGGATGGGCAAGAGACCTTTCTGACCAGGTACGCAAAGAGGTTCGCAGCAAGCTGGTTCGCGGAGAGGTTCGCAACGACCAAGGCGCGAACTGCGAACTAGATGCAGAGATCATCGAAGAGGCCGCCGAGGAAGGCGCCCGGGTGGTTCGCAGCCACCGGCGAGACATTCGCAAGGCGACGAATCTTGCGAACCTGCTGATGGATGATCTGCTGTCGACCATCCAGCGCCGCGAAGAGATCGAAGAAGACATCGAGGCCGAGACCTCCGAAGACAACAACGGTATGCGCCGCGCCTCAATGCTCGCCGCCGTCTCGCTGCCCAGCAATTCCAAAACACTGTTCCAGCTTTCCTCTGCAATGAAGAACCTGCAGGTTCTGGAGCGTCAGGCATACAGCCTGGACGAGAAGGAGAAGACGGACGAAGCCGACGAACTCTCGAAGATGATGGACGAACTATCGAAGGACGCCTGACATGAAGCCCGAGCACATGAAGCTGCTCCGGGATAAGCGTTGGCGGTTGAACAATCTCTACTTCATCACCGACAAGGAGGGCAAGAAAGTCCGCTTCCGGATGACGGACGAGCAGATCGAATACTTCGACGGGATACATACCCGCAACATCATCCTGAAGGCTCGGCAGCTCGGCTTCACAACCGAGTGCTGCATCATCCAGCTCGACGCCGCTCTGTTCGAGTCGGCCAAGTGCGCGCTGATTGCTCACACCCTGAACGACGCTAAGCGCCTGTTCCGGGAGAAGGTGAAGTACGCCTACGACAACCTGCCGAAAGAGATCCGCGCCGCGAACCCTGCGAGCAACGATGCTGCCGGCGAGCTGGTATTCAGCAAGGGCGGCTCACTCTACGTCAGCACATCGTTTCGGGGCGGCACGCTGCGCTACCTGCACGTCTCCGAGTTCGGGAAGATCTGCGCAAAGTTTCCGCACAAGGCGCGCGAGATCGTCACCGGCGCGTTTGAGGCTGTGGCCACCGATTGCTTCGTCACGATTGAATCGACGGCGGAGGGGCGGGCGGGCTACTTCTTCGAGTACTCGCAGAGCGCCGAGAAACAGCTGCTGTCAGGCACGCCGCTCGGCAAGCTGGACTGGAAGTTCTTCTTCTTCAGCTGGTGGAAGAACAAAGCCTACTGGCTCGATTCAGCCGAGGCGATCATCCCGCAGCGCCTGACCGATTACTTTAACGAGCTGTTCGCAAAACACGGCATCGACACGAACCCGGGTCAGCGCGCCTGGTACGCGGCCAAGGAGAAGACCCTCGGCGACGACATGAAGCGGGAATACCCGTCGATCCCGGCCGAAGCCTTCCAGCAGTCGATCGAGGGCGCTTACTACGCCCAGCAGTTCACCAAGCTGTATGCCGCTCAGCGCATTGGTACGCTGCCAGACAACAGCCACCTGCCGGTGATGACTTTCTGGGACATCGGTGTCGGCGACTCCACGGCCATCTGGTTCGTGCGTCAGGTCGGCAACGAATACCACGTCATCGACTTCTACCAGAACAGCGGGGAAGGCCTGCGGCACTACATGAAGGTGCTCAAGGACAAGGGTTACACCTACTCCGAGCACTGGGGGCCGCACGACATCGACAACCGTGAGTTCGGCAGCGATGCCAAGACCCGGCGGGAAATGGCGCGCGAAGGCTATGAGATCGACGGCCAGCACTACCGCATGACGTTCCAGGTCGTGCCGAAGATCGGTGTGGACGATGGCATCGACCAGGCGCGAGAGATCCTCGCCCATTGCGCTTTTGACGAGGCGAAGTGCGAGGAGGGCATCACCGCCCTTGAGAACTACCGCAAAGAGTGGGACGACAAGAAGGGCTGCTGGAAAGACCGGCCGCTTCACGATTGGGCGTCTCACCCGGCGGATGCATGGCGTTACTTCGCGGTCGCAAAGAGCAAGCGCGTATCAGTCACGCACATTCCTGTCACATTCAGCTTCTGAGGCCATCCATGGCGAATTTCAGCACTCCCCGGGCAGAGTACGCACAAGCCCTGCCTGGCTGGCAGTTGGTGAAACGCTGCGTAGCCGGTGCGCGTGAGGTGCGCAAGCACGACGAATACCTGCCGATGCCAGACCCGGAAAACAAATCTCCGGAGAACCTGGCTCGCTACAAGCAATACAAGAAGCGGGCGATGTTCCTCAACATCACCGGCCGGACCCGCACCGGTCTGATGGGGGCGGTGTTCCGCAAGACTGCCGAGCTCTCGCTGCCAACCGCGGTGGAGTACCTGAAGGAGAACGCCAGCGGCGACGGTACCAGCCTTGAGCAGCTATCGAAGGAGTCCGTTGGCGAGTGCCTGGACAGCGGGCGAGGTGGCTTTCTGGTCGATTTCCCGACCGTGGCCACTGAAAGCGGTGTCAGCTCGATGGCCGACCTTGCCACAAAGCGCGCCCTGATCCACCACTACGACGCCCTGTCGATTATCGACTGGGACGAGCAGGTGATCGATGGCGTGAAGCGCCTGGTGTACGTGAACCTGCGGGAGTGTGTGTCAGAGTTCAACGCTACCGATTTGTCTCGCGAGACGTATACGCAGAACCGGGTTCTGCTGCTGGTCGATGGGCGATACATTCAGCGCGTCTACAAGGAGGGCGAGGAAAGTGTCGAGGAGACGCAGCCTACCGATAAAGCCGGCCAGCCCTTCGATCACATCCCGTTCAGCTTCTACGGCGCCCAGAACAACGACGCCAGCATCGACAAGTCTCCGCTGGAAGACCTGGCAGACGTCAACATCCTGCACTACGGCAACAGCGCCACGGTGGAGGAAAGCGGCTTCATCAGCAGCCAGCCGACGCTGTTTATCACCACCAGCATCGAATCCGACGAGTTTTCAAAACTGAACCCGAACGGCATGCACATCGGCTCGCGGCGTGGACACAACCTCGGCAAGTCCGGGTCTGCGGTCATGCTGCAGGCCACTGAAACCCAGCTCGCCCGAACCCTGATGAAGGACAAGGAAGAGCAGATGCTGATGATCGGCGCCCGCGTCGTTCAGAAGGGCAGCGGCGCCGAGACGGCAGAAGCTGTTCGAATCCGGTACAGCTCGGACAACAGCGTGCTGGGCACTATTGCCGGCAACGTATCCGAGGCCCTGAAGCGAGCCATCATCGACGCCGAGCGATTCATGATGGATGCACCGGACGTGAAGGGCACCGTGTTCTGGCTCAACCAGTCGTTCTTCGACGAGACGATGACCGCGCAAGACATCCTCGCCCAGGTGCAGTTGTGGCAGCAGGGCTTTATTGCGAAGTCGGACGTCCGGGTCAACCTGCGTCAGGGTGGCGTACTTGAGGCTGATCGCACCGACGAGAAGATCGACGAAGAGCTGGCCAGCGCGCCACCGGTAGGCGGAAACGATGAGCAATGAGGGCTTTCTTGAGGACGCCGCCACGCGGCACCAGATTTACGTCCAGCGATATGCCGGCGGAAACCTGAAGCGTGTGGCTTCGTTCATCAGCAAGGCCATCAAGACGGCAAAGCAGCGCGTTTCGGACGGCCTGAGCGCTTACGGCACGCGTCGGTACAACTCTCAGATCGAAACGCTTCAGGGCGACTTGCGGGGCATCTACGACGACCTCAAAGGGCGCGCTCAGCTGGATCTCGGCGAGTTCGCCACCTATGAGGCGCAGTTCAACGCGACGATGCTGGGCAAGGTTGTCCGCGCGGTGGTTCAGCTCAATGTGCCGTCGGCCGAGATGATCTCCGCCGCTGCACTGGCCGATCCGCTGCAGCTCGAAGCACGCAAGGGCATCCAGCGCATCAGCATCAGCGGTGCGCTCGACCAATTCGGAACCAAGAAGGTCGCCGAGATCATCGGCGAGATTCAGATCGGTTCCAGCCTCGGCGAGACGAGCCAACAGATCAGCCGACGCCTGACCAGCATTCACCAGTTGCAGCAGGATCAGGCCGGCGCACTGGTCCGGACCATGACCAACCACATCGCCAGCACGGCGCGAGTGGAGACGCTGAAGACGAACGACGACATTCTCGCAGGAATGCGCAGGGTGGCGACCCTGGACTCGAAGACCACGCTGTTCTGCATGAGCGTCGACCAGACGATTATCCCGTTGGATGGGCCGAAGCCGCCGTATCACTGGGGCTGCCGCACGACGCTGATTCCGGTGCTGAAGGACGAGTTTGCACGCGAGATCAAAGGCTCGACGCGGCCCTCAATCGGCCCTGACGGGGTGACGCTGGTGTCGAGCAAGACGAGCTATCAGGAATGGCTGGCTCGTCAGCCGGCGGCGTTCCAGCGCGACATTCTTGGTCCGAACCGGTACGCGCTTTTCAGTAAGGGCGAGCTGACCCTCGACAAGTTCATCGACGACAACGGCAAGACGCTGACTCTCCAGCAACTGAAGGATCTTGAGCCGCTGGCGTTCGAGCGCGCCGGACTTTAGAGTGGTGAATTGCCATCACTTTGGACTCTTGGTTCGCATGAAATGGATGTTAGGAATTGGTGCGCTGTTCGCGTGCGTGCTTTGTGGATTACTAGGGCTGATCGCCGGAATTAATATGAACCCGACGTCAACCGTGAAATTTGTACCCGACATGGGAAGTCTTGCGGACTGGATATCCGGTATTGGCTCGGTTTCGGCTGCCGGTGTTGCTCTTTACTTGGCCGACCGTCAACGAAGGGAGAACACCGCCAAGGTTGAAATCAGCCAGTACTTCACCAGCGACAACTTTACGATCGATCTCGTATCTACGGGTGAAAAGCCTGCGGTGATAAAAGGGATTTTTATACGATCTCCGCATGCTAAAAAACAAATGCTGCTTAATCGTTCGCCGTTATCTGGGTACGACAAAATAATTGGTCGTTATGAGTACGGCGAAACCAAGAGGCTGTTGATCGACGCGTCATTTTTCCCGTCCATTGCTTTCGAAGTTGAGCATGAGCTCGGCACCAAAAATTTCGACGGACTGCTGCTTGTGGTGGGTACCGCTACAGCAGAGTTTAGAGCTGAATTGAACGCCGATTTCTTACAGGAACTTCGCAAAGAGGCCGCCGAAGAGTAATTACAAGCAACAAACCTGAAGCTCTCATCGCTTTTTATTCACACAAGCCTCGTCCATGACGGGGCTTTTTTATGCCCGCAGGCAGGGCCTGCACCAAGTCTCTGGGAGACAGCAATGACCTTGAAATTCCAACTGGACAGCCTCGAAGGCGTCGACGAATCCATCCAGGCCCTGTACGTCGAGAAGGACGGCAAGTTCGTCCTCGGCATTGAGGGGCTGCCACAGCCGGAAGATGTTTCCGGCCTGAAATCCAAAGTTCAGGAGCTCCTGGACGAGAAGAAGGCCGAGGCCGACAAGCGCAAGGCTGCTGAAGAGCAGGCTCGACTGGATCGAGAAGAAGCGCTGCGCAAGTCCGGCAACGTCGAAGAGCTCGAAAAGTCCTGGTCCGAGAAGTACGCACGCCGCGAAGCTGAGCTGACCGGCCAACTCGAAAGCACCAACAGCACCCTTCAAGGCCAGATCCGGGATCTGACTGTGGGCCGCACGGCTACCGAGATCGCGACCACTTTGGCCATCCCTGGCAGCGCAAAGGCATTGCTTCCTCATATCGAACGCCGGCTCAGCGTTGAGCAGCGCGACGGTAAGCCAACCGTCGTCGTACTGGACGCGGCCGGCAAGCTCTCGGCGGCGACGCTGGACGAGCTGAAAGCAGAATTCACCAACGATCCGGCCTTTGGCCCGCTGATCGCTGGTAGCAAGGCATCGGGCGGCGGGGCCGGCGGTGCTGGGAAAGGCGGCGGGGCCGCAAAAGGAAACATCGGCGGCACCAAAGAGGAACGACAGGCCGCAATTGCGAGCCGGTTCCCAGACCTCCCTCAGAAATAAGGAAAATCACTCATGTCCCTGTCGCAAATGCAGGTCTTCAACGAATACGTAATGCCGGCGACCATCGAAACGCTGGACCAGATGCTGGTGGCGTTCAACGCTGCCAGCCGTGGCGCCATCCTGCTGTCGCCTGACGGCTTCACCGGCGACTTCCTTCAGGAGTCGTTCTTCCAGACCCTTGCCGCCGCCCAGCGTCGTGTCGATCGCTACGCCGCCAACGGTGCCGCACCGATCACCGACCTGACCGAGCTGAAGAACTCCTCGGTGAAGGTCGCCGGCGGCTTCGGCCCGATTCGCTACGAGCCATCGCAGATGACCTGGCTGGAGCGCCCAACCGCGCAGGGCATCGAAGTCGCATCGCGCGCGTTCGCCGAGATCTTGCTGAAGGATCAACTCAACACCGCGATCGCTGCGCTGGTGGCTGCCATCACCGCTCAGGCAGTCGCTGTGAACGACGTCTCCGCAACCTCCGGCATCAGCCAGGCCGCACTGAACAACGCTCACGCGAAGTTCGGCGATGCGAGCCAGTCGCTGGTCACCCAGATCATGCAGGGCACCACCTACCACAAGCTGGTCGGTCAGGCGCTCACCAACAGCGAGCAGCTGTTCCAGGCCGGCAATGTCCGCGTGGTGGACATCCTCGGCAAGATCTCGGTTGTCACCGACGCCCCGGCACTCATGCAGACCGGTACACCAAACAAGGAAATCGTTCTGTCCCTGGTGCAGGGTGCAGCGATGGTGCACGACGGCCGCGACATCATCAGCAACGTTCAGACCACAAACGGCAAAGAGCGCATCGAAACCACTCTCCAGACCGACTACACCTTCGGCCTGGGCCTCAAGGGTTACACCTGGGACACCACCGCCGGCGGCAAGTCTCCGACCGACGCCGAACTAGCGACCGGCACCAACTGGGACAAGACAGCCACCAGCATCAAGCACACCGCCGGTGTTGCTCTGATCGGTGATGCCTCCAAGTAACCCCTGACTGTTGAGCCGGGCTTTGTGCCCGGCTCCGCGAGGACATGATCATGAGCAACAAAATCTGGTATCTGCCCGGTCCGTTCCACCAATACCGGGAAAACGTAAAGGCGCTGGCCAAGGAGCGCGGCTTGCGCATCGTCGACGCGAACGTCACCGAAGACCGCGAGGGTGAAGCCTTCGATGTGCCTGAAGTGACACTGCGACAGGCTGCTCCCGCGACGGTTCTGGTGATCGATGGCCAAAGCGGTGTTGAAGGCGCAGCGCTGCAGGAGCTGATCGGCAAGTTGAATGCAGAGCGCGACGGCATCGTGCTGCTGATCGAAGCGGCCGAGGGTCTCGCTCCACTGGAACATCCTGGCGCCGGCGAACTGCCGATTCGTCTGTTCGATGCATTGACCTCTATTCACGAAGGCATCGCCTCACTGAAGAGCAAGCGCGATGAACTGCTGGGTGAAGTTGATTCGCTCCGCGCAGAAGTCGCGCGGCTGACTCCTGGATCGCAGAACAACGGCTCAGCTCTCGATGATCTTACCGTCGTGCAGATCAAGGAACAGCTCGACGCCAAGGGCGTGACCTACAAGGTCAACGACTCGAAGCCTGAGCTGCTCGCGCTGCTGAAGGCCAACCAGTAACACCCGGGGCTTCGGCCCCACTCATTCAAGCGGAGGCCTGATGGCTACCTACATCACCGTGGCGGACGTGGACGCCGAGCTCGGGCCTTCATGGGCACCAGACGACAAGAAGGCCCGCGCCGTGCTGCAGGCGAATGCTTATTTGACCTCGCTCAACCTGGTCGGCATCGAAATGGACGCCATTCCCGACGAGGTGAAACAGGCCGGCGCCGAGCTGGCGGTTGTCGCTTCTGAGGGCAAGCTGTACCAGCAGCAGACCGAGGGATCGCTGGAGGCCAAGACTGTAAAGGCCGGATCGGTGACCACCAGCAAGACGTTCGCCTCGATCGACACCAGCAAATCCACCGCGCTCCCCGATGGCGTCCAATTCGCGCTGGGGCTTCTCGCGCCTTGGCGCGCCAGTGGCTTCAGCTTCAACGTGTACAGGTGACCCATGGCCCTACGTGAAGAGATCCAGGCGGATCTGGCTGAGGCCTTCGACACCGATCTGGCGGACGCCGTGAAGCCATTCAGCGGCGGCGTGACGCTGCCGGGAACCTGGGATCCGGTCAATGAGGTGGCCGGCGAACCCGTTGTCATCGCCTACACCGGTCGCGGCGTATTCGACGCCTTCAAGATTGCCCAGGTAGACGGTGTGAACATTCGCGCAACAGACCAGCTGCTGATCGCGTTGACCAACGAAACAATCGGCGGGGTCCCGGACATCGGCCACAAGATCAACGATTTCGACGTGGTCAACGTCCAGACCGACCCAGCTGGCGCCCATTACGAGATCCAGCTGAGGAAAGTCTGATGGCCAACAAAGCGGGCTGGAGCCATAGCCTCACGGAGTTCGCCGACCAGGCAGGCGAGGACATCACTCAGATGGCGCGCGTGATCGCGACCGCCATGCTCACCGAGGTGGTGAACCGCTCGCCGGTCGGTAACCCTGACCTATGGCAGGCCAACGTGGCGCTGCGCACGAAGAACGTAGCGCTGGCTGATGCTTATGACGCGAACGTCGACGCACGCAACGCTGCGCGCACCGGTGGCAAGGCCTTCAAGAAGCTGACCAAGCGGGAGCGCGAAGAGAACTACTTCGTCAAAGCGCAGGCGGCTGGGAAGGGGTATATCGGCGGCACATTCCGGGGCAGCCACCTGGTCTCAATCGGCTCTCCGGACATGACCGTAACCGACAACATCGACCCGTCTGGCCGCGAAACGATCAGCAAGGGCAGCATGCTCATCAAGGCCTCGGGCAAGTTTCCCGTGATCTATATCCAGACCAACAGTCCCTACGGCGAGATGCTGGAGCTGGGGCATTCCACGCAGGCGCCCGGCGGGGTCTATGACCTCGCGTTCATTGGCGTATCCGAGGCCTACACATGACCTTTGAGCAAATCAGGGCGCTCATCACCGCGCGCATGGTCGCCTTCACCGGCGTTGACCAGGCGCGGATCGATTACCCGAACCAGCCGGAAGTGTTCACGCCGCCGGCGACCGGCCTCTGGTGCCGGCTGAATATCCAGTACGCCTCGGCCTTCATGGCTGGCATGGCCGACCGTCCGTACACCCGCAAGCCCGGGCAGATCAGCATCCAGTGCTTCGCCCGTGAGCGCACCGGAACCAAGGCCATCAACGAGCTGGCCGACTCGCTCGAAGCGCACTTCGCCTACTGGCAGTCCGGTGACCTTGAGTGCATGGAAGCCAGCCAAGTGGTCGCCGGCGAGTTCGAGGGCTTCTACCAAATCAACGTCAACATCCGGTTTCGCGCCGGCTGACAGCGAAGCAACCGCCACGCCCGCGCCTGCGGGTTTTTTTATGCCCGCGAATAGGAGGCTCCAATGAGCTCTGGCGCAAAAGTCGTTTCACACATCATCCCCGAGGTGACGCCCGGCGTTACCCCGACTGGCACCTGGGACACGCTGCGCCTGACCGGCAACGCGCTGACCCCCACCGTCAACACCCAAGTCAGTGACGAGATCACCGACACTCGGCTGAGCCAAGGCTCGGTGGCCACCAGCATCGATATCGGCGGCGACCTGACGGCGGAGTTCTCGTTTGGCTCGTTCGATCAGCTGCTGGAGGCCGCTTTCTACGGCAATTGGACCGGTAACGTGCTGAGCGTCGGTGACACCCGCCACACCTTCAGCATCGCCAAGGGTTACGACGACGTCGGCGTCTACGGCGTGTTCAAGGGCGCGCACGTCTCGACCTTCGCGCTCGACATCCCGTCCGACGGTAAGATCACCGCCACCTTCAACATGGCGTGCCTGGACTACGCCGATAGCGAGACCCCGATCGTCGTCTCGCCGAACGCACCGACAACCACCCCGTTCCTATCGAACAACAACGTCGGCACGATCCTGGTGAACGGCCAGTCGCTGGAAGGCGTGGCCTGCGTCTCGGCCATGACCGTCAACCTCGACAACAGCCTGCAAACGCAACGCTGCCTCGGCTCTGACAGTCTCGGCCCGGGCGCACACATTGCTACCGAAGCAGCGATCACCGGCAGCATCACGCTCGCCTGGTCGAAGCGGGCGTGGGAGATCTGGAAGAACACCTTCACTCGCGCCCCGATCGGCGTCGTGTTCCCGATCACCGACAGCCTGGGCAACAAGTACACCTTCAACTTCCCGGCAGTGGAAGTGGACGGCGAACTGCCTAATGGTGGCAAGCGCGACCTGATCGAGGTGACGCTGAACTACACCGTTGCCAAGGTCAGCCCGACCATCACCCGTGTTCCGTTCGTGCCGGTGACCAGCGTCGCGGTGGCGCCTACGACCGCATCCATTGTGGTTGCCGCGACTCGTCAGCTCACTGCGTCGGCATTGCCGGCCGAAGCCGCGCAAAACGTCACCTGGTCCAGTTCGGCGCCGAGCGTCGCCACTGTTAGCTCTTCTGGCCTGGTCACCGGCGTTTCTGCTGGCTCCGCGACGATCACCGCCACCAGCGTGTCGGACGTCACCAATACCAGCACGGCGGCGATCACCGTCACTGCATAAACCAGCTCGACCTTTGGCAGCCCCGGCATTCACGCCGGCCGGGGCGGCCCTTTTATTGGCGCGGCGTTGAGGAATTACCATGGCTCTGCAACTGGGCAAAAAGAAGCCGGCAGTCACCGGCGAGCGCTGGGCGAACTTCGACAAGGACACCAAGGTGCTGCTGGCCGGCATCGACAACCCTGAGTATCAGGTTGCGCTTGAGCGCATGCGCCGTCGCATTCAGCGCAACGATGCGCGGTTTGAAGAGGGGCAGGTGGGCGTGGTCGCCGGCGAGAAGACCGAGCACCAGAACCACTCGATGCTGCTGGCGAGCTTCATCGTGAAAGACTGGGATGGCGTACTCGACGCCGAGGGCAACCCGATCAAGTACAGCCCGGCGATCGCCGCCGAGCTGCTGGAGACCAATATCGAGTTCTTCGTCTTCGTCCTGCGCGAGGGTACAGCTGCAGCCAATGACGCCGCTGAAGAGCGAGCTGAGTCGGTGGGAAAGCCGTCTGCCGCTTCGAGTGGGAACAAGAGTGGGGCGGGGAAAGCGAGAAGCGCCGCGCGGTCTACGCGCGCCTGAAGATGGCCGTGCCTGACGAGCCGGAGAACGACCCGATCACCGCCTATCTGCTGAACCTCTACCGCAACGTGTCTCGCGGTCGCCGGTACATCGCCGGCATGGCCGAGGCGTTCCCACTGCCACTGTCGGCCCGGGAGATCTCCGACTGGCTGGAATCGCATCCGTCGCCGCTGCCGCGCGATGAGATCGACGATGTGATGTTTGCGCTGGATGCGGTGTGTTTGTCCGGCGACGATGGTTAGAATGGAAATTCATAGCCACGGAGAGGAAGACATGCAGCGTAATTGGGACCTGATCAGGATGATCCTCTTGGACCTTGAAGAGGCGAATGGTGAGCATCGAAAGGCCGAGGAAATGCCGCCGTTCCCGGCTGACTGGGTGGCTCTTCACATGAAAATGATGGAAGAAGGCGGCTTGATCGAGGGCAATGACCCTGGATTCCTCAGCGGCCCTCCCCAGTTCTTTGCGCTTGGGCTGACATGGAAAGGGCGCGAGTTTCTCGACAGCATCAGAACCCAGTCGGTTTGGGATAAGACGAAAGGACTTCTGAAAGAAAAGGGGATTGGGCTGACACTCGACACAATCAAGGCCGCAGTGGTTACCGTGGTAACTCAGCTTTTGAAGTCTTGATTTTGTCGAGTCCCTCTGGTTGATGCTAGATTCCCCCTTCAAACAGGGAGGGGGTGTCTTTGAAAAGACAAATCGCATTTGGTGTTGCATTCCTGCTGCTTGCCGGCTGCGAAACAACTAGGGTCGCGCCCGAGAAGGCCGCTCAGGTCTCAGCAGAGGATGTTTTCGCTTTCGGCAAGCCAAGCGCAGCAGATGACGCGCGCATTGTTTTTACGCAAGACGCTGGCGCCTTGAGCTGCCTTGGTGCCGGCATGCAGGTGTTCTTGAACGAAAGGCTTGCTGCAGAAACGAGTAGCGGAAAATCGGTGAAGCTTTACCACAAGCCTGGCCCTGTTCAACTGAGCATCAAGAACAATGCCGGATGTGCCGGCGGTGATCTGCGTGGGCTATTGCTTGACCTGAAGCCAGGCTACTCGTATTCGGTTCGCGGGTACCGCGGCATGTGGGACAAAGCGGAGCCGCTTCTTACCGCACCAGAGCCGTACAAGTACGCGAAGTAGCGAGGACTTATGAGAACGATATTCGCCGCACTCATTGCTGTAACTGCGCTTTTTTCGATGTCGGCGCAGGCCGCCGAAAGCTCCTGCAAGAAAATTTCTGCCTTGGCAGGTGAGGCAATGACTGCTCGTCAAAAAGGTGAGCTGCTCGAGGACTCGCTCGACAAAATTGGTGATGGCAGCAAATTCGCCAGAGGCGTCATTCTCAAGGCTTACGAAAAGCAAGTCATGATCACAGACACCATGAAGGAAGAAGCAGTAAAAGAATTCCGCAATGAGGCATATCGAGTCTGTCTCAATGCGAACAGCTGAATCAGCACCCAATGAATAACCCGCTCCGGCGGGTTTTTTTGCGCCTGGAGAAAGACAATGGCTCAGACATCCCGCCTCGTTCTGGAAATCGATAGTCGGGACGCCGAGCAAAAGGCTGCCGACACTCGAAAGGCACTTGAGGCGCTCGAGGGGGCAGGCCTTCGTGCCAAGCCGGTGATGGACAAGTTGGCCGACGGAATCGACAGCGTTGGTCAGTCCTCCGAAACAACGGGCAGGAAGGTAAAAACGCAGAAAGAGCAGTTGGAAGAGCTGCTGGGCAGTATTGATCCTGTGACCCGAAAGCTGGGCGAACTGGACAAGCAAGAGAAGGAACTGGCTAAAAACCGGAAGCTTGGCTTGATCGACGCGGATACCTTTTCCGAATATCAAACGAAGATCAATACCACGCGAGCAGATCTCGGGCGATTCAACTCGGATCTTGGCAAAGCCGGCATGACGGCGAAGGCAACAGCTGCCGCATTGCGGGGAGTTCCTGCGCAGTTCACTGATATCGCCGTATCGCTGCAGGGCGGTCAGGCGCCACTCACCGTTTTCCTACAGCAAGGTGGGCAGCTTAAAGACATGTTTGGGGGTGTTGGGCCGGCAGCAAAAGCGCTGGGCGGCTACGTCCTCGGCCTGGTAAATCCTTTCACCGTGGCTGCGGCAGCGGTAGGTGTGCTCGGTCTGGCCTACTACCAAGGCTCGAAAGAGCAGGATGCTTATCGCCTTTCCCTCGTAACAACTGGTAATGCTGCCGGCACCACGACGCTCGCGCTGTCTGAAATGGCCAAGCGCGTCAGTGGAACCGTCGGCACTACGGCGGATGCTGCCGCGGCGCTTGCGCAGCTCGCCGGTACAGGGAAGATCGCCAGTTCCAGCTTCGAGCAAATCGCAACTTCCGCCATCGCCTACGAGAAGGCGACCGGGAAGGCAGTGTCAGAAACCATCGCAGAGTTTGTGCGGTTGGCGGACGACCCGGTGAAGGCAGTCGCTGAACTCAACAACAAGTACAACTTCTTGACCGCTTCGGTATATGAGCAGGTCCGAGCGGCGCAGGAGATGGGCGAGAAGGAGGCCGCTGCAGCCATCGCTCAGGAAGCTTACGCCAAGGCTTTGGGTGAGCGAGCCGCAACTATGAAGTCAAACTTGGGCTCGCTCGAAAAGGCATGGAACGATCTTGCTGGCGCCGCGAAGAGTGGTTGGGATGCAATCCTCGGTATCGGTCGCGAGTCGAACAGCGGTCCCGACGTAAAGGCGATTCAGCAGAAGATCAATTACCTGAAATCTACCCTTGATACTGGTTATGAGGACGACAACACGAGAGAGCGGATCGCTTCGCTGCAGGCCGAGCTCGATGCCTACGACAAGAAGTCGAAGGCTGAGCAGAAGGCTGCTGACGATGCCGCCCGTGCAGCCCAGGTTCAGCGTGATGGGCAAGTGGCTTACGAGGCTTTTGAAAAGAGCCTTGAGCAGAACTTCACCAAGCGCCAGAAAATGAACAAGGCGCTTGAGGATGAGGAGAAACGCATCAGCGCTGCCCGCGCAGCCGGCTATTCGATTACAGCCGAGCAGGAAGCGGCAGCGCTCAAGGCAATTCGCGAAAACTCCATCTACAAGGAAGCCGCCGAGAAGAAACCGAAGGCTTATACCGAAAACGCCGGCATCAAGGCGCTCGATCAGGCTAAACAGCAATACGCCGTTCTTCAGCAGCAGACCTCACTGATCGGCGTGCAGAAGGGCGAGGTCGATAAGCTCGGCGCTGCCGGTCAGGCGCTTGTGAAGTGGGAGCAGGAACTCTCTGACATCAAGGGCAAGCAGACTCTGACGGCCGACCAGAAGTCGTTGTTGGCCAACCAGGAGCTGATCACCGCTCAACTGAAGAAGAACGCAGCGCTCGAAAAGGAAAACGCGCTGCGCAAGATCGCTTCCGATGAGACGCAAAAGCTCGCCGCTTTTCAGACCAACCTTGCGAGCCAGTTGGCGAAGGCCAAGACCGGGCTGGACAACAATCTGGCCGGCATGGGAATGGGGGACCAGCAGCGACAGCGTCTGCAGGAACAGCTCAATATCCAGCAGCAGTACCAGTCTCAACTGGACGCACTGGAGCAGCAGCACAACGAAGGACGGATCAGCGACAACCTGTACAACCAGGAGACTGAAGCCCTGCGTTCGGCGTTGCAAAGTCGCCTCGCGATGCAGCAGCAGTATTACTCGGACGTGGACAAAGCCCAATCGGACTGGTCGCTCGGCGCTTCATCGGCGTTTCAGACCTACTCCGAGCAGGCCCGCGACGTTGCCAGCCAAACCCGCAACCTGTTCACCAATGCCTTCAGCAACATGGAAGACGGCATCATCCAGTTCGTGAAGACCGGGAAGCTGTCGTTCAAGGATCTGGCGGACGGCATCATCGCCGACCTGATTCGCATCCAGGTGCGTCAGGCAGCGGTGGGCATCTTCGGCACGCTGTTCAGCGGGCTGGCTGGTGCTGGTGCGTCTGCTGCTGGTAATGGCTTCGCGGCTGGATCGGCTGCTGCCACGTCCTCCAGTCTGGGCGCATCGGCGGCCGGTTACAGCTCGAAGTACGGCTTTTCCGACGGTGGTTATACCGGCGACGGCGGCAAGTTCGAGCCGAAGGGTGTGGTACACGGCGGTGAGTTCGTGGTGCGCAAGGATGTGGTCAGCCAGCCAGGCGCCCGGGAATTCCTCGAGCGCATGAATGCGAACTCGAAGGGGTACGCGGATGGCGGTTACGTCGGATCGGCTGCCGTAACCAAGAAGTCCAATGTCGTGCCGATATCCTCGGCGTCTTCCGCTGCCCCGGTCATCCAGCAAAGCTTCAGCTTTCAAGGCACTCCAGATGACGCCACCGTCAACATGGTCAAGGAGGCCGCGATGCAGGGGGCGAAGGGGGGCTACGAGTTGGTCGTGCGCGACCTGAAACAAAACGGAACCATCCGCCAGCTGATCGCGCGGCGATAAGTCTTTAAGGAGTACCGCATGGCTCTCACGTGGCCGGCTTCGCTGCGCCCGTCAGAAATGACGTGGGGCATCGTCAACAACAGCAGGGCGTTCACTTCGACACTCTCGAACGCCCAGCAAATCATCGGCTACCCGGGCGCCTACTGGCAGTGCACGCTGACCTTCGGACTATTGACGAGGGGCCAGGAGCGCGAGCTGTCGGCGTTCCTCGGGCGGCTCGACGGCATGATGGGCACCTTCAACCTTCCGGCCTTCACCAGGAGCAGGACGAACAGCGTCGGCGCACTGACGGTGGTCACCGGTAACGCTCAGGCGAGGACGATGATCATCGGCGGCGCAACGGCGAATGCCCCGGTTTTCAGCGCCGGCGACTACATCACCATCGCCGGCGAGATGTTCGAAGTCACAGATCCTGCATCAGCAAATGCGCAGGGCAGGGTGACTGTGCTGCTCAACAAGCGGATTCGCAAGACGCTCACGGCCGGTGCCGCTGTCGAGTATCTCAACCCGTACTCGGAAATGCGGATGACCTCTGACACCTGGTCCATGTCGGTGCGCCCCGTGGTCTCGAACGGCAGCTATCAATTCAGGGAGGCTTTCTGATGCCCTCAGCATTCCCGTTCAGCCAGAACGTGGTGAACATCATCGCAACTGGCCGGTTCATGCCGGTGTACGCCGTGCAGCTCGACTTCGTTGACGGCATGGTCTTCGCGCATACCGGCACCGGCGACCTGGTGGTTGACGGCATCACCTATCAGGGCGTTGGCAATTTTGGCCAGGTCAGCCAGTCGCAGGAAAGCGACAACTCCGGTTCGCCGATGTCGGTCGAACTGACCCTCAGCGGCCTGGATGCCTACATCCTCTCCGAGACGAACGTACGCGGTTGCCGCGGCCGGATGGCCAAGGTCCTGTTCGTGGTGTTCGACGAGGCTGGCAACTACGCGGCGGACATCCTGTTTTCCGGAAGGATGGACGCTGCCAAGTTCTCGTTCGCCGGCAACGGCCAGGACGGCAACAGCATCACTGTGCCCGTAGTTGACCGGATGGCCGAGTGGAGCCGCACCGGTACCGAACGCTTCACCGACGAAAACCACCGCGCGCGCCATGACGGCGACCGGTTCTTCTACGCCATCGCCCAGATGTCCGAGTGGCCCATTTACTGGGGCTCGAAGAAGGACGCACCGACATTCACCTATGGAAGTTAGCCATGCGCTACCGAGACTGGACAACCCGTCTAAACGACGTGATCAAGGCCGCCCAAGAGCGGCCTTTTTCATGGGGCGAATTTGACTGCTGCCTGTTTGCTGCGGACTGCACGGCGGCGATTTGTGGCGTCGATCCGGCCCAGAACTACCGCGGCAAATACACAACGGAAACCGGCGCCAAGCGGCAGCTGAAAAAGCAGCACGGCAGCCTCGAGGCGGCATGGGATGCCCATTTTGCAAGGGTGCCGCTGACGTTCATCCAGCGCGGTGATGTGGTGCTGTACGACGCGCCCGGCGGCCGAAGCATGGCTGTTTTCTGGGCTGGCGATTATTGGGCAACAACCGACGACGGCGCAGCCCGTGTCGTATGCGAGCCACTGGCCGCGTGGAGGGTTGAATGAGCGGCGGCGTCAGAAAACTTGCCTCGGTTGTGGTTGGTGCGGTTGTTGGTTTTGCCCAAGGTGGCCCGTGGGGCGCGGTCGCCGGCGCTGCGCTGGCCTTCTACGCATCTGAGCAGCAGGAAAAGCTCAACACCAAGTCGCCACTGCGCGACAACGAGCCGTCGGCGCAGACCGTTCGGTCGTCGAAGGCGCCGGTCCGTTTCATCCTCGGCCGCGTTTCCACCGGTGGCGTGCTGGTCTGGGCGCAGGAGCAAGCCGGTGCGCAAGGTGAGGGCGAGTGGCTGCACCTGGTGTACGTGCTGTGCGAGGGCCCGATCACCGCGCTTGAAAACATCTACCTGGGCGAGGAAGAGATCGGCAGCTACGGCGCGCAGGCGACCTATGAGCTGGTGGTCAATCCGACTCAGGTGAACGCTTTCCTGAAGGCCAACTGCCCAGACTGGAAGGACAGCCAGATCGGCAGGGGCCTGTCGTTCGTTAGGGTATCGCTGCAGTACAGCGCAGAGAAATTCCCGTCGGGCATCCCGGATACCCGTTTCGTGGTGCGCGGCCGCAACGACGTTTACGACCCGCGCACCGGTACCGCTGTTTACAGCGCCAATACCGCGCTGCACTTGCTGTGGTTCCTGCGTGCGCGTTGCGGCGTGCCGGACGACGAGATCGTGTTCGAAACCTTCGCCAGTGCCGCGAACGTGTGCGACGAAGCGCTGACCAATGCCGATGGCTCGACCAGCCAGCGCTATCGCAGCGGTTGCGTGATCGGTGCGGACGAGCAGCGCACGGGTGTGCTGCAGAAGCTTGAAGCGGCCTGCGGTGGCCATCTGATTCGTGTTGGTGGTCGCTGGATGCTTCAGGCGGGTGCGTACTACGGCCCGTATGACTTCGAGATCACCGAGGACATGGTGATCGGCACAGTCACCGGCAGCACCGAGCCGACCAACGACTCGGCTATCAACACCGTCCGGGGTACGTTCATTGATCCGTCGCAATCGTGGACGGAAACCGACTACCCGGAGGTCGGTGTTGCTCAGTGGATCGTTGAGGACGGCGGTGAGGCGGCAGAAACGCTGACCTACTCCTACGTCACCGATCCGTATCAGGCCCAGCGCCTGGCGAACATGGAGTTGCGCCGGCGCCGCGCGGGCGGGGCGATCAGCATTCCGATGAACTTCGCCGGCTACAACTGCCGGCCGGGGCGCGTGGTGCGGGTAAACCTGCCGTCGCTGAACATCTTGGGCGAGTTCATCGTTTCGGACTGGTCCATGGGCGACAGCGAAGGCTGCACTGTCCAGGTCAAACAGTACGAGGCGGCGATCTTCGATGATGCCGTGGGCCAGCCGTACAACCCGATCGGCTTCATCAATCTGCCGGCCGGTGGTCTCGGCACCCCCAGTGCGGTCACTTGGACGCAGGACACCACCGCCGAGGTGACTCAGGGTGTGCTTTCGTGGCTTCCACCGACAGGAATCGTAAAGGAATACATCGTCATCGTCCGGCAGGGCGATACCGCAGTTCAGTCGCACAACGTGCCGGCTACCTCGACGGAAATCGCCATCAACGGCCTGCCGTCTGGCAACTACACAATGAGTGTGGCGGCGGTTGGGCCGATGGCGCGTTCCGGTGAGGCAACGATCACCGTCAGCATCAACGGGCCGCCCATTCCAGAAAGCTGCGTGGTGCAGTCCTCGATCGACAGCATCGTGCTGATCCCAAGCAACTCGCAAAACGGCCTGAATGGAGGGACCTACGAATACTTCTTCAGCACTTCGCCAACGGCAACGTCTGCGGATGCCGAATATCTGGGGCAAGGCCTGACCTTCACCCACAACGGGCTGGGGTTCTGGACCAACTACTACTACTTCATCCGCTCATCGAACGCCTACGGGAAAAGCTCCTTTCTATATGTGCCGGCTCAGACTTCAAACGATGTTTCGGCATACCTTGCGGCGCTGGCCGGGAAGATTGGTCGCACAGAGTTGGGACAGGATATTGTCGACGAAATCGACAAAATCCCAGGCTTGCAGGATCAGATCGATGCGCTCGACGGATTGAAGGGTTACAACCCCGACGATACGTACGAAGAGTACGACCTGGTCGTGCAGGGCAAGCGTATCTATCAGGCCACCGGCCCGGTGCCGGCGAATACCCCACCACCCAATCCGCTCTATTGGCTTGATGTTGGGCAAACCGTTGAAACCACCAATGGGCTTGCCCAGCAGGTGGCCACGAATACCACCAAGATCACCGAGCTTGACGGTGTAGTCACGGCAGAGGCGACAGCGCTTCAGGCACTGCGCGCGGCTTCACGAGATGACAGTGGCGAGGGCGAGCTGGCGGATGCTCTGAAAGGCTGGACCAGCACTGCTGCGATCGTCGCGGAAGAGAAGGTCAGAACCTCCGAAAACGAAGCATCCGCTCGACGCCAGACTGAACTGACCGCGGTGGTGGCCGAAAACTCGGCAAACGTCACGCTGCTTGAAGAAGTAGTGGTCACGAACCAGCAGGCAACTGCTCAGCAATTGAGCCAGCTCAGCACCACCGTCGGAGATCAGCAAACCGCCATCCAGCAGAACACGTCGATAGTAAATGACGTGAACGGCAGGGTATCGGCGAGCTGGTCTGTGAAGATGCAGTACAACTCTGGGACTGGTCAGTACATAGCTGCCGGTATCGGCCTCGGTATCGAGAACGGCCCGGCAGGCCTTCAAAGCCAGTTCCTGGTGAGTGCCGACCGGTTCGCCATCGTCAACACGATTGCCGGCGGCGCGATATCAGCGCCGTTTGCGGTGCAGGGCGGTCAGGTATTCATGAACTCGGCCTTCATTCAAGACGGCAGCATCACAATGCTGAAGATCGGCCAATACCTTCAATCCGACAACTATATCCCTGGAACACTTGGCTGGAGGCTGGATAAAGCCGGCAACCTAGAGTTCAACGGTCCAGCGCCGGGTGGAGGTCGTTTAACGATGACCAACCGAGCCATCAAGGTTTTCGACCAAAACGGGGTGAAGCGCGTGCAACTTGGAGATCTCGACGCATGACTTATGGAGCGAGAGTCTGGGACGAGAATGGCAATCTAGGGATGGACACCAACAGCTTCACCTACCAGGTGTTGTGGCAGGGCGTGATTGATTTCAGCGGTACCACGCCCAGCTACACGCTGAACATTCCGGGTTTCAACCCTGCCAACTGCGCGTTCATGATCATCCCGACGAGGGCGCAGGATGTGCAGTCATCGGAAGCTGATGGCTTGGGAAACAGCAAGTCTTACCCGTATGTGACCACCTCGGCTGGCCAAGTGATTGTGAGGAACAAGAACCCATCGGCCAGCGCTTCGACGACCGCAACGCGAATTGTCGCCAAAGGCTACGCAATCAGGTACGGGGTATGACTTACGGCTTTCAGAGCATCAACGACAACGCATTCGTCCAGATCGATTCCGAAGCTCCACGATTGTGCGTTTTGACGAAGGGAAGTTACTCCGGAACCACCAACGCATCCGGCGTTTTTGCCAGGGCTGTCACAAGCCAAGACCCACCGATTGTTTTCATCCGACCAAATCAGACTGGCGCCATTCAGGTGCCGATATCGGTCTGGTTCACAGGCGGGCCAGGTAATTGGACTGGTTTCACCATGAAGGCATCAAACGTGGACTCGACGCTTAGCGGGCAGTATTTCGTCGCCGCGTGGGCTTCCATGGGGACCGCTGCCTACGGGATGAGGCTATGGGACGGCGCCGGAACGTTGATTTATGACAGCGGCGCACCGGCCGTGGTTGTGACGTTCGCCGCCGGCAACTGGACGTATGTCGGGAGCGAGGTGCTTGTGGTGGGGCGCCGATACATCTGGTCAATCAATAAAGCCTTGGGAGTCGGCGAATACGTTTCCTTGAACCCATTTGCGATGAACTGCCACAACGACGCAACCGGTGGGGGCTGCGCCTTGGGCGTCGACTATGCGGGCGGTCGAATCATGATGTACAGCCTGGCTACGACCGCCTGGACCGATCAGGGCCACCGCCCATTTCTCTGCGCCAAATTGCTGGCCTGAGCCAAACTTCTTCTGGAGTAATTCGATGCCCTGGTACAAAACCGGGACGGTTTCTGCCGTCCAAAATTCCAATGCGGTGATCGGCGCCGGTACCGCCTTTATTGCCAACAGCCGAGTCGGTGACGCGTTCCGCGGCCCTGACGGCGGTTGGTACGAAGTCACCAACATTGCCAGCGACACGGCGATGTCGATTGCGCCGCCGTACCAAGGCGCAACCAACACATCTGGGGCTTACGCGCTGGCGCCAATGCAGGGGTACGTAAAGGATTCTGCTGATGCACTTCGCGCGCTGGTCAATCAGTTCGGTACGCAGCTCGCCGCTCTGACCGACACCGATGGCCTGCCCGAGGGCTTAATCAACAAGTATTTCACCGACGCGCGAGTAAGGGCTGCAACCCTGACTGGATTCACGCTGCCGAGCGTGGCATCTGCTGTTGTTGCGACCGACACCGTTCTCTCTGCCTTGGCGAAATTGCAATTCAGCAAGGCCGGCAAAGGGCAGAACTCCGACATCACCTCTTTGGTCGGGCTCACTACACCAATTTCCCGAGAACAGGGCGGGATCGGCGGCGCGCTGGGCTTTATCGAAGGTCTAAGCCTGGTCTGGGTGTCAGGAACGAGTATCGCAATCCGCCCCGGTAGCGCGTACGTGCCGTCAGTGGCCAAGGTTGTTACCTACGCTGGCGGAACGATCAATCCGATGACGGTGGGGGCGGTCAACACTTTCATCCACCTTTACCTTACCGATGCTGGTGCTATTGAGCAGTCCACTACTGCTGCGCCGGCGCGGTATTACAACCAGGCGCACCAGAAAACAAATGACAACTCTCGCCGGTACATCGGTTCGATTCTGATCAACACCAACGCAGCGGGGGCTTATCAATTCGCCCATCGCCTGGCCGACAGCTCGATCATGTACACGGTGGCCAATCCGGAAAGCACCACATTCCGCCTGCTCAGCGGTGGGACCTCGGTCGCGGCATTCAATACGCGCACCATCGCACCGGTTACGGCGCACACGTTGGAGGCGGCTTGGCAAAACGTCGGAACCGTCTCGGTGAAATTTACCCCCTCTGATGCGGGCACGCCGATCGCGTCCGGATGGATGGTATTCGTGCCGCCGGGTGCCATTTTCAATGGTCGCTGTCCGATCGCCTCAGACGGCACCATTACTTACAGCGCAGCCGGTGGCGGAAGCGCCAACTGCTACTCGCTCGGCTACTACTTCGACAGGTGATGATATGCCTTACGCAATTACCCCCACTGGCTGGCGGGCGATCAACCCAGAAATGGAACTGCTGGAGGGCGAAACCTTCGTCGACGAAATTCCACAGTCCCTGATCGATGCCATCGCCGAGCAGGAACTCCTGCGCGACACAACGGCGATTCTCAACGCCAGAACGCGCCTTGCAACCGCCCAAGTCACTGCGCTGCAAAGCCGGGTCGACGCAATCAATGATGCCATTGATGGTGATTACGCGCTGCCCGAGGAGGTCGACGAGAAGCCGCTGCGGGTAGCGTCGCTGGCGGCCTGGAAGAAATACCGCGTTTTGTTGGGGCGCGTGACCGGCCTGCCTGTTTGGCCAGACGCTCCAACTTGGCCGGATCAGCCTGAGCCGTACAACGAAGAAACCACCGTGGCCCGAGCAACCCAGTCTTGAGTTGATCGCCGCGGCAGACCGCAACCCGCCATCGAGCGGGTATTTTTTTGCCTGGAGAAAAGTGATGCCTGTAACCGAAAAAGACCGCGACATACTCGCTCGCACGCTGTGGGGCGAGTCCCGTGGGGAAGGAACTGCCGGCCAAATCGCCGTGGCCTGGACGATCCGCAACCGGGTGTTCGACGGCAAGACCAATTCGTGGTGGGGCGAGGGCTACGCCGGCGTGTGCCAGAAGCCGTACCAATTCAGCTGCTGGAACAAGACCGACCCGAACTATCAATTCCTGATCGGCGTGAAGCAGATTCCGTTCCGCGAGCTGGCGCAATGTCGGATCGCTGCTGATCAGGTGATCGACGGCAAGGTGCCGGATCCCACCGGCGGCGCCACTCACTACTACGCCACCAGCATCAAAGCGCCAGCCTGGGCGGCGAAGGCCAAGCAGACGCTCAAGTTGGGCGGGCACGTGTTCTTCCGGGATGTGCCGTAATGGTCGTGCCGTGGAAAGCGGTGGGCGCGCTGGCGCTGGTGCTGGTCGGCGCCGGCAGCGCCTGGCAGTTTCAGGATTGGCGTTTCGGCAAGCAGTTGGCCGAACAGGCCCAGCAGCACGCCGAAACCCTCAATCAACTGACCCTGGCCTCCGCCACCGCGCAGCAGGCCGAGCAGGACAAGCGTTTGGCGCTCGAGCAGCAACTGGCGGCCAGCGAGCAAACCCACTTCAGGAAAATGACCGATGCCCAACGTGACCAAGATCGCCTGCGCGATCGCCTTGCCACTTCTGATTTGCGGCTGTCAGTCCTCCTCGACGCAACCGATGCTGCCAAAGGCTGCGGTGTGCCAGCCACCGCCGGCGCCGCCGGCGTGGATCATGCAGCCGTACGAGCCCGACTTGACCCAGCGCATGCTCAACGAATTATCGCCATCACCGACGAAGGCGACCGGGGGCTGATCGCGCTGCAGGCTTGCCAGGCCTACATCCGCACACTGAGTGATGGCTCGGCGCTATCGTTGCGAGGTGAGCACCGGTAAACCATCATTTATATTCGATCTGGATGATGCGGGCACATGGACAAGCAACTGGCTGGCTACTCAATTGTGATGACGATTATCTGGGTTTCAGTCGTTCTTTCTGTCATTTATTGGATGTCGTAGTGAAGGTAATAGGTGGCTGATGTGGAAGGCGTGGTGCTGAGCGAGAAGATGCAAAGAGAGGCCGATCGGCTGCTGGCGCAGATTGTCCGGGCCGATTCGATGATCATCGCTGTGAAGGCGGGAGCACGGGCGGATGGCTTCGTGCTTGGACTGGAAACCGGCGGGGCTTTGCGCGCCGGCGATGCTGAAAGGCTGTACATCATTTTCGAAGCCGCCTTGGTGGAGCGGCTGAAAACGCTGACGCACAGTTGATCAATCGATGGGTTTAATCAGATCCGGGCCCTGATTCCGAACATTCCCCACGGCCCGATCAACCTTGAACCACTCGAAAACCTCTGTCGGTTCGCCCTGGTGCAGAACCATCTGTTCGGCGCGTTCTTTCGGCGTGGCCGGATCCAACCATTCCCGTGCGAGTTCAGGCGATAACGCCACCGGCCGCCGGTCGTGGATATCGACCATTCCCCCGGCGCTGTCGGCTGTAATGATCACAAAGCCGTCGTGCTCGCCCGGGTCGTGCTCTTCGTTCGGATATTGGCCGATGGCGGCACACAGGATTGGTGACTGGTCCCGGTGCCTGATCAAATAGGGCTGCTTTTTCGGCCCGCCTTCGTCGACCCACTCGAACCAGTTGTTGATGGCTATGATCGCCCGGTGCGGCCAGATCGCGCGGAAGAACGGACCGTGGGCGACTTTCTCGACCCTAGCGTTGATCGGTGCGGCGCGGTCTTTTGCCCAGTGCGGTCGCCATCCCCACCGAACCATGTCCGCGTGCAAGAATTGGCCTTCTTGGTGAAAAAGGGCGAGCTGGGCTTCGGCGCGGCGTTGTACCGCTCGAAACGCTGATCCCCGGTCGAATTGACCAGGGCGTTCGGCATGCTCAGCGCTGCCACGAAGTCGTGAATGCCACTGTACTGGGATAGTCGTCCGCATATTGCCCGATCCTCGCATGGTTTCTTCAGCGTAGACCCGCGGGCGCGGGCTTCGTCACAAAACCTTTTCCGGAGCAGGTTGGGCAGTCTTCCCGGGCGCCAAACTGATCGAGGCAGGCAGGGCACATGCAGAAGGCCGCCGACTCAATGTGAGGTCGCACCTTTTCAAAAGCGCGTAGGTCTCGCTCTTCTTTGGCGATTTGAGCCGCATCAACCAGAGCGCGGTAAGCGTCTGGATCATCCATTGGCTTGTAATCAACCCCGCGAACAACCCGCTCGGTTTCAACGAGCTGGTACCGGCGCCCATTCAGTTCCAGAAACAGGCCCGAGATTGTCCCGATCTTTCGGGAAAGCCCCAAGGTCAGCCGCACTCCGTCCGCGCCAGAGTAAACCTTGCCGTCGTAGGGAAACGAGGCGCCGCGTGGTTCGTCGCTTTCGAAGTTGAAGATGGAACGGCTGATATTGCCAAGCAGCCTACCGGTGTCGACCTGCACGACATCGTAGGTCGACGCTCCGCGGTACTGGCCCGGCGAGTTTTGCAGCTCTTCTACAGAATGCCAGTAGGCGGCATCTGCCATCTCGTTCATATCGAACTGCTCAAGCTGGTCGATCAGTCCCTCTGTATGCAGGGCGTCCGCCATTTGATGAAGCGTTTCCCGGTGTGCCTCCGGGTTCTGCATGCGAAAGTCCTGGTCGTCTAGAGTCGCGCGCCATTGCTGGAGCCGAAGGGATTTGGCTTGGTCGAAATTCATGGAAGGAGATTCGCTGCACAGGAACTGTATGCATGTACAGTAATCGAGGAGCGCTATGTGAGCGAGGGGAAGGCGACGAGCTGTAAAAAGCGCTGGGTGCCTTGATCAAAAAAAGTTGTACATATAGATTAATTTTGTACGGCTTTTTTGGGCAAAAAACATGACACCGCTGGATAGGCTTTTGAATTGGCATGCAGAATGGTCGATTTCGAATGCAACCATAAGGTGCAAGCGCTGTGGCGCTTCTCAGCAAGAAAATGCTAAATCGGAGCGATTTGAGCATTCTTCGACCTGCACTCTTTACGGCTCAAGCATCAGTCCTTGGCAAGCGCTTTACGAAGTGACATCGGCCTTTCACCGGGTTGAGCCGGTCAATCAGGAGCCATCAAGACCGCCAGGCTCATCTTGATAAATTCCTCATTCTTGTCGATTGTCCAGAGTGCGCCACGCACGTTCTCGGCTACTTCTGCCGATCCGCGCTGTTCGACCCAGTTGGACAGCTCCATGATGGCGGCTTCGAGGGCGAGCTGGTTTTCGTTGATCTTGAAGAGCAGGGAAGGGAGCAGGTCGGAGTTGGGCATTTTGGTTTCCTTGGCAGCCAAGGAATCAGCGTAGCACCGTGTTACATGAAGAGTGTTTTAACGATTGGCAGGACGCCGGAGAGGGGGGGGAATCGGTCGGAGTTATGGAACGCGTCCACAAAAGTTATGGAACACATACCGAAAGGCAGAAATTTTCGTAAGCGCCAGAAACGACAAAGCCCTGAATAATCAGGGCTTTGTCGTATCAAATATGGCGGAGGCGATGGGATTCGAACTCATGGACCTGTTACAGTCGACGGTTTTCAAGACCGTTGCCTTAAACCACTCGGCCACACCTCCGTTTGCGTTGCGGGCGCCATAATACCTGAATGAAACACACTGTCAAACTCTGTGCATGGCTTGTTACAGAGCGTCTGTTATGATCTTTGCCACTGAACGTTTCAAACCAACAGGAGTGTCGCCATGCGCGAACAGGATTACGCAGTTCACAACAGCGTGCAGGCTGAGCAGCTAGAGGTTAGCCGCGTCCTGCGCAACACATACGGCTTGCTGGCGCTCACCCTCGCATTCAGCGGTGTGATGGCTTTCGTGGCGCAGCAGATGCGTGTCGGCTACCCGAACATTTTCGTGGTGCTGATCGGCTTCTACGGGCTGTTCTTCCTCACCAACAAACTCCGTGATTCCGCGTGGGGCCTGGTGTCCGCCTTTGCGCTGACCGGTTTCATGGGTTTCCTGCTCGGCCCGATCCTCAACCGTTACCTGGGCATGCAGGGCGGCGCAGAAGTGGTCAGTTCGGCATTCGCCATGACCGCGCTGGTGTTCGGTGGTCTCTCGGCCTATGTGCTGATCACCCGCAAGGACATGAGCTTCCTCGGTGGTTTCATCACCGCCGGTTTCTTCGTGTTGCTGGGTGCAACGCTGGCGAGCATGTTCTTCCAGATCAGCGGCCTGCAACTGGCGATCAGCGCCGGTTTCGTGCTGTTCTCGTCGGTGTGCATTCTGTTCCAGACCAGCGCGATCATCCACGGTGGCGAGCGCAACTACATCATGGCAACCATCAGCCTGTATGTATCGATCTACAACCTGTTCATCAGCTTGTTGCAGATCTTCGGCATCATGAGCCGCGACGACTGATCGCTGTTGTGAAATAACGAAAAACCCGCTTCGGCGGGTTTTTTGTTGTCTGCGAAAAGCGGATCAGTTGATCACGATGCTGCCATCGGCCTGTTGCTTGTAAATCGTGTAGGGCAGCAGAAACGTATCCAGCACACCTGAGACTGCTGCATCGACCACCAGGCCAAGGGAGGCGTTATTGTAATTGAACGCGTCGACGTCATCCGGCTTTTCGGCGTGCAGCATGCAGAAGTCGTAGGTTGCACCGCTGTAAATGCGCGGAACAGCGCCGCAGTAGCTCTTCTTGGTCTTCAGCTGGTCCACAGAAGCCTTGTCGCTGAGCACGACGGTCTGCACCGTCCCGCACCCGCTGAGCATCAACACTGTCAGCATCACTGCCTGAATTCTCATTACCGCCCAATCCTTTCGCCGGGAAAACCTCAATCTACGCCGCGCAGGCGCAAAAAGCACTCACGCCATCGGCGGTAACCGGCGTTTGACCGGGGTTTTCTTGACGATCGCGGTGTTGGTTTCGGCCAGCGTATTGAGGCGGTCGAGCAGGGTGTCCAGCTGTTCCATCGAACGCACATGCAATCGGGCGATGAAGCAGTCCTCGCCCGTGACCTTGTCGCACTCGGTGAACTCCGGGATCGACATGATCTGCCGTTCCACCTCCTGCAATTGCCCCGGCAGTGGTCGCACCCGGACGATGGCCTGGAGTTGATAACCAAAGCATTTGGGGTCGATCTCGACGGTATAGCCCTTGAGCACGCCGCGCTCCTCCAGGCGGCGCAGGCGTTCGGCCACGCTGGGTGAGGACAGGCCGCTGATTTGCGCCAATGCCTTGAGCGAGCGACGCGAGTCGTCCATCAAGGCGCTGATGAGGATCTGGTCGATATCGTCGGTCATGGGGCAACTCCGGTATTAGGCATTTGAGGGCAACCACCCACGATAAAAAAGGCAGAAATCGAGTTTAGCCTGCTTTTTGCGCTGGAGGCGCTCGTGGTCGGCTTGGCATACTTTTGCCACGCTTTCGTCAAACGCTTAGGGAGATCGATGATGGACAACACAATCCGCCGTGGTTCATTGGAAATGACCGCCGCCATGCTGATTTCCGGGACCATCGGCTGGTTCGTGCTGGTGTCCGGGCAACCGGTGCTGGATGTGGTGTTCTGGCGTTGCGTGTTCGGCGCCGGCACCTTGCTGCTGATATGCGCGGCGTTCGGCTTCTTGCGTCCGGGCATTCTGACCCGCACCACGTTCCTGCTCGCGGTGCTCAGTGGGGTGGCGATTGTCGGCAACTGGGTGTTGTTGTTCGGCTCCTATTCCCGGGCCTCGATTGCCATCGGGACGGCGGTCTACAACGTGCAGCCGTTCATGCTGGTCGGCTTGGCGGCGCTGTTTCTCGGCGAGAAAATCACCTTGCAAAAGCTGTTCTGGCTGGCGATTTCCTTTCTCGGCATGCTGGCGATCGTCAGTGCCCATGGCGGGCAGGGCGAGGGCGGTAGCGAATATCTGCTGGGGATTGCGCTGGCGTTGGGGGCGGCGTTGCTCTACGCGATGGCGGCGCTGATCATCAAGCGACTGACCGGCACGCCGCCGCATCTGATCGCGCTGATCCAGGTCTGCACCGGAGTGCTGTTGCTCGCGCCGTTCGCGCACTTCAACGGCCTGCCGCAAACCAACGGAGCCTGGGCCAGTCTGGTGACGCTGGGCATCGTCCACACCGGCCTGATGTACGTGCTGCTGTACGGTGCGATCCAGAAACTGCCGACTGCCCTGACCGGTGCGCTGTCCTTCATCTACCCGATTGCGGCGATTTTCGTCGACTGGTTCGCCTTCGGCCATCGCCTGCAGATCCTGCAGTGGATCGGGGTGGCAGCGATTCTGCTGGCCGCCGCCGGGATGCAACAGGGCTGGGGCCTGAAAGCCCGGCGCCAGCTCAAATCGGTTTGATCAGATCCTTGAACAGGCCTTTGAGCTGTTGATTGCCGGCATCCACCAGATGATTGTCGTCAAAGTACAGCGGCACGCCGTCCATGGAGCCCATGCAATTGCCGTTGGGGCACAGGTACGGCGTCGGGTCGATCACCGTCGCGTTGCAGCGGCTGGCGGCGGCTTCGATGGTTGCGATGGCGATGCGGTTGCGCTTTTCATAGGCCTGCAACGGCAAGGAAATGTCTGTGTTTTGCCGGAACAAGCGCTGATTCAGATTCAAGCCCTTGTAGACGCTGAAAGGCATCTCCGGGATCGGTTTGACGATGTACACCGGATGGTTTTCCGCGATCGAGCAGACCGTGCTGACGTACTCTTCGGTATACGCTTCGGCAAACGTGGCCTGGCGCTCGGGAAAGGAAATCCGGTAGCTGTTTTCCCGGCCTGAATCCGCGTACAGCGCCGCACGGCTGAACAGCACCACCGGCACCCCGGCGTACGCGGTTTTCAGTTGTTGCAGCTTTTCCTGATTGAAGCCCCGGCACTGGCTTTCGACGGTCTTGTCGTGCATGGCGAAGTGCGTCAGGGTCGGGCAACCGCCCCGTGACCATGACAGTGCCGCCTGAGGATTTTCCATCTGCACCGCCGCTGCGGTGGATTGCGCATGGCTGTCGCCGTACAGAATCACCGACACATCACCCGTGCCCAGTTTGCAATCCGCCGCCGCATAGGCATTCGGGTAGCACTCCTGCGGATACAGCTTGCTGGTGTATTCCGGCTGACCAAGTTCGACCAGTGCCGGGCGCCAGTCGGGGTGTTGCTTGACCAGCGACGACGTCGTTGCCGACACGGCCACCACCGCTACCGTCAGTGACGCGAACTTGATCACTGTTCGAGTAGCGCTCGTACCTTTTTTCACCTTCGATTCCACCAGATAGAAGGACAGGGTGCCGAGGGCGAACGAGGCGATGATTGCGCCAATCACATGCGGCCAGCTGCTCAACAGCCCGCACAGGTAAAGCAGTACCACCAGCGGCCAATGCCACAGGTACACCGAGTAGGAAATGCTCCCGACAAATTGCAGCGCAGGATTGCCGCTGAACATCGACCGGGTGTTGGCGTGAATCACCAGCATCGTCCCCAGCACCGGCACCAGTGCCAGGTAGCCCGGCCACAGATCCGCCTCAGAAAAAACCAGCACGCTGACGGCAATCGCCAGCAGGCCGAATCCTTCGCAAATCGCGCCGCCGCGCTGGCTCAATCGTAGTGGAAACAGAAAAACCAGGCCGCCAGCGATCATTTCCCAGGCGCGGGTGGGCAGCATGTAGAAGGCGAACGTCGGGTTGACGCGGGTCACGATGATGGACGCCAGCAGCGAAATCAGCGCCACGGCCAGCAAGGCAAAGCGAGTTTTATCGGTGCCGAAGAACCGGTGCAGCCCCATGATCAGCACGGGGTAAAGCAGGTAGAACTGCCATTCGACCGACAGCGACCAGGTATGCAGCAACCAGTTTTCATGCAGCGGCGCCGCGAAGTAATTGCCGCTTTGGGCAAAGCTGAAGTTCGAGCTGAACAGCAGACTGCTCTTGATCGTACGGATGGTTTCGCGCAAGTCATCCAGCGGCAGATAAAAGTAGCCGAAGATCAGCAGCGCAACGCACAGGACCAGCAGGGCGGGAATGATGCGGCGGGCGCGGGAGGCGTAGAAACCGAGGAGGGAAAAGTTCTGCTGCTGCACGCCATTGACGATGATGCCGGTCATCAGGAAGCCGGAGATGACGAAGAACACGTCTACGCCGACGAATCCGCCTTCAAACCCTGGCACCTTGAAATGAAACAGCACGACCGCGAGCACGGCCAGTGCCCGCAGGGCGTTGATACTCTTCCTGAATTGCATTTATGCGTCCATGTCACATCCATTGTGCGGCGCATTGTAGTGATGATGTCGGCTTTGTTACATGGGTTTTTTCCAACGGCTCAGATGTTCCAGCGTGGCGCAGTCATCGCCAGGCGTTGGCGCAGCTCGCCAATGTTCGCGACCAGTTGTCGGGTCAGTAACCGGTAACCGTCCAGCGTGTTGTAGACCGGGGTGTCGAGGCTCGCGTCAGGCAATTCCAGCGGGCGCTCCAGACGTTGCGTGGCGCCGGATTTCAAGGCCCGGGCCATGCCGATCAGTTGCACGCGGATCACCCGGTGCTCGGCCCGCAGTGCCGATTGCAGGTGTGCCATGGCGTCGGGGTCGTTGGCATCCGGGCGGGTGTTGCCGAGGATTTCCAGGGTACTGACGCACATTCGCAGGTTGCGTTGAATCGCGTCCAGCTCGGTCATGGAGATTTTCACTTCCTTGGACACCGAAGGCATCAGCGAGCGCAGTTGCACCATCACTGTGGTCACCCGGCCCATCAGCTTCAGATGTTCATCGGCGCTGACCGGTTGGCCGCTGATGATCCGCCCGTACAACGTGGCGCAGTCGCGCAAGGCATCGGCCAGGTTGTAGCGCCACGAATACACGGCGTACAGCGGCAGGGCGAAGGAAAATGCCAGGGCCAGGGCGATGCCGATCAGGATGTCGACCCCGCGCCACAAGCCGTCAGTGATCGGGTTGTCGCCATGTCCGGCAACGATGAACACGGTAATTGCCGAGAGCAGAGCGGTGTACCCGCCCTTGCCGATCGCGTGATAGGAGAAGAACCCGCAGACCACCGCCATGGCAAAGTAGGTCAGCCACGGCAGGCCCAGCCATGCCTGTTGCGCTACCAGCAGCAGACCGACGCCGGCACCGATCAGGGTGCCGGTGGCGCGTTCGGCGGCTTTCTTGCCGATGTTACCGTGGTGTTGCAGGCCGCCGATCACCACCAGCATGGTCACCGAAGCCCACTCGCCGTGGGGCAGGTTGATGCCGGTGGTCAGTAGGATGGTCGCCAGCAGCCCCAGCGCTACCCGCACCGCGTGAATCAGTCGGGCGTTCTGATAGCGGCGGTACGGGTCCAGCAACGGACGCAGGATTCGCCGCAGCAGCGGTGGCAGTCGTTGGGTGCTGAAGGTGCTCAGTGCAAAGTCCTCGTCAGAAGATGTAATCGGTGGTCAGGAAGCTCGAATCGCGGCCGCGAATGATTTCGCTGATCAGGTCCTTGTTGCTGTCCTGGAACTTGGTTGCCACCAGTGTGCGGATCGAAAACACCCGCAGGGCATCGTGTACCGACAGCGTGCCTTCGGCGGAGTTCTTGCGCCCGTTGAACGGGTAGGTGTCCGGGCCGCGCTGGCACTGGGCGTTGAGGTTGATCCGCCCGACCTGGTTGGCGAAAGTGTCGACCAGTCGGCCGATCGCCACCGGGTTGGTGCCGAACAGGCTCAGTTGCTGGCCGAAGTCCGATTCCAGCACGTAATCGATCACGGTATCGAGGTGACGGTACGGCACGATCGGCACCACCGGGCCGAACTGTTCTTCGTTGTACACGCGCATCTGCGGCGTCACCGGGTACAGCACGGCGGGGTAGAAGAACGACTCGCGACTCTCGCCGCCATTCGGGTTGACCACTTGTGCGCCCTTGCTCTGCGCGTCGGCCACCAGACCGTGCAGGTAATCGACCTTGCCCGACTCCGGCAGCGGCGTCAGTGCCACGCCGCTGTCCCATGGCATGCCCGGCTTGAGGGTGGCGAGTCTGGCGTTGAATTTTTCGATGAAGGCGTCGACCACGTCCTCGTGCACAAAGAGGATCTTCAGCGCGGTGCAGCGCTGGCCGTTGAACGACAGCGAACCGGTGACCGCTTCGCTGACCGCATTGTCCAGATCGACTTCCGGCAGGACGATGCCGGGGTTCTTCGCATCCAGGCCCAGCGCGGCGCGCAAGCGGTGTGGTTTCGGGTGCAGTTTTTTCAGGTCGCTGGCGGCCTTGTTGGTGCCGATGAAGGCGAAGATGTCGATCTTGCCGCTGGCCATCAGCGCGCTGACGGTTTCGCGGCCGCTGCCGTAGATCACGTTGATCACGCCGGTCGGGAAACTGTCGCGGAACGCTTCGAGCAACGGGCGGATCAGCAACACGCCGAGCTTGGCCGGTTTGAACACCACGGTGTTGCCCATGATCAGCGCCGGAATCAGCGTGGTGAAGGTTTCGTTCAGCGGATAGTTGTAAGGCCCCATGCACAGTGCCACGCCGAGCGGCACGCGGCGGATCTGGCCGAGGGTGTCCTGTTCCAGTTCGAAACGGCTGGAGCGACGGTCGAGTTCTTTCAGTGCATTGATGGTGTCGACGATGTAGTCGCAGGTGCGGTCGAACTCTTTTTCCGAGTCCTTGAGGTTCTTGCCGATCTCCCACATCAGCAGTTTGACCACGGCTTCGCGCTGCTGGCGCATCCGGCCGAGGAACGCTTCGACGTGCTGGATGCGTTCGGCCACGCGCATGGTCGGCCACAGGCCCTGACCACGATCGTAGGCACGCACGGCGGCGTCGAGGGCGGTGAGCGCGGTGTCGGCGTCGAGCAGTGGGGTGCTGCCGAGAATCACTTGTTCATCGCCGTTTTCGCCGTGCAGATACACCGGGCTGCGCACGGTGGCGAGTGGGCCGTCCCAGCGCCGCAGTTGGCCATCGACGAGGTATTCGCGCTGCTCGACCTGACCGTCGAGGCGGTATTTTTCCGGGATGTCGCTGACAGAAGGGAACAGATTGCCAAGGATGTTTGCTGTGGTCATGTCGCTACCCCGTGTTGATGTCCGTATTCAGATCAAAAAGTCTTTACAGGTTATACGCCTGAATGCGCCGACATTTAAACCCGCCAATGTCACGCGAATGTCACGCAGAGCCCCAGAGCAGAGCTCTGACTGGTTTATGAGATCCACTGTGGGAGCGGGCTTGCTCGCGAATGCGTCCTTTCAACTGACATCCTCATTTGCTGACACACCGCATTCGCGAGCAAGCCCGCTCCCACAGTTGAATCGGGTTGCCTGAACACTCTCTACTGGCCCCGTTTGCCCCCATCGTTGTCCGGCAATGCCCTCAACCCGCTGCCGTGCCTGCCTTAAGGTGTGATCACAACAAAAAGCGCTGCCACCCTCGAGGATCGTTATGCGGGCAATCCGACTCACTTTACTGCTGGCGCTGATGATGACGCTGTGCGGCTGCGACGAAAAATCCGCACCGCCGGCGACCACTCACAATGCCACACCCTCTGACCCGGCCCTGGCGCAGATCTACACCAACAGCTGCCAGCTGTGCCACGCCAACCCGGCCGCCAATGCGCCGCTGACTGGCGATCGTCAAGCCTGGGAACCACGCATCCGCCAGGGCGCCGACACGCTGCTCGACCACGCCATCAACGGCTACAACGGCATGCCGCCGATGGGCCAGTGCGTCGAGTGCACCGAAGAACAATTCCTGCAACTGATCGGCTTCATGGCCGACCAGCCCCTCCCACAATAAGGGCGTGCGCATGAGCATGGATCTGACACGGCGTCAGGTGTTGCAACGGGCAAGCATCGTCGGCGCGTTCAGTGCATTGGCGGCCAATCCCGCGCTGGGACAATTGATGCGCGCCCCGCGACTGATTCCCTGGCGCAACTGGTCGGGCGGGCAGAGTTGCCTGCCGGCGGCACGGCTGGCGCCGAAGAATCTTGATGAGCTGAGCGCTGCGATTCGCCAGGCCCAGGGCAAAATCCGCCCGGTCGGTTCGGCGCATTCGTTCAGCGCACTGGTGCCCACCGACGGCACTTTGCTGTCGCTGAGCTACTTCACCGGGCTGCTCGACCACGATCCGAACACCCTGCAGGCCGAATTCGGCGCCGGTACGCCAATGTCGCGCATGGGCGTACCGCTGAAGGACGTCGGCCAGGCCCTGCAGAACATGGCCGATATCGATTACCAGACTCTCGCCGGGGCAATTTCCACCTCGACCCACGGCACCGGGAAAACCTTTCAGTCGTACTCGGCGCATGTCTGCGGCCTGCAACTGGTGACGGCCAACGGCGAGGTGCTGGACTGCGACAGTCAGCGCCACCCGGAAGTGTTCAATTCCGCCCGGGTATCCCTTGGGGCACTGGGCGTGGCGACGAAAATCCGTCTGCAAAATCGCCCGGCCTACCGCCTGCGCGAACGCCAGTGGATCGCCAAGACCGAAGAGCTGCTGGAAGACCTCGACAAAAACACCCGGGAAAACCAGCACTGGGAAATGCTCGTCGTCACCCATTCCGACTACGCGCTGTCCATCGCCCTCAACGAAACCAGCGACCCGGCCACGCCGCCGATCCCGCCCGAAGAGGAGGGCGGCAACGAGTTCGTGACCCTGATCGAGAAGATCGACAAATACGGCAGCGACTTCCCCGAGTTGCGCCGCACGCTGCTCAACAGCCTGCGGCATATGGCGAGTTTCGATGATCGGGTCGGCGACTCGTTCGACATCTACGCCAACGTGCGCACCGTGCGCTTCAACGAGATGGAATACTCGGTGCCCGCCGAACACGGCCCGGCGTGTCTGCGTGAAATCCTCAAGCTGATTCAGGACAAGGACCTGCGCACCTGGTTTCCCATCGAGTACCGCTACGTCAAGGCCGACGACATTCCGCTGAGCATGTTCGAGGGCCGCGACAGCTGTTCGATCTCGGTGCACCAGCATTACCAGATGGATCATCACAACTTCTTCGCCGCGGTCGAGCCGATCTTCTGGAAGTACAACGGTCGCCCGCACTGGGGCAAGTTACACACGCTCAACGCGAAGAATCTGCAACCGCTGTATCCGCGCTGGCGCGAATTTGTTGACGTGCGCCAGGCGCTGGATCCGAGCGGGCGTTTTCTCAATGCGCATCTGTCGTCGATTCTGGGGGTGAGCTGATGGCGGTCAATCGACGCAATTTTCTCCTCGGCACGCTGGGTGTCGGCGCTTTGTTAGTGGGCGTGGGCGCCTGGCTGCGACCGAGTGATCGTGGTGGCCCGTACAGCGAGTATTTTCGCGCGCTGAATAAAGAGTTGAAGGACAACGGCCCGATGCGCCCGGTGTTGTTGATCGATCTGGATCGCCTCGATCACAACATCGACGTGGTGATGCAGTCGGTCAAACGCGGCGGCAAGCAATTGCGTCTGGTGGAAAAATCCCTGCCGTCGCCGGGCTTGTTGAGCTACATCGCGCAACGGGCCGGGACGCAAAAACTCATGTCGTTTCACCAGCCGTTTCTCAATCACGATGCTGTAGCGTTTCCGCAGTCCGACATCCTGCTCGGCAAGCCGTTGCCGGTGCGTTCGGCCGAGCTGTTTTATCAGACTCACAAAGGCCCGTTCGATCCTTCCAGGCAACTGCAATGGCTGCTCGACGGGCCTGTACGGCTGCAGCAATACCTGGCGTTGGCGCAAGGGCTGGGCACGCGGATGCGCATCAACATCGAACTGGATGTCGGCCTGCATCGCGGCGGGGTCAGTGATGTGAATGTGTTGGGGCAGATGCTCACGCTGATCAGCGCCAATCCACAGCATCTGCAGTTCGCCGGGTTCATGGGCTACGACCCGTTCGTGGGCATGGGCGTGCCGGGGATTCTCGGTTCGCCCGAGGAACTGTTCGCCAAGGTGATGGTGATTTATCAGCGCTGCGTCGATTTCACCCGCCAGCAGTATCCGACGTTGTGGAATGACAACCTGTGCCTGAACACCGCCGGCAGCCCGAGTTATCGCATCCATGAAAACGAGAAACTGAGCACTGAGGTGTCGGTGGGCACGGCGATGCTCAAACCGACGCATTACGACTTGCCGTCGCTGGTCGAACATGTGCCGGCGACCTACATCGCCACGCCGGTACTGAAAAGCACTGGCGCGGTGAACATTCCGGCGCTGGATGACAATTCCAAATTGTTTTCGTGGTGGGATCCGAATCAGCGGCAGACTTATTTCATCTATGGCGGCAACTGGATGGCCGAGTTCGAATCGCCGCCGGGGTTGCAGAGCAATGGGGTGTATGGGCGCAGTTCGAATCAAGAGATGGTCAACGGCTCCCACGCCGTCGGCCTGACCATCGAGGATCAAGTGTTTCTGCGCCCGACCCAGACCGAAGCTGTCCTCCTGCAATTCGGTGATCTGCTGGCGGTGCGTGACGGCAAGATCGTCGATACCTGGCCGGTCTACACCTGACCCAAAAACACCTCAGATCCCCCTGTGGGAGCGGGCTTGCTCGCGAAGGCGTCCTGTCAGTCAGCATCTATTTGACTGGCACACCGCATTCGCGAGCAGGCTCGCTCCCACAGGGTTTTGTGTTGTCTGTCAAATCTCGATCAATTTCTGTAATGAAGCTTTTATGACAAAAGTTCGGTAGCACATAGCCAGTCCGGTCATGCCTATGTAACGCGCTTGAGGGGCCCAACGGGGCGCTTTTCACAAGCCGAGGCGGGACGCCGGGAGTGAGGCAATGGGGACTATGGAACGCTACTCGAAAGTGGGCATGCAGGAACTCGATCAGCGCCTGTCGAAGATCGTCGAGGCCGCGCGCAAGAAGCCGGTTTCGGTATATCGCTACGGCGCGCCGTGGGTCTGGATCGTCTCGCAGGATGACTGGCAGGGCGCCTTGAAAGAGGTCTCCAGCTACATTCCGCCCGGCCATTCGCTGGTGTTGCTGCGCCCGCAGATCGACGACTTGCTCGATGCCCACCAAGGCTTGCTGCACGAACTCAATGCCGAACCGGGCATGCTCATCCCCGCGCAAACGGTCATGCACATCCTGCTCCTGCAACTGCTGTATTCGGTGCCCAGCGAGCAGCAACTGTATGAACAGCTCAATTACAACCTGCTGTTCCGCTGGTTCGTCGGTCTTGGCCTGAACCAGAAAGTCTGGAGCTTCAACGTCCTCAGTCGCGACATCGCCACGCTGCTCAACAACCCGCGTGCGGTGCAGCTCATCCAGAAAATCATCGGCGAAGTGTTCTGCGGTGCCTTGCTGCAAATGCCCGAGTTCTCGTTGAACTTCGCGCTGCTGCACACCTGGCTCGGCAAGCACAGCGGTGCCTCGACGGTCAGCAACTGACGCAACACACAAGGCGCGCGACAGCGCCAACAGGTCATCGCGAATTCAGGGGGTAGTGTGGATCAGATTTTCACGTCACGGCTGGCGCTGTGGGGCTGGCTGCTGGTGACGGCCGGCGCGCAACCGGCATTCGCCGAAGAGGCCGCCGAAAGCGTAGCGCCGCAACGTCTGGTGGACGTCAACGAATACTTCGTGCGCGGCAACACCGTGCTCGACGCCCGGGCAATTGAAGAAGCGGTGTATCCGTTTCTCGGCCCGCAAAAAGCCATGACTGACATCGAAGGCGCCCGCGATGCCTTGCAGAAGGTTTATCAGGAACGCGGCTACCAATCGGTGTTCGTCGAACTGCCGGAGCAAGCGGTGGCGGACGGCATCGTCTATCTGCAAGTCAGCGAAACCAAGGTCGGCCGGGTGCGTGTGGTCGGCGCCAAACACTATTCGCCGCTGGACATCCGCGACAACGTCCCGGCGCTGAAAGAGGGTGAGGTGCCGGACTTCGCCAAGGTTCAGGGCGAACTGGCGCAGCTCAATAAAACCCCGGGCCGCCAGGTCATGCCGCTGGTGCGCGAAGGTCAACGCCCCGGCACCATGGACGTCGATTTGCAGGTCGAAGACCAGAACCCGTGGAGCGCCAGCGTCGGCCTCAACAACGATTACAGCGCCGACACCGAGAAACTGCGCGCCGTGACCAGCCTCGGCTACAACAACCTGTGGCAGCTTGGTCACAGCATCAACCTGACGTACTTCACCGCACCGCAAGACACCGACAACGCCAAGGTCTGGTCGGCTTCCTACACCGCGCCGCTGAGCGAGCGCTGGAGCGTGCAATTCTCCGGTTATCAATCCGACAGCAATGTCGCCACCATCGGCGGCAGTAACGTGTTGGGCAAGGGGCACTCCTACGGGGTGTCGGCGATCTACACGCTGCCGTCCAGCGGCAGTTGGTCGAACTCGCTGTCGGCCGGTATCGACTTCAAGGACTTCGACGAACGCCTGACCCTGTCCGGCGAGAGCGACAAGGTGCCGCTGAAATACGCGCCGTTCACCTTCGCCTACAACGGCTTCCGCTATACCGAAAAAAGTCAGCTCGGTCTCGGCCTGAGCCTGGTTGCGGCCACTCGCAGCATCTTCGGCTACGGCAGCTCCGACGAAGACTTCGACTACAAACGCTACCGGGCCAACCCGAGTTTCGCCGTGCTCAAGGGCGACAGCAACTTCACCTGGACCTTCGACAACGACTGGCAGAGCGCGAGCAAAGGCGCGTTCCAGCTGGCGTCGGGGCCACTGGTCTCCAACGAACAGTTTTCCGCTGGCGGCGCGACCTCGGTGCGCGGCTATCTGGCGGCCGAGCGCACCGGCGATGACGGCGTGCTGCTCAGTCAGGAGCTGCGCACGCCGTCGCTGGCGAAATACGCCGGCAGCTGGATGCAGGAATGGCGCTTCTATGCCTTTGCCGAAGGCGCGCAACTGTACCTGCGCGACGAACTGCCGGACCAGGACGCCAGTTACGCCCTGGCCAGCGTCGGCCTCGGCACCCGCGCCAGCCTCAGCAAATGGCTGTCCGGCAGCCTCGACTGGGGCTACCCGCTACTCGAAGGGCCGAACACCTCGAAACAGGAATCGCGCCTGCACTTCAACCTTCAAGCCACTTTCTAAAGGAGCACGTTCATGCAGCGCCTCATTCTTTCGTTGTTGATTTGCCTGGGCTTCGTGCTCCCGGCCACGGCGCAGGCCTGGTGGCAGGACGACTGGCATTACCGCAAACAGATCGCCGTCGACACCACGCCGCAGGGCGCCGGGATCAATCAGGCCCTGGGCCGCACTGCGCTGCTGGTGCGCCTGCACACCGGCAATTTCACCTTCGACGGGGTCAAGGAAGATGGCGCGGATTTGCGCTTCGTCGCCGCCGATGACAAGACCGTGCTTAACCACCAGATCGAAAGCTTCGATGCGCTGATGGGCATGGCGCTGATCTGGGTCGATGTGCCGAATGTCGAGGGCGGCCAGCGTCAGGACATCTGGATGTACTACGGCAACCAGAAGGCCCCGGCCACCGGCAACGGCCAGTTGACCTTCGATCCGAATTACACCGCGCTGTACCACTTCGACGGCGCCACCGGCACGCCGGCCAAGGACACCACCGCCTACGGCAACACCGCCCAAAGCGCCACTGGCGCGGCGATTGACGGTGTGGTCGGACGCGCCTTGCAGTTCAGCGGCCAGCCGTTGCTGCTGCCGGCCAGTCCGTCGTTGCAGCACAGTGCTGGCGGCGCGTTCACCTTTAGCGCCTGGCTGCGTCTGGATCAGGCCAATGGCGAACAACTGATTCTGGCCCGCCGTGAAGGCGCCAACAGTCTGCTGGTCGGGGTCAATCAGGGCGTGCCGTTTGTGGAAATCGACGGTCAGCGCGCGGCGGCTACTCAACCATTGAACCCCGGCCAATGGCAGCATGTCGCGCTGACCGCCGAAGGTTCGAAAGTCAGCCTGTACATCAACGGTCGTGAGGGCGCGACGCTGGCTCAGGCGATGCCGGCGTTCAATTCAGTGATGGCGATTGGCGGCGATCTGGCCGCAGGCCCGTACCAGCCATTCGTGGGCGCCATCGACGAACTGCGCCTGTCGAAAGTCGCGCGTCCGGCGCCGTTGCTGCTGGCTGATGCGACCTCGCAAGGCGCCGAGTCGAAACTGGTGGCCTACGGCGTCGATGAAGAACAGTCCGGTTTCGGTTTCGGCAGCCTCGGTTTCCTGCTCAACGCGGTACCGGTGGACGCCTGGGTGATCATCGCCGTGCTGGTGCTGATGATGTTCCAGTCGTGGATCATCATGCTGCGCAAGAACCGCACCCTCAGCCGCGTGAGCAAGGCCAACGAGGACTTCCGCGAGCAGTTCGCCAAGGTCGGTACCCGTCTGGAGATGTTCGCCGACGACGCGCAACTCGCCCAGCGTCTGCAGCATTCGCCGCTGTGGCGCCTGTACTCGGTGGCGGTCAAGGAAATCCGTACCCGCCGCGAGCAGGGCGCCGATACCTCTTCGGTGTCCGCAGCGACCATTGAAGCGATCCGCTGCTCGATGGACGGCGTGCGCACCCGTGAGAACCAGGCGCTCAGTTCGAAACTCTCGACCCTGTCCAACGCTATCGCCGGCGGCCCGTACATCGGCCTGCTCGGCACCGTGCTGGGGATCATGGTGGTGTTCCTCGGCACGGCCATGGCCGGCGACGTCAACATCAACGCCATCGCGCCCGGCATGGCCGCCGCATTGCTCGCCACCGCCATGGGCCTGTTCGTCGCGATCCCGGCGCTGTTTGGCTACAACCGCCTGATCACCCGCAACAAGGAAGTCAGCGCCGACATGCGCGTGTTCGTCGACGAGTTCATCACTCGTCTGGCGGAGATGCACGGCGAAGGCCAGTCCAGCGAAGCGGCGCATCAGCGCGGCCTTCACGCCAACCACTCCGTACCGGCCTGAGGAACACTGCCATGGCGTCCGTAAATGCCTCCCACGACGATGACGAAGATGCAGCGGTGGACAGCATCAACATCACCCCGCTGGTCGACGTGCTGATGGTGGTGCTGGTGATGTTCATCCTCACCGCCACTGCGCAGGTCTCCGGGATCCAGATCAACCTGCCCAAGGCCAGTGCATCGGTGTCGCTGTCGGAAGCCAAGACCAAGGCGATTTCGGTCAACGACGGCGGTCAGGTGTTCCTCGACGCCTACCCGGTGACCCTTGCGGAGCTGGAAGAGCGCCTGCGTATCGAGAAGGCGCAGAGCCCGGACTTCCCGGTGATCGTGCGCGGCGACGCCACGGTGCAGTACCAGAAGGTCATTGAAGTGCTGGATCTGTTGCGCCGGCTCGAACTGTCTCAGGTCGGTCTTGTGACCGGCAAACCGACGCAGGGCTGAGTGATGACCGCACAACTTCCGATCGAGCCGCTGCCGATGAAAAGGTCGCCGATGCGCTTTGTAAAGTGGGGCGCCGGGCTGCTGCTCGGCGCGCTCGCCGCGTGGTTCCTGTGGCAGTGGGCCAATGACATGAGCGGCGTGCGCCGTGAAGCGCCGAAGGTGCCGACGATCATTCCGTTGCCGCCTCCGCCGCCGCCACCTCCGGAAAAACCACCGGAGCCGGAAACCCCGGTGGAAGAAAAAGTCGTCGAGCCCGAGCCCACGCCCGAGCCGCAAGAGGTCAAGCCCGAGGAAGAGGCGCCGCCATCGCCGGCGGACGATCTGGCCAACCCGATGCAAATGGACGGTGACGCGCAGAGTGGCAACGACGCTTTCAACATCGGCGCCGGCAAGGGTGGCGGCATGGCCGGTGCGGGTGGCGGACGCCTGGGCACCGGCACTTACAGCCAGTTCCTCGCGTTCACTTTTCAGCGCTTGCTGCGCGAGAACTCCGATCTGCGCAACCTCGCATTCTCGCTGCAGGCGGATGTGTGGCTGAGCAGCGTCGGCGAAATCACCCGGGTCGAGCTGGTCAAGTCCAGCGGCAAGCCCGAGATCGATACCCAGGTGCTGGCGGCGCTGCGTAACGCACCGCACCTGAGCGAACGGCCACCGGCCTCCATCACCTTGCCTGTGCGCCTGTCCCTGCAAGGGCGGCGTCCGGGTTAACCGAATTCATAAAGCTGTATGAAAAGGAGTTGTGTGCAGATGATTTCCAACGTGAATCGATTGTCCCTGGCGGTCGGCATGGTCATCGCGACCCTGGTCGGTCAGGCAGCGGCAGCGCCTGCGCCCTCGGAGAACGCCACGATCAATCTGATCCGCTTGCTGGTCGAGCAGGGCATTCTGAAACAGGACAAGGCTGACGCGCTGATCGCCCAGGCGCAGAACGAAGCCGCCCAGGCCAAGCAGGCAGCGGCTTCTACTGCGGTGGCGGCAGGTCCGGTCGCAGCACCGGGCGATGTGCGCGTGCAGTACGTACCGGCCGCGGTGCGCGACCAGATCCGCGATCAGGTCAAGGCCGAAGTCATGGCCACCGCCAAGCAGGAAAACTGGGCGGCGCCCAATACCTTCCCGGACTGGGCTTCGCGTATCAGCTTCGACGGCGACATCCGCCTGCGCGATGAATCGCGTTACTACTCGGGCAGCAACAGCAACGAAATCGTCGACTTCGCCAAACTCAACAACAACGGTCCGTACGACGTGAACCCCAACAGCAGCACCAGTCTGCCGCCGTTGCTCAACACCCGTGAGGACCGCACCAATCAATTTCGCATTCGTGCGCGGCTGGGCATGAAAGCGGTGATCTCGCCGGAATGGACCGCCGGCATCCGCATCGGCACCGGCTCGGACAACAACCCGGTGTCGACCACGCAGAACCTCGGCGGCGGGTTTGCCAAGAAAGACATCTGGCTCGATCAGGGCTACCTGAACTGGAAGCCGACCGATGAGCTGACCCTGACCGGCGGGCGCTTCGCCAACCCGTTCATGTCCACCGACATGCTGTATTCCAACGACCTGAATTTCGACGGCGTGGCGGCGATTTTCGACCACAAGCTCAACCGCGACTGGGGCGTGTTCGGCACCGTTGGTGCGTTCCCGGTGGATTACACTAACGACACCAGCACCAGCAACGGTTTCGACAAGGAAGAAAGCGACAACAAGTGGCTGTACGGCGCGCAGCTCGGCGCCAAGTGGGCGATCAACAGCAACAACCGCCTCAAAGGTGCGCTGGCCTACTACCGCTTCGACGACATTCAAGGCCAACGCTCCAGCCCTTGCGAACCGTGGGCCGGCGCTCCGGGTTGCGACACCGATGGCACTCGAGCGGCGTTCATGCAGAAGGGCAACAGCGTGTTCCTGCTGCGCGACATCACGCCGAACCCGGCCAACCCGACCACCACGCCGCAGCCGCAATTCGTCGGCCTGGCGTCGGAGTTCAACCTGCTCGACCTGAACCTGGTGTGGGACGCCGATCTGCCAGAGGACTTCAAGCTGCGCAGCCAGGGCAACTACATCCACAACCTCGGATACGACGAAGGCGACATGCGCAAGCGCTCCGAGGGGCAGATCGTCAACAACCTCAACAGCAACGGCGAGATCGAAAGCGGCGCCAATGCATGGATGGTGCAGTTCACCCTCGGCAACGCGCTGGACCTGAAGAAGCAGGGCGACTGGAATATGTTCGCCGGCTACAAGTACATCCAGCCGGACGCCTTGCCCGACGGCTTCAACGATTCCTCGTTCCACCTCGGCGGCACCAACGCCAAGGGCTATTTCCTCGGTGGCAATTACGGTCTGGCGAAGAACGTCTACGCCACCGGCCGCTGGCTGAGCACCGAGGCGGTGTACGGCGCGCCGTTCGACATCGATGTCTTGCAGCTTGAGATCAACACGCGCTTCTAAGGCGCCGGGAGTACGGTCATGCACGCACGAGTTTTTCTGTTGGGGCTGAGTTTTTTCATCGCACAAGGCGCGCACGCCGAAGGCATGGAGGAGCGTCTGCGTACCCAGTTGCGCAGCACCACTCAACAGTTGCAGGCCCTGCAGAGCCAGCAGGCTCAGGCCAGCGCCGCGCAACTGGCGGCGCAGAACGAGGCCAAGGCCGCGCAGGCGCAGATCAAGCAATTGACCGCCGAACTGGCCAAGGCCAAAGGCGTCGCCGAGCAGTTGGCCGGCCAGCAGCAGAGCCTGCACAGCCAGGCGCAAGCGCAAGTCGCCGCCAGCAGCGAACAGGTCGGCAAGTTCAAGAAGGCCTACGACGAGTTGCTGGTCATGGCCCGTGCCAAAGAGGCAGAACGGTCTAAGCTTCAAACGCAATTGGCTGAACGTGACACACAAGTGCAGCAATGTTCAGTCAAGAATCAGCAGATGTATGGCGTCGCCAAGCAGATCCTCAGCGCTTACGAAAACATTGATGTGGCCGAGGTGATGAAGATCCGCCAGCCCTTTGCGGGCAGCGCCCGGGTCAAGTTCGATGAGCTGGCTCAGGGCTTTGGCGATGAACTGTACAAGACTCAATTCGATGCGCCACAAGCTGCGCTCTCGCACTGATAAACAAGGAAGAAGTCATGACTCAATTGATCAGCCATGTGTCCCCACAATCCCTGACCGACGTCCTGCAAGCGGCCGGTTATCGCGTCAACCAGACCGAACAGAACGGCATCGTGCAGTTGCTCAGCGCCAGTCAGGGCATCGGTTATGCCGTGCGTTTCGGCAACCCGGCGGTGGAGCAGGGCAGCTACGTCGATTTCACTTTCAGCTGCGCGCTGCGGGTGCAAGGTGAGTTGCCGCAGGGCGTGGCCGAACAGTGGAACGCCACCCGGCGTTTTGCGCGGTTGTCGTTGCAGGGCGAGTTTCTGGTGATGGAAATGGACGTGGTGCTGGCGGCCGGTGTGAGCAACGATCACCTGCGCGGCAATCTGGAATTGTGGGATCGCCTGTTGCAGGAGTTCATCGTCTACCTGCGTGATTTCAGCCAGGCCGCGCAAGCCTCGCCGGCCAAAGTCGCTACCGCTGAGCAAGAGGAAGTCGCGCTGTGAAAAAGCCTGCCATGGTGATCGGCGCCGGGGCAGTGGCGCTGTTGGTGGTAGCCGTGGCGCTGGTGCTGCGACCGGGCACAGACCCGGTTGCCGCCCAGCAATCGTCGCCGTTGGCGGCGGTTGCTGCGGGGCCTGCGGTAGCGCGGTTGGGCAATCAGCAGGTGACGCCGCAGGAATTGCAGGCGCTGCTGGCTACCGTCCCGCCGGCGACTCGCGAGCAATTGCGCGGCAACCGTGAAGCGCTGGAGCGCTGGCTGCGTACGCGGTTGGCGGAGAAAGCCGTGCTGGAACAGGCCGATGCTCAGGGCTGGGCGCAGCGTCCGGACGTGGTGCGGCAAACCCGCGCGGCCACCGAGCAGATCGTCTTTCGCGATTACCTGCGCTCGGTCAGCACGGTGCCGGCGGACTACCCGAGTACGAGCGAGTTGCAGCAGGCGTATGACGCTGGCAAGGGCAACTGGCAGACGCCGGCGTTGTATCGGGTAAGCCAGATTTTCCTCGCTGTGAATGACCCGCAGAACCTCGAAACGGTGCGCAAGCAGGCGACCGAGCTAAGCAAGAAAGCCCAGGGCACGCCGGCGGATTTTGCCGCGCTGGCGACTCAGTATTCGCAGGACCGGCAGACTGCCGAACGTGGCGGCGACACCGGGCTGCAACCGTTGCAGCAACTGGTGCCAGAGGTGCGGGGTGCGGTGGCGAAGTTGAAGGTCGGCGCGGTGTCCGATCCACTGCAGAGCGCAGCCGGTTTCCATGTGATCAAACTCACCGAACAGCAACCGGCACGTACTGCAACCCTCGACGAGCTGCGCGATCAACTGACCCAGGCCTTGCGTGCGCAACGGCAGGAGCAGATTGCCCAGGCGTATCTGGACGGGATGCTCAATACCGCAACGCTGAGTATCGATGGGGCCGAGCTGAACAAGGTCCTCGAATCCAACCATTAGAGCACTGGCACACCACAAACCCTGTAGGAGTGAGCCTGCTCGCGATAGCGATGTGTCAGGCAAAGAGATGTCAGCTGTGCCGACGCCATCGCGAGCAGGCTCACTCCTACAGGGGATCTGCGCAATGTCTAAATACAAAGATCGACAGGGAGTCATCGATGTCATTCACCGAACCCGCAGGACGACAGGGTAGCCCCGACTATCGCTGGGCACAGGGCGAACGCGAGCCGTGGCTGGCGCAAGCCGCGACCATTGATGCCGAGGTCGCGCAATATTTTCTGGTCAGTGCCCGCTGTGGTTGCTTCATGCAGGCGGCGCGCAGTCTCAACGTGCGTTCGACTCTGCTGCGCAAGCAGTTGGCGCAGCTTGAGCAGGAGCTGCAGCACTCGCTGTTCAGCTTTCAGGGCAGCGCCCTGAGCCTGACCCGCGAAGGTCAGCAGTTGCAGGCGCAATTGGTCGCGCTGGCTCACGAACGCAAACTGCCGGTGGTCGAGCAGCCACTGGTGCGTTTGGCGGTAGCCGAATCGATCCTGCATGACATCCTCGGTCGCGACCTGATCGCGTTGCTGCGGCGCAATGCCAGCGTGCGCCTGGAGATCATTGCGCTGGACAGCGAGTTGGCCTTGCGCGCAGTCAGCGCCGACGTGGTGCTGTGGCTGGCTCACGGCGAAACCCCCAGCCCCGGCCCGACCTTCACCACCAGTCAGCCGCAGGCCCTGGCGCGTCTGGATTACCTGCCGCACATCGCCAAACGCTATTCCCGGGTCACCGCGCGCCCGGCGAGTGCCGATGATCTGAGCGATTTCATGCTGGTGCAATGGCAGCACGACCGGCAGATCGACAGCTTCCGGCCGTGGAATGAACTGGTCGAACAACGTCTGGCCGGCGTGGTGCAGATGCAATCCTATGAGCTGATGCTGGAAATGATCCGCTGCAGCGCTTGCATCGGGTTGCTGCCGGCGTACATGAGCCGTTTCGATCGCGGGCTGGTGGCGTTGCCGGGGCTGTTTGATGAACCGATGCAGCTACAGGCGTGGCTGGCGGTGAATGCTGATTCCCGGGACGTCGCCGAGGTGCAAACCCTGGTCGAGCTGATCCAGCACACCTTCAACGAACGCCAGGAATGGTTCCAGACCTGATCCGATTCTGCCAACACCCCAATCCCCTGTGGGAGCGGGCTTGCTCGCGAAGGCGGTGTGTCAGGTGACAGAGATGTTGAATTTCAGACCGCTTTCGCGAGCAAGCCCGCTCCCACATTTTGATATTCGCCAGCCAGAGGCTCAACGGTTTAGAGTAAGCGGCCACCCATCGATCCAGGAAGGATCTGCCATGCCCGACCACGCTCCCACCATCAAAATCGAACGCTTCAATGAGTCGCACCTTGAGGGCATCACCGCGCTGTACAACGATCCGGCCGTGACCCGGCAGGTGCTGCAGATGCCGTTTCAGCCCACTGAGGTTTGGCGCAAACGCCTTGCGCCAGATAACGAACGGGTGGTGCAACTGGTGGCGCTGCATGAGGGTGTGGTCATTGGCAATCTGGGGCTGGAAAACTATTCGCGGATCCGCCGCGCCCACGCCGGCAGTGTCGGCATGGCGGTCGCCGTGGCCTGGCAGGGCAAAGGTGTCGGGTCGAAACTGCTGGCGGCGGCGCTGGACGTCGCCGACAACTGGATGAACCTGCACCGGGTCGAACTCTCGGTGTACGCCGACAACCAGGCGGCTATCGGTCTCTACCGCAAGTTCGGCTTCGAGAACGAAGGCCTGTTCCGTGACTACGCCGTGCGCGACGGGCAATGGGTCGACACCCTGAGCATGGCCCGTCTGCGTCGTCGATAAGCCAAAAAATCCTGTGGGAGTCAGTTGCCCAGCGCGAACGCCACCGCCGACTGCGCATGCAGCTCGGTGGTGTCGAGCAGGGGCAGGGCGCTGTGTTCGGGTTTGACCAGCAGGCCGATTTCCGTGCAGCCGAGGATGATCGCCTGGGCGCCGCGCGCGGTCAGCGCTTCGATCACCCGTTGATAGATTTTGCGTGATTCGTCACTGATCACTCCGACGCACAATTCGTCGTAGATGATCCGGTGCACGTCCTTGCGCTCGGCGTCGTCCGGCACCAGTACCGTCAGACCCTGCGCAATCAGGCGCTGCTTGAGAAAGTCCTGCTCCATGGTGAACGCCGTGCCGAGCAGACCGACCGTGCGCGCATCGATGGCCAATGCCGCCTGCGCCGCCGGTTCGGCGATGTGCAGAAACGGAATGCTGATCGCTGCCTGAATCTGCTGCGCGACCTTGTGCATGGTGTTGGTACACAGCACCACGCATTCGGCGCCGCCGGCCTCGAGCCTGCGCGCGGCATCCACCAGAATCGCCGCCGCATCGTCCCAGCGCCCGGCGTGCTGCGCCTGTTCGACCGGGCCGAAGTCGACGCTGTACATCAGGATTTGCGCCGAGCGCAGCGAGCCGAGGCGGTCGCGGACCTGCTGATTGATGAGTCGATAGTATTCAGCGCTGGATTCCCAGCTCATGCCGCCGATAAGGCCGATGGTGCGCATTGAAATTCCTCGAACAATGGCCCGTATTGGAAAAGTCGGGCTCTGGCCGAGTGTCCATCGGTTCAATGACGGATGCCAGTACAAAGCAACTGTACCGTTGATCCTGTTGCCAAGTGTCCCGGTGCCGGCGATCGAGGTTTAACGTACGCCGGCGCCTCGATCTGTCACTATCGACTATCGCAGGCTCTCCCCGAGGAACGTACCGATGAACGACGTACAACAACTGGGCGAAATGCTTCGTCACTATGCCGAGAGTGAAGCGCACAAGAAGCAATTGTTCGAAACGCAGTCACAGGCGTGGGCCAGCCGCATCACCGAGCTGTTCGGCCAGATCCAGCAATGGCTGGAACCGGTACAGGCACCGAACCTGCTGGAGGTGAGCCGCGAGGCTTACGTCGCGTTCGGCCCGAGCACACCGGTGGAAACCTCGACCTTCAAGACCGAGAAACTGAGCATCGTGATCGCCGGCAAAGCGGTGGAGTTCGTGCCGGACGTGATGGGCAGCGCCGGGCAGATTTCCCTGGCGGTGATGGGCCTGACGGCGGCGCGCTATGGCAGCATTTCGTTGGTGGGATTGCCGGGCGGCGAGTGGCAATGGCGCAAGACCAATGGCTTGAAGGATCCGGACACCTTCGTGTTTGATGCGGATTTTCTCGCACAGCAGTTGCAGAGCCTGATCCCGCGCGATCGCAGCTGATATCAGGGCTTCACCCATTTCCCATTGTGGGAGCGGGCTTGCTCGCGAAGGCGGCAGCCCATTCGACATTGATGGCGACTGATAGACCGCTTTCTCGAGCAAGCCCGCTCCCACAGGGGATTGAGGGTGATCCTACATATCGAGGTTGATCCAGCCCGGTTTCGCCTCTTCCGGCGCCACGGCTTTCACGGTTTTACCGGTGGCCAACTCAACCCGCCGTGCCACCTCCGGATCATCAGCAAACGGCACCATGCTCGCATCGTCGAGGCTCTCTGAAGTCTGATGGCGCAGGCAGTACTCCACCGCCAGCCACAGAAACACCACCCCCAGCACATTCAAGAAAATATCCATCCTCTGCGGCTCCCTGCCTCAGGCGATCTGCGCCTGGCTGCGTGCCAGCGCCACGTCGGCGACCCGCACCGTGCGCCAGACGTTGTAGGCCATCAGCAGCATGCCGCTGAGGAAGAACACCCCGCCGGCAAAACGCACGATGAACCCCGGATGACTGGCCTGCAGCGCCTCGACAAACGAATAAGTCAGCGTGCCGTCCTCGTTGATCGCCCGCCACATCAGGCCCTGGGTGATGCCGTTGACCCACATCGAAGCGATGTACAACACCGTGCCGATGGTCGCCAGCCAGAAGTGCAGGTTGATCAGCGGCGTGCTGTACATCTGCTCGCGGCCGAAGACTTTCGGCACCATATGGTAGGTCGCGCCGAAGGTGATCATCGCCACCCAGCCCAAGGCCCCGGCGTGAACGTGGCCGATGGTCCAGTCGGTGTAGTGGGAGAGGGCGTTGACCGTTTTGATCGCCATCATCGGGCCTTCGAAGGTCGACATGCCGTAGAACGCCAGCGACAGCACCAGGAAGCGCAAAATCGGGTCGGTGCGCAACTTATGCCAGGCGCCCGACAAGGTCATCATGCCGTTGATCATCCCGCCCCAGCTCGGCGCCAGCAGGATCAGCGACATCGCCATGCCCAGCGACTGCGCCCAGTCCGGCAGCGCGGTGTAGTGCAAGTGGTGCGGGCCGGCCCAGATGTACAGGGTGATCAGCGCCCAGAAATGCACGATCGACAACCGATACGAATAGACCGGGCGATTCACCTGTTTCGGCACGAAGTAATACATCATTCCGAGAAAGCCCGTGGTCAGGAAGAAACCCACCGCGTTATGGCCGTACCACCACTGCACCATGGCGTCGGTCGCCCCGGAATACACCGGATAGGATTTGAACCAGTCCACCGGGATCGACAGGTGATTGACCACGTGCAGCATGGCGATCACCAGAATGAACGCGCCGAAGAACCAGTTGCCGACATAGATGTGTTTGGTCTTGCGCTGCACCACGGTGGTGAAAAACACGATGGCGTACGCGACCCAGACCACCGCCATCCACACCGCGCCGGAGAATTCGATTTCGGCGTATTCCTTGGTGGTGGTGTAGCCCAGCGGCAGGGTGATCAGCATGATCACGATCACCGATTGCCAGCCCCAGAAGGTGAAGGCCGCGAGCTTGTCCGAATACAGCCGCACCTGGCAGGTGCGCTGCACCGCGTAGTAACTGGCGGCGAATTGCGCGCTGCCGGCGAAACCGAAAATCACCAGACTGGTGTGCAATGGCCGCAAGCGGCCGAAGGTGGTCCAGGGCAGGTCGAGGTTCATGTCCGGCCATACCAGTTGCGAGGCGATCCATACCCCCATCGCCATGCCGACGACACCCCAGAAAACCGTCGCGATAACGAATTGGCGGACGACCTTGTAGTTATACGCCTGTCCGATTGTTGCTGTGCTCATGGTCAGTTCATCCACGGTTGCAAAGTCTTGCCAGGCCACCCTGGTCTGGCACGAGCTGCACTGTAGGAACACCACTGAAAACAAAACAGGCTCAGGGATCTTTCATTTGTACGGATCAGATTCAAGTCCTGCCTGCGGCGTTCTGCCGCGCCCTGATATGGTTTTTATGACTTCAGGTGAATCTGTTGCGTGCTGCGCTGCTCGTCCATAGTCGGGGAAAATCTGTAGGAGTGAGCCTGCTCGCGATTGCGGTGTGTCAGTCAACAAAGCAGTTGCCTGACACACCGCAATCGCGAGCAGGCTCACTCCTACAGGAATTGCGCACAATTCTGATGGGGTAGCCTCTGAATGTATCAATACGATGATTACGACCGGGCGTTGGTGTTCGAGCGCGTTGTGCAATTTCGCGATCAGGTCGAGCGCTTCATGGCTGGAGAGTTGAGCGAGGAAGAGTTCCTGCCGCTGCGTCTGCAAAACGGCCTGTACCTGCAGAAGCACGCGTACATGCTGCGGGTGGCGATTCCCTACGGGACATTGAGTGCCGAACAGATGCGTACGCTGGCGAGCATCGCCGCCGATTACGATCGCGGCTACGGCCACTTCACCACGCGGCAAAACCTGCAATTCAACTGGATCGAACTGGCGCAGGTGCCGGACATCCTTGAACGCCTGGCGCAGGTCAACATGCACGCGATCCAGACCTCCGGCAACTGCGTGCGCAACATCACCACCGAAGCCTTCGCCGGGGTCGCGGCGGACGAGTTGATCGACCCGCGCCCGTTGGCAGAAATCCTCCGCCAATGGTCGACGATCAACCCGGAATTCCTCTTCCTGCCACGCAAGTTCAAGATCGCCATCTGCTCGGCGAAGCAGGACCGTGCGGCGATCATGATGCATGACATCGGCCTGTATCTTTATCCGGGGCGAGACGGGCAGATGCTGCTGCGGGTGATCGTCGGCGGCGGGTTGGGGCGCACGCCGATCCTCGGTCTGCAGATTCGCGAAGGCTTGCCGTGGCAGCATCTGCTGTCCTACGTCGAAGCGATCCTGCGGGTCTACAACCGCCATGGCCGGCGCGACAACAAGTACAAGGCGCGGATCAAGATTCTGGTCAAGGCGCTGGGCATCGAGGCGTTCGCCAAAGAGGTCGAGGAAGAATGGCAACACCTCAAGGACGGCCCGGCGCAGCTGACCGAGGCTGAATACGAGCGGGTCGCCAGTGCCTTCGTGCCGCCGATCTATCACACCCTGGCCGATACCGATCTGGATTTCGGCACGCATCTGGCTGAAAGCCCGGCGTTCGCCCGCTGGGTCGCGCGCAACGTGCAGCCGCACAAGAAACCGGGTTACACCAGCGTAGTGCTGTCGACCAAACCGGGTCTGAGCGCGCCGCCAGGGGATGTCACCGGCCAGCAGATGCTCGCGGTGGCCGACTGGTCGGAGCAATTCGGTTTTGGCGAGATTCGCATTGCCCATGAGCAAAATATCGTCCTGCCCGACGTAAAAAAGTCTGACCTGTATGAGCTCTGGCAACTGGCCTGTGAGCACAATCTGGGCAGCGCCAACGTCGGCCTGCTGACCGACATCATCGCCTGCCCGGGCGGGGATTTCTGTGCGCTGGCCAACGCCAAGTCGATCCCGATTGCCCAGGCGATTCAGGCGCGTTTCGACAACCTCGACTACCTGCACGACCTGGGCGACATCAGCCTGAACATCTCCGGCTGCATGAACGCCTGCGGCCACCACCACATCGGCAATATCGGCATTCTCGGCGTCGATAAAAACGGCAGCGAGTGGTACCAGATCACCCTCGGCGGCGCGCAGGGCAAGCACAGCGCACTGGGCAAGGTCATCGGCCCGTCGTTCAGCGCGACCGAAGTGCCACAGGTGATCGAACGGATCATCGGTACGTTTGTGCGTTACCGCGAAAGCGATGAGTTGTTTGTCGACACCGTGGCGCGCATCGGCCTGGAGCCGTTCAAGGAGCGGGTCTACCCGAAAGCGCTGGAGGTGTCGGCATGAACAATCTGCTGCGCCTGGAGCAAGGTGTCGCACGCCTGATCGAGGACGATCCGTGGACGCTGGTCCGCGAGCCAGAGCAGCGCAGGCCGCAAGGATTGCTGATCCTGCCGCTGGCGCACTGGCTGCAATCGCCTTCGACTCACGCGGTGTGGCTGGGGCCGGACGATGAAGTTGAAAGCGTGGTGCCGTGGCTGGCCTCACTGCCGCTGATTGCCCTGGATTTCCCGAGCTTTCGCGACGGTCGCGCCTACAGCCAGGCGTACCTGCTGCGCAGCCGGTTTGGCTGGGCTGGCGAGTTGCGCGCGATTGGTGATGTTTTGCGTGATCAGCTCAGTCATATGCGCCAGTGCGGGTTCGACAGCTTTGCGGTGCGCGAGGACAAATCGGCCGAGGATGCGCTGAAGGGGCTGGCGGGGATGAGCGTGTTGTACGGCCGCTCGGTGATCGAGCCGCGCCCGTTATTCCGTAGACGCTGAAGACTCTGTGGCGAGGGAGCTTGCTCCCGCTGGAGTGCGCAGCACTCCCCAGTAGGCATGATGCAATCGGTCAGATAAATCGCGTTGTCTGGTTTGGGGCGGCTTCGCCACCCAGCGGGAGCAAGCTCCCTCGCCACAAGTGTTTTGCAGTGACATGCAGGGGAAACCCTTACATCCCGCACCATTCCCGGATTTTTCCTTGGGTCGATGCTGGCCTTTTGGTAGAGTCCCCGTCGCCAGCGGGTTTTCGGCTGGACGACGGAACGAAGAAGGGAGTCTGGGTAGTGAGTGCGGGCAAAAAAATTTTGGGCCTCACCGCGTTGCTATTGATGCTGACGCTGTGGGCCAGTTACTTCTATGTGTTCAAGGAAAACCGCGACGGCCAGTTGGGCGGCGCCGGTGAAAGCACCGCGTGGTGCGGCGCGCCGCCGTCCACCGAAGCGGCGCTGTTGGGCAAGGATCAACTGACCTTGCGCGTCACCAACAACCTGCGCGGCGAGTTCATGCTCAGTGGCTCGCTGGTGGTCTCCGAACGCACCTTCAACCGTTACGACCTGGGCCGCAACGAACTGCGTCTGCGCCTGGAACCGTTGCAGTGGTCGTACGGCGTGACGCCGATCTTCCTCGAACAGGTCAAGGTTCAGCCGCTGAGCCGCAACCTCGCCTCACCGACCAAAAGCGCCTACGCCGAGCTTGAGCCGCGGCCGATCGGCGTCCAGGGCCAGGTCACCGAATTTCCCTTCGACACCTATCGCTACGGCTACAAACCGGTGCTGTATTACCTCAAGGGCAGCGAGCGCATCGACCTGCGCTTCAAGAACATCACCACGCTGATGGAGATGTCCAACACCTTCACGCCGATTCAGAAATACAACCGCGTCGAGTACATCAACGAGAAAAACTCGATGATCCGCGACGAGGACTACAAGGCCTACGGCCCGCACGAATGCGCGTTCAGCGTCGAGCGCAAAGGCTCGTTCAAGGTCGTGGTGCTGTTGTTCCTGCTGGTGCTGTGCCTGCCGCTGTTGCACGTGTTCTATCGCGACGAGCCGGGGATCGACTTCCTCGCCACGCTGGTGACGATTGCCGTGGTGCGGGTGCTGCTGGTCGGGCCGGTGCAGGACTTCCAGCTGTACAACATCGACTTCCTGTTCGGCGCGGCGGTTCTGCTGGTGGGCTCGGTGTCGCTGATCAAGGCGATGCGCGCCAACAGCCGGCGCGAGATGGCGTTGAAGAGCGGGGCGACGTCGTCCTGGTAACACTCAGTGTTTGAGACCAATCACTGACCCTGTGGGAGCGGGCTTGCTCGCGGATGCGGTACATCAGTCACCCTTGATGTTGGCTGAGAGAATGCATTCGCGAGCAAGCCCGCTCCCACAAGGGATCAGCGGTTATTTCAGCGCCGGATCCCCCATGTTCATCTTCTTCCAGCCCTGCAACAGCACCTGCGCCTTCGGCTCCTGGCTGTTCTCCAGGTAGTACTGAATCAGCGACAGCCGTGCATTGCGGTTCGCCGGTTGCACCTTGAGCAAACGCTCCAGCTCATCACACGCCTCGCTCACCCTGCCGCTGTCGTGCAACGCCACCGCCAGCACGTAACCGTACTGCGCGTTCTGCGGCTCCAGTTGCGCGGCTTTGTGCAGCGCGGTCATGGCTTCGGCAGTCTTGCCGGCGCGGATCAAGGACAGGCCACGGGTGTGCTGCAACAACGCAGCCTCCGGGTGTGCCTTGAGGCTGTTGTCCAGCAGGCTCTGCGCTTCCTGACCTCGGCCATTGGCCTCCAGCCATTGCACCAGCGTCACCAGTGCCGGGTAGAAATCCGGATCGCGTTTGAGTGCCGTGCGCAGCAACCCTTCGACTTCGGATGCGCGGCCACTGGCCTGATACAACATCGCCAGGTTCAGGTTGGCCTCGGCCCGTTCCGCGAGACTGTTCTGCACCGCCTCATATTCGGCAATCGCCGCGTCCCAATTGTCCTGCGCGGCGCCGAGGCCGCTGTTGCGCGCAACGCTGAGCAGGTCGCGCGCCGCGACGATGCGCACGGCTTTCACTGGATCGCCGAGCAGCGGCGTCAACAACGATACGCGCTCGGCGGGCGGCAGGAAGGCACTGATCGCCCGCACTGCACTTTCGCGCACCTGCGGCGCCGGATTCTGCAGATCCCGGGTTGCCAGTTTCAGCGATTGATCGCTTGGGTACAGCGGCAGTTCGGCGAGTAACGTCGCACGCTGAATCGCCGGCAGATCGCTGCGCTGCAATTGCTCATGCAAAGCGTCCGCCGCGCCCGGCTGGCCGTTGCGGATCAGCCACAGGCTTTCGTCATAGCGTGGTGCCTGCGGTGTCGAGGCGGAGGCATTCCACAACTTGAACTGCGCGGTGATCTTGTCGCCGGCCTTGCCCTGATGGCAGCTCAGGCACGCATCGGGCGTACCGAGTTTTTGCGCGCGTTCCGGGTTGGGGATGCTGAAACTGTGGTCATGGCGCCAGTCGTTGCCCATGTAGAACTTGCCGGGCATGTGGCAATCCACGCACTGCGAGCCGGGCTGGCCCGGGGTGTGGCGGGTGTGTTCGATGGAATCGTAGTTCTTCGCTCGCAGGCCCTTGCCGTCGACGCCAGCGACCGAAGTCTTGCCCGCCGTGTTGTGGCATTGCAGACACACGGCGTTGCCCGGCGCCTTGAGTTCAGTGCTGTGCGGATTGTGGCAGTTACTGCAGCGCACACCCTTGTCGAACATCTTGCTTTGCAGGAACGAGCCGTGTTCGAACACCTCATCCTTGATCTTGCCGTCCAGCGCATACAGTTCGCGGGTGAGGGTGCTCGGCAGGTAGTCGTCCATCAAGCGCTTGCCGACGGTGTAGCCATCGCCCAGCGGCGCCCGGCGCGCATGGCAGCGGGCGCAGGTTTCGATCTCGACGCTGGCGTTCTTGTCCTTGAGGTCGACGACGAAACCCTTGTGGATCAGGTCGTCTTTTTTCTGCGCCCATTGCAGGTGATTGGAGGCCGGACCGTGGCAGGCCTGACAGCCGACGCCGAGGCTGTTCCACTGACTGTTGAACGTGTTGCTGGCCGCATCGAAATTGCGCTTGAAGCCGGTGGTGTGGCACTCGACGCACATGAAGTTGGCGTTCTGACTGGGCTTGCTCCAGTGCAGAGGATTCTTGAAGTTCACGCCCTGGCCGGGGTAGAGGTGAAACCAGCGGTGTTTCTCGGTATCCCACGCCACGCCAAGCGCCTGCAAACGGCCTTCGCCGACCTCGATCAGGTATTGCTGCAACGGCGCAATGCCGAAGGTGTAGGCGACTTTGAAGTCAGCGTTCTTGCCATCGATGCCGGGGGTATTGACCCAGAACTCGTCGCCCTTGCGTGAGAAACGGGTGGTCTCGTTTTCGGCCTTGAAGGTGACGTTATTGAAGTCGCCAAGCATGGTTTCGCCATTCGCGGCCTGCATCGCCAATTGGTGATGCGAGCCTTGCCAGTCCTTGACCTGCTCGGTGTGACAGCCTTGGCATTGTTGCTCATCGACCATGGTCGCGGGCTTCTGCGCCACAGGTTGCGGTCTGGCGACGACAGGCGCCGCCGCGCTGATCGGCGGTGCCGTGTACGGCGCGGGCGCGGGGCTGAACAGAAACCAGCCAATCCCCGCCACAGCGGCCAGCAGCACGCCGATGGTGAGGGGGAACAGGTAACGTGAAAGGGGCTGTCGGGATGAATCAGGATCAGGCTGTACGACTTTATTTTTATGCTTGGGCATTACGACTTCCGTGGTCAGATGCATTGGCCTGCTGGCATGCGTTCAAGCTCGATGCAGCTTTGCCGGATGCCCGGCGTCTGTCAAACGTCGGTTGTGAAGCAGGCCCCGAAGTTGTGTGAATTTTCCGGTTTTGCAGCGCAATCGGCGGGGTTTTAGCTATACCTGTAACTCCCCCATACGCAATACATTCAGGCCTTCTGACAGGAGTTACAGCATGAAGCTAGCAGTAATGATGGGCACCCTCTGCATCGCCACCCTGGGCGTGGTGGGTTGCTCCAGCAAAACCGTCGCTCCCGATGAGTATTCCGGCTTTCTCAAGGACTACAGCCAGCTCAAGGAGGCCAAATCGCCTTCCGGTGCCGAAGTGATGCGCTGGATTGATCCGAAGGTCGACATCAGCAGGTTCACCAGCGTGTACATCGAGCCGACCCAGCTCTATCCAAAGCCGCAACCGACCGCGAAGATTTCTCAGCAGACCCTCAACGGCATCACCTCCTATTACGACCAGGCGCTCAAGCGTGAAATCAGCAAGGATCTGCCATTGGCCAACGGCCCCGGCCCAGGGGTGATAGTGGTGCGGGCGGCGATCACTGCCGTGAGCAGCAAGACCGAAGGCCTGCACGCGTATGAAGTGATCCCGGTCGCTCTGGTCGCCGCAGCGGTCAGCACCGCCAGCGGTATTCGCGATCAGGAAACCACCCTGGCGACCGAAGCGGTGTTCCTCGATGGCGGCAACAACAAAGTGGTTGCGCAAGTGGTGCGCAAAGGCACCGGCAAACCACTGGAAAATGACACCCAGGCGATGAAGGCCAGCGACGTCAAACCGGTGATTGATGGCTGGGCCAATGACATGCATCAGATGTATCTGAAGCTCAAGGCCAGCTCCAAATAATCCAGCGAGGCGTGGGCCCGTTCGCGAGCAAGCCCGCTCCCACCTTGAGATCTGCGCCGGACACACAGCCTGTGTCCACTGTAGATCCCCTGTGGGAGCGGGCTTGCTCGCGAAAGCGGTCTTTCAGGCACCCCATTACTGCCCGGTAAACCAACGGAAGTACGGGTTGCCGCCATCCCAACGCATCACTTCACGCATATCCCGCCCCCAGGCATCCCGATCCCCGTCATACGCATGCAGGCTCGCGCGGTAGAACTGCATCAGGCGCTGGCGCTGCGTCTCCAGTCGCTCAGTGAACCCGGCATCGGCATTCACCAGTGGCGGTGGCTGATACAAGTCCAGCAGCGCCGGCAGCACCCGGGTGATTTCCTTGCTGCGCACCCACGGCGCGTATTCGATTCGGGGCCGATCGTCAGTCACCGCCGGCGCGTTTACCGCAAAGCGTTCAAGGCCTGCGCGGTCGGTGACCCAGGTCGCGAGCAACGCTGGTGCCGAGCCAATCCCGACATCCTGCAAGGTGCTGCGTACGCTGGCCTGCTGGAAGCGCTCGGTGATTTTCGCCGCGTCCAGTTGCATCGGCTGCAGCGAACCGACCAGCAGCATCTCGTGGAACTCACTGGTCCACAGCGAGGCATACGGGAACACGTCGAGGAAGCTGCGTACCAGTGCGCGCGAATCGTCGATGTTCTGGGTCGGCAGCGGCAGCCACTGCGCGACGATGCCTTGTTGCTCCAGGCGACTGGCCGCTAGTTGATAGAAATCCCGCGAGTACAGATTGACCACACCGGCCGCCGATGGCGGTGGCGGTTCGAGGGTGATCAGGTCGTAGGTCTGCGGGCTGCGCAACAGTTCCTGACGACCATCGCGCAGGCGCACCTCGACGCCGGGATCGTTGGCAGCGTTGAAGTTGCCCTTGAACAGAGGCGCGGCCTTGACCACCGATGGCAGCAGTTCGGCGACCACCCGCTGTTCCAGGCCCGGATAGCGCAGCAGGGCGCCGGCGGTGATCCCGGTGCCGAAGCCGATCACCAGCGTCGAGCGCGGCTCGCCGTTATGGATCAGCAGTGGCAGCAGCGCCTGGATGCGCATGTAGCGCAGCGACGGCATGGCGTCGCCGGTGTTGGACACGCCTTGAATGTACAGGCGGTGGAAGCTGTTCTCACCACGGCCCTGAGCGACCACCGCCACGGTGCCGCCACGGCCTTCCTCGTAGAACGCCAGCGTGCCGTTACGCGCACCGGGCAGCAGACTGGCGAGTTTGTCCACTGGCGTCAGCACGGCGAGCACGACCGACAGCAGCCCCAGCGCGACCACGGCCTGACGCCGGCCTTTTTTGACGTGATGACCCTTGCGGACGGCCACGTAGCCGATGCCGGCCGCGATGATCGCCAGCAAGCCCAGCGTGCGCACCAGCCCCAGCAGCGGGATCAGCAGAAAACCGCAGAACATCACCCCGACAATCCCGCCCAGGGTGTTGAACGCAACCACGGCCCCGACATCGCGGCCGACCCGCTCACGACCGACACTCAAGCGCAGCGCCAGTGGAAACGCCGCGCCGAGCAACAGCGTCGGCACGAACACGATGCTCAGCGCCGCCACGGCGAAACGTGCGCTCATACCGGCCAGTTCGCTGGCACCCAAGGCCAGCAGCCAGCTCTCGGCCTGACTTTGGGCCAACACCAGCCAGCGCCCGAGCAGGGCAATTTCCAGCAAGGCGATCAGCCCGGCGCCGGCAATCAACAGACCGAACACGCCCCACGGATCGCGAATGCGCTCGACGCGACGGGCGAGCAGGGCGCTGCCGATGAACAGCCCGGTCAGGTACGTCGCGAGCACCACGGCGAACGCGTAGGTGCGGGTGCTCATGAACTGCACGATCGACTGCGACCAGACCACTTCATACCCCAGCGCCACGCCGCCGGCGATGGAGTACAGCCACAGTGCGGTGTGGTCTGCGGCTTGCTCGGTGTGATGTTTGACCGGGGCCGCAATCGGCATCGGATGCTGACGCTGCAGCCACAGCGCGCCGGCGGCGGCCAGCAGGTTGAGCATCGCGGCAAACAGCGCGCTGCCACGCACACCGAGGGTGGCGATCAGCACAAACGCGGCGAGCAGGGTGCCGGCAATTGCGCCCAGGGTGTTGGCCGCATACAGCTGACCGCCGGCCCTGCCCGGATCAGCCGCCAGCGAGCGCACCAATACCGGCAGCGTGCCGCCCATCAATACCGCCGGAATCCCCACCAGCGCGAATGGCAACAGCCAGGCCAGCAGGCCGACATGACTTTGCAGCCAGGCAAACGGATTCGCCGCCAGGCTCATCGCGACCGTCGCGCCAACCCCGAGTATCGCCACCAGCACTTCCAGCCCGGCATAGAGCAACACCGGTTGCTGCAAGCGATCGGCCCAGCGCCCGAACAGCCAGCCGCCAATGGCCAGACCGGCAAAAAACGCGCTGATGCCGGTGGTGATGGCATAGACCTCGACGCCGACCACCAGCGACAACTGCTTGATCCACAGCACCTGATACACCAGCGCGGCGGCGCCGGAGATGCACAGCAGCAGGGCGGGGATCAGCAGCGCCGGGGTGGCGGCTTGAGTGGTGGGTATGGCCGACGGCTTGCTGGCGATACGTGAGGACATGCGGATTGCCTTATTTCAATTCGGAAAATGCTGTGTCGGTGCCGGCCTCTTCGCGAGCAGGCTCGCTCCTACACTGGACTTGTGTCCACCACAAATCCCCTGTGGGAGCGAGCCTGCTCGCGAATGGGCCGACATGGTCCCAAGTTCGAAACAGGGCGCCCGCCGCTGAGGGCGGGCGGCGGTTCAACGGTCTTACTGTGCAGCTGGAGCCGCTTTCATTTTCTCTTCAATCTTCGCGTCAACCGCAGCACGGATCTGGTCGATGCTGAAGCTCGCCGGTTTCTGGCTCGGCGGATACTCGATGAAGGTCTGCAGGAAGCGCGCTGCCTTGGTTGTCGCAACGGCGACCAGGTAAACGTTTTTGGTCGACCAGTCGTAGTATTGATCGGAAACCACGTCGGCCCGCTCGTACGGGTCCATTCTCAGGTTGAAGATCTTGGGCACGCGCAAGGGCGTGAACGGATTGCTCCAGACCGCAAAACCACCCGGCGCTCGCTGCTCGGCGAAAACGGCCTTCCAGTTGCCAAAGCGCATTGAAACCAGCATGCCGTCGTCGTTGAAGTAGTAGAACTCCTTACGCTCACCGTTGGGTTGCTGGCCGGTCAGGTAGGGCAACTGGTTGTAACCGTCCAGATGCACTTTGAAGTTGTTGCCTCCGGAAGTCGGCGCCCAGCCCTTGAGCAGCTTGTCTTTCACCTCGGTGTCACCGGCAGCAGCGAGCAAAGTCGGGAACCAGTCCAGGCCCGAGAACATCTCGTTGGAGACTTCCCCCGGCTTGATCTTGCCCGGCCAGCGAATCATCGCCGGTACACGGTAGGCGCCTTCCCAGTTGGAGTTTTTCTCGTTACGGAACGGCGTGGTCGCCGCGTCCGGCCAGGAGAACTGGTTCGGGCCGTTGTCGGTGGTGTAGACCACGATCGTGTTGTCGGTGATTTTCAGGTCGTCGAGGGTCTTGAGCAGTTTGCCGACATCTCCGTCGTGTTCCAGCATGCCGTCGGCGTATTCGTTGCCGGGCATGCCGCTCTGGCCCTTCATCGAATCACGCACGTGGGTGAACAGGTGCATGCGCGTGGTGTTCATCCAGACGAAGAACGGCTTGTCGGCCTTGGCCTGTTTCTCGATGAACGCTTGTGCGGCGGCGGTAGTTTCGTCGTCGATGGTTTCCATGCGCTTGGTGGTCAGCGCGCCGGTGTCCTCAATCTTGCCGTCGGCGAAACTGTGGATTACGCCCCGTGGCGAGTTGGCTTTGACAAAGTCCGGGTCATCCTTGGGCCAGTAGGGGCGTTCGGGTTCTTCTTCGGCGTTAAGGTGATAAAGGTTGCCGAAGAATTCGTCGAAACCATGGTTGGTCGGCAGGTATTCATCTTTGTCCCCAAGGTGGTTCTTACCGAACTGGCCGGTGGCGTATCCCTGAGACTTGAGCGCCTGAGCGATGGTGATATCGCGCTTTTGCAGGCCGACAGTCGCTCCTGGCGCACCGACTTTCGACAGGCCGGTACGCAGCGGCGTCTGGCCGGTGATGAACGAGGAGCGTCCGGCGGTGCAGCTGTTCTCCGCGTAATAGTCGGTGAACATCATGCCTTCTTTGGCAATCCGGTCGATGTTCGGAGTCTTGTAGCCCACCACGCCCATGGAGTAGGCGCTGATGTTGGTCTGGCCGATATCGTCGCCGAAGATCACCAGAATGTTGGGTTTCTCAGCCGCTGTGGCGGTTGCCGACAGCGCCATCACCGAGGTTGCCACCAAGGCGAGTTTCGGTAGCCACTTGCGTATGCGAGTCATCTGACTTGCTCCTTATCGCGGGGGTCGTTGTTGCGACGTACGTTTCTTGCAGTCCTGCATCACGCTTTTTCTTATTGCACCTGCCCGGTTGCCGGTGGATCGAACGGGTAGATCCGGCGCCATTCGGTCGCCATGTCCACCACGGTCCAGCCACGGGAATTCGCTTCGTCGAGGGCTTTGTCGAGTCGCCCGATATCGGATTTTCGGTCGTAGGCCCACTCGCGTCTGGCGTCGGTGTGGTGCACCAGCCCCATGAAGCGTTTACCGGGACCGGCGGCGGTCCACTGCAGCATCTGCAGGTCGCCGTCGGAGTTGCCGAACGCGAGGATCGGCCGTTTGCCGATCACTGCATCAATGCTCTCCGGTTTACCCGGGCCGTCATCGTTGTGCGCCAGTTTTCGGGTGCGCAGGATCGAAGCCTTGCCGTCCTTGAACTGGAACGCGGTGACGAACGTGGTGCCGATCACCTGTTCCGGCGGGATGCCGTAAACCTTCTCGGCAAATGCGCGCATGAACCCTGTGTCGCCGCCGGAAACAATGTAGGTCTTGAAGTCCTGGCTGCGCAGGTAGTCGAGCATTTCCAGCATCGGTTGGAAGATCATTTCGGTGTAGGGCTTGCCGGTCTTCGGATGTCGGGCCTGACTCAGCCAGGTCTTGGCGTAGTCGTCGAAAGCCTCGGTGGTCATGCCGGTGTGGGTGGCGCCGAAGATCTTGATAATCCCGTCCATGCCGGCGGCGGCCAGGGCCTTATGATCATTTTCCAGCACGGCTTTGAATGGCTGGGTGGTTTGCCATTCCGGGTGCTGCGGCGCATTGCGCTTGACTTCGTCGAGGGCGAACAGCAACTCGAAATACATCGGCTGCTCGCTCCACAGGGTGCCGTCGTTGTCGAACACGGCAATGCGATCGGCGGGTTTGACGAAATCTTTGCCGGACTGATCGGTGACCGCTTGCACAAACTCGATGATGTGTTTTTTGGCCGGGCCGTCGTTCCATGACGGCAGTGGCTCGCTGGCCTGGGCCAGTAGTGGCAATGCCAGCGCAAACCACAGCGCAAGGCTGAAACGTTGACGCTGCTGCGGTGGATTGGTCATGGGAAATCCCTTTCATGAACGGGGTTGAGCGGGCGCAGGGCCGGGGCCGGTTTGTGCGCCTGTTGTTCGGCCTGACTGTGAAGCGTAGTCAACGATTCATGCAGTTGAGCGAGTGTTTGTGCAGTCTGTGGATCACGTCCATAAAGCCCGCGCAACAGGCCCTGCAGGCGCGGGCCGGCATTCACCAGTTGCAGCCCGAGGCGACTGCGCCGCAGCCACAGATACAAGGCGCTCAATTGCGCCGGTTGAGCTTGCAGTTGCGGGTTGATCTGCTGCCAGGCGAAGTCCGCCGATTGCTCCCAGGCCAGTCGACGCGCGTGCTTGCGTGCCTGCCATTGGTGCCGGGTGCGCATCAGCGCCGGACGCAGCCAATAACCGGCGCCAATGCACACGACGAGCAGCGCCAGCCACAGCAGCCCGCGTGTGGAAAAGTGCGGGTTGTTGCGGCCGAGCTGCCGGAGATCGTCGGTGATCGAAAACACCGGTTTGTAGGCGCTGTTGGCTGCGGCTTCGAAGGTCACTGCCGGCACTTGCGCAATGCGGCTCTGCTGCGTTTTGACGTCCCACCATTTCACCGCGATGGCCGGCAGGGTGTAGGCGCCAGCCTTGTCGATGCGGTAGATGACGGCGTCGATCCGCTGCCCACCGAGCACGTTGCCGCGACCGTCGTCCAGGCGGGTAACTTGTGGGGCCAGCAGGTAACGACTCAGGCCGGCCACGTCAGCCAATGGCGGAACCGGAAGCGCCATCGCCAGTGCGCCATCGGCTTGCAGGATCAGTTGCCGGGTGATGCTGTCGCCGGTTTTCAACGGGGTTGCCGAGTTGATCAGGCTTTGGCTCAAGCGCACATCGCTGGCCACCAGCGGTGTTTCTCCGGGTTTGAAGCCGGGTGGCTGAGCGGCACTGAAGTGCAATGGCTGGCTGTGTGCGCTGAGCGCTGTGCTGGCCTGACCGGGTGTCGCACTGACCGTCAACGGCGGAATGTCGAAGCGGCGGGCGACATTCGGGGTGATCAGGTAGCTGTAGCGCAAGCCGCTGAAGGATTGCCCGTCGATGGTCTGATTCAGGTGTTGGGCCTGGCCGTCCGGCGGCGTGACCAGGGCGCCGTCGAGTTTCAGCTCGGGCAGGGTGGCGGCGCTGGTGAACCAGGTGTCGGTGAGCACGTCGACTTGCAGCTCGACCAGTCCGCCGACCATGGCGCCTTCGGCGGGTTGCAGGTGGGCCTGGATTTTCAGTTGGGGTTCGGCGGCAGAGGCCTGGATTGTGAACAGGCAACTGGTGAGCAGGGTCAGCAGGGTTGCGGTGATCAGGCGGGCGCCATCGCGAGCAGGCTCACTCCTACAGAAGATTTTCGGCGCGCACAAATCCCCTGTAGGAGTGAGCCTGCTCGCGATGGCCGCAACCCGGTTCATGGTCTGGCCCCCGACTGATCCTGCAAACTGAATTTCTGCCTGAGAAACTTCGCCGGCGAGGTGCTCAGGTTCTGCAGCCACAACGCGTCGGACGCTGCCTGCTCGGTCTCGACCTTTTTGCTCTGGCCCTTGCCCGGCGCCTTGTCGAATTTCACTTCGTCCGGTTTGGTCTCGGGGGCGTTCTTTTCGGCGCTGTCGGTGTCCTTGAGCAACGCCTGCGCCAGCGCCAGATTGGCTGTGGCCTCGGGGAATTGCGGTTGTCTTTGCAGGGCCTGGGTGTAAGCGGCAATCGCCTGATCGAACTTGAAACGCCGCACGTAAATGTTCCCCAGGTAGAACCACGCTTGCGCCGTGTCCAGCCGGGCAAAGGTCGCCAGTGCGAGGTCGTAGTCCGCCGCGTGATAGGCCGCCACGCCTTTCCAGTACGGATCGACAAACAGCGCCGCCGCTTGCGGCCAATGCTCATGCTCGGCGGCCCAGCGCCCTTGCTGATCGCGGGTGAAAAACGCGTCGGTCAGTGCGCTGGCCTGGGCGGGTGCGGCAGGCCAGCCAAGGCTTGTGACCAACAGCAGCGCCGGTACCCAGTTGATACTCCAGCCCTTGCGCACACCGAGCAGCGCCAACAATAGAAGAGGCCAGCACAGCCAGTAACCGGCGTCCTTCCAGTGCAATTGCTGCTGTTCAGCGCTGGCACTCTGGAAATGTTGTTGGGCGTGCAACTCGATCCAGTCCAGATCATCGTCGTCGAGGGTGAGGCTGCCCAGCGGGGCGTCGAGACCGGCGGCCAGTTTTTTGAGTGCCGCCGGATCGAAATGGCCAAGCAGCGGACGCCCGTTGCTGTCGACTGCCGGCTGGCCGTTGGCGCCCTGAATCACGCCGCCATCCGCGTTGCCGACCGCCAGTACCAGTACCTGCAATTGGTTGTCGTCGAGTTGTTTGTCGAGACCTTCGAGCTGTGCAACGTCAGCGCCGTCAGTGATCAGCAGCAGGCTGCCCGGGGTTTGCTCGGCGCTGAGCAGGCGTTTGGCCTGCTCGATGACGGCGCTAACGTCCTTGCCCGGTTTGTCGATGAGACCTGTGCCCAGCGCCTGAATGAAGGTGTCGAGCAGTGCCGGATCGTCGGTCGGCGGCAACACCAGATGCGCGCTGCCGGCGTAGGCGATCAGTGCGGTGCGGGCGCCGGCGCGACGCTGAATCAGGTCGTGGAGTTTGTGCTTGGCCGCTTCCAGGCGCGTCGGTGGCACGTCGCTGGCGTCCATCGATGGCGACAGATCCACGGCGACGATCAGCGGCGCGCGATCCTGCAGAAAGTCCGGGCGATCCTGCTCCCAGGTCGGCCCGGCGGCGGCGAGCGCCCCGAGTGCCAACACCGCGCACAGCCAGTGCACCGGGCGCAGGCGCTGCTGATCCGTTGGCGTGACCAGCAGGTGCGGCAGCAAGTGTTCGGCGATGTTGCTGCGCAGCCGCCGTTGCAAGTCGCGGCTGCGGCGCCAGAGCAGCGGCAGCAGCGCGGCGAACAGCGCGAGCAGCAACCACAGCGGGCGTAAAAAGTGGAAGTCGCTGAGATTGATCTCCATCTCAGGCCTCCTGCCGCTGGCGGGCCAGCGCCAGGCGCGGGCGCAGCAGGGCACCGAGGTGATACAGCGCCAACAACCCCAGTGCCGTGCCCAACGGCCAATGGAACAACTCGCGTTGCGGCTGATGGCTGAGGGTTTTCACCTGATGCGGCGTGAGGCGATCGAGGGTGCTGTAGACCTGATCCAGCGCCGTACGATCTTCGGCGCGGAAGAACTGCCCGCCAGTGGTTTGGGCAATCTGTTGCAGCCCGCGCAGATTGACCTGCGCTTCGCCGGAAGCCGTCGGGTCGCCGATGCCGATGGTGTGAATGACCACGCCCTTGTTGGCGGCCATCTCCGTGGCGTGGTCGGGGGTGATCGCGCTGCTGGTGTCATTGCCGTCGGTGAGCAGGATCAGCACTTTTTGCTGTTCGTGCGCCTGATCGAGCAGCTTCAGGCTCAAACCGATGGCATCGCCGATGGCGGTGTTCGGTCCGGCCATGCCGATACCGGTGTCGGCCAGCAACAGCGCAAGGCTGGCGTGGTCTAGGGTCAGCGGTGCCTGCGGATAGGCACCGCTGCCGAACACGATCAGACCGATGCGGTCATCCTTGCGCTTGTCGATGAAGCCTTGCACCACCTGCTTGACGGCGGCGAGGCGATTGATTTTCTGGCCATCGGCATTGCTGAAATCTTCGGTTTCCATCGATTGCGAGAGGTCGATGGCGAGCATCAGGTCGCGCACCGGTTGCTGGCGTTCGATGGGTTTTTCAACGAACACCGGGCGCGCGGCGGCGAGCAGGATCAACGTCCACACCAGCAGATTGAGCAGCATTTGCCAGGGGGTCTGACGGTTGCCGACCCGGCTCGGCGCTTCCCCGACGGCGCGGCTCATGGCGCCGAAAAACGGCACGCGCACGGCGCTGCGCGCTTCCTGATACGCGGGCAGATAACGCAAGGTCAGCCACGGCAGCGGCAGCAGGAGCAACAACCACGGATAATCAAGCTGCCACATGGTGCTGCTCCACCCAATGTTGGCAGGTGTCGAACAGCGCCTGGCGCTGTTCGGCGGGGAGGGCGCGCAAGGTGGCGTCGGGGGCGTAAGCGAGTTGGGCGAGTTGGGCGCTGAAGTCATCGGGCAGCCTGGTTTTGCAGTGCTGCTGCAGAAAGGCTTGCCACTCATCTCTCCCCAGCGCCGCAGGACTCTGTGGGAGCGGGCTTGCTCGCGAAAGCGCTGTGTCAGGCGCCATCAATGTTGGATGTGCTGACGCCTTCGCGAGCAAGCCCGCTCCCACAGGTCGTGTGTTCCTGTTCCGGGATTGGGTTGGCATCGAAAGGGCCACGCGTTTGAGTAGTTCGGGCAACTCGCGCAGGGCATTGAGGTCAGCACTGCGCCTACGTAATTGCGCCAGCCCTTGCCACTCATCTCCCCCCAGCGCCGCAGGACTCTGTGGGAGCGGGCTTGCTCGCGAAAGCGCTGTGTCAGGCGCCATCAATGTTGGATGTGCCGACGCCTTCGCGAGCAAGCCCGCTCCCACAGGTCGTGTGTTGCTGTTCCGGGATTGGGTTGGCATCGAAAGGGCCACTCGTTTGAGCAGTTCGGGCAACTCGCGCAGGGCATTGAGATCAGCACTGCGTTCACGCAACTGCGCCAGCCGCACCAGCGCTTCGCGCCGATACTGATCCCGTCGCCACTGCCCATAACGGCGCACGCCAACCATCAACGCCAGCACAACCAACAACGCCAGCAACAGCCACCAGCCCCAGGTCTGAGGCGCATAACTCACCGGCACCGGCAGGCTCAGCTCCTTGAGCTGGCTGATGTCGGGGATATTCGGGTTCATCGCCGTGGGCCGGCAGACTTGCCAAGCTCGGCGCGCAATTGCGCGTGGGCCTCTTCGGCGGTGCTGAACATCATCAGCGGCACCTGACTGCGGCGCAGCAGGGTGGCGACGTCCTTAAGGCGGCCACCGAGATAATCACCCAACGGCTGATGCACGCTGCGTTTCTCGACAGCCAGTTCCACCTGCAATTGGCCTTGGGTGACCAGCAGCCGGCCATCGCTCGGCAGCTTCAAGGCCAGTGGATCGTAGACTTGCAGGGCAATCACGTCGTTATGCGCGCGCAGTTGCCGCATCAACTGCAAGGTACGTTCGCCAGCCCCGGCGAAGTCGCTGACGATGCAGATCAAATGGTCATGCCCGGCCAGCGCCAGGCAACGCTGCAAGGCCTTGTCCAACTGGTCCTCGTCTTCGGCGTCGGGATTGGCCGCGTTCAGCGCCTGATTCTGTTGCGCCACGCGGCTGAGCAGGGCTTCGACCCGTTTGCGGCTGCGCAACGGCGCGATGCTGTCGATGCGCTGATCGTTGAACACCAGACCGCCGACCCGATCACCGGCGTTGAACACCATCCACGCCGCCAGCGCCGCGAGTTCTGCGGCCAGAGCGGATTTGAAACTGCGTTGCGAGCCGAAGAACATCGACATGCGCTGATCGACCACGATCAACGCCGGGCGATCGCGCTCTTCAGTAAAAGTGCGTACCACCGGTTTGCCGGTGCGCAGCGAAGCGCGCCAGTCGAGGTGACGTAAATCATCACCGGGCTGGTAGCGGCGCAGCTCATCGAAGTTCAAGCCACGGCCACGCAAGCGCGAAGCATGGTTGCCGGCAAGGATGCTGCCTTGAGGCTGACGCGCCAGAAAACTCAGGTCACGGGCCTTGAATTCCAGCGCCATCAATTGCGCCAGAGACACGTAGACCAGACCCTCCGTGTTCATGCCGGAATCGCCACTTTATCCAGCAAACGGTCGAGCACCTGATCGGCAGTCACGCCATCCGCGACCGCGTCGTAGCTCAATTGCAGGCGATGGCGCAGCACCGGATGCACCACGGCGCGCACGTTGTCCGGCGAGACGAAATCCTGGCCCTGCAACCACGCGTCGGCCCGCGCGCAACGATCCAGGCCGATGCCGCCCCGGGGACTGGCACCGATGCTGATCCAGCGTCCGAGGTCTTCATCGTAATCGGCCGGGTGGCGAGTGGCGTTGATCAGGTCGATCAGGTAGCGGTCGATGGCTGGTGATACGTGCACCGCGCTGACCTCCTTGCGCGCAGCGAAGATCACTTCCTGTGACAGGCTGAAGCCCTTGCTCGGCGCGGTGTTCGCGCCTTGGGCAAACTCCTCGGCGCGCAACAGGCGCAGCACCTGGCTTTCATTGTCGGCGCTGGGGTAATCCAGCAGCACCTTCATCAGGAACCGGTCCATCTGCGCTTCCGGCAACGGATAAGTGCCTTCCTGCTCGATCGGGTTTTGCGTGGCGACCACAATGAACAGCTCCGGCAGCACATGGCTGGTGCCGGCCACGGTAATCTGCCGTTCCTCCATGGCTTCCAGCAGCGCCGCCTGGACCTTGGCCGGGGCGCGGTTGATCTCGTCGGCGAGGATCAGATTGCCGAACAGCGGGCCGGGCTGGAAGCGGATCTCGTTTTGCCCGGCGACCTGATGCAGCACTTCGGCGCCGGTGATGTCCGAGGGCAGCAAGTCGGGGGTGAACTGGATGCGGCTCATCTTCGCGTCCAGATGCGTGGCCAGCGCCTTGACCGTGCGCGTCTTGGCCAGCCCCGGCAGGCTTTCCAGCAGCAAGTGCCCGTTGGCCAGCAGGCCGAGGAGGATCTGCCGAATGACCTGATCCTGGCCGAGTACGGCTTCGGCGATGCTCGCTTGCAGGGCGTTGAGGTCGGTGAGTGCGGTCATGGGACAGTCCTTTGTGGCCGGTCTAGAAAAACGCCAGGGTCATGTTGACGGCAATGCCGTTGCCTTCGGGTCGGTTCTTGGTGTCGAACTCCGGCACCCAGCGCGCACTGATGTTGGCCTGAGCGTCAGCGAATTTGCCGCTCCAGGCGACCACCGGCCCGGCGCCGACCGAGCGGCCACGGAAGCCATTCAGGCTGTCGGCGGTCTGGCCCTTGTCGTCGGTGACCTGCTGGATGTAGCCGGCCGCGAGACCGGCGCTCCAGCCACTGCCGAAGCCATGAGTCCACAAGGCGTCGAGGGTGAAAATATTGCCGTTGCGGTAATCGGTGGCAGTGTTTTCGGTGTAGAACTCCAGGCCACTGGACAGGGTGAACTCGCCACCCTTGCCATCCAGATGGGTGAAGGCCACGGTGGGCATGAACGTGTAATTGTTCTGCCCCGGGTTGGCCAGGCGATTGTCGTTGTAGGCGCCGGTCGGCACGTAGATCGGCAGGGAGAACGCGATGTGGTTCAACTCGTCGAAGTGGTAGCCGGCGGCAATCGGGGTGACCAGCGCGTCGGCGAACTGAGTCCCGGAATCGCTGGTGCCGAGGGTGCGTCCGCGCGGGCCGGTGATGGCCGCGTCAATGTCGGTGTACTGCACTGGAACGCCGATTGCCGAGGCGAAGTTCCATGGGCCTTTGCCGGTGTCCCAGATGTGCGTCAGGTTGGTCATGGTGTAGGAGACTTTCATGTCGATCCCGGCACTGACTTCACCGGAAATCGGCGCGCCGCGACTGCCCTTGAGCGATCCGTCGTACCAGATGCTGGTGACCGAGACTACCCAGCCCGGTTCGGGCGGGATGATCCCGGCGTTGGAATACACCTGTTGCCCGGTGATTGGCCGGCCCACGCCACCTTCAGCTGCATAGAGTTGAGTACTGCCGATCATGCACAGCGCCAGCAGCGGACGCACAACGTAAGGCTTGACCATCACTGGCTCCGTTTATTGTTTTGAGTTGACCGGGTTGAGCAGCGGCATCTTCCATTCGCCGCTGGCCACTTCCGGCTTCGGCAGGTACAGGCGCAACACGCCGTAGAACGGCCCGTTCGGTGCCGGCAGCCAGTTGGCCTGCTTGTCCTTGCCGGGATTTTTGTGCTGCACGTAGAGGGTCAGCCCGCCGTCGGCATCGAGCTTCAAGTCGGGCAGCATCCGCGAGTTGATCAGGTAGCGATTGAGCGGGTTGGCCACCAGCAATTTGCTCTTGCCGTCATACATGGTCAGCGACCAGAAGGCGTCGGCCGGGGGCAGGGCGCCTTTGTCGAAATGCAGGGTGTAGTCGTGTTTCGCCGCGTCGACCGGCTGGCCGTCCTTGTCGACGAAATAACCGATGTAGTTCGCCTCTTCGGCAGAGTTGCCGAAAATGCCCATGTTGGCGCCGGCGTAGCGATACAGGTAATTGCCCTTGAGGTGATCGCGGGTGCCGAACAGGTCACCGCTGCTGATTTCGTGCGTGTCGACCTTGTCTTTCTTGAACGCGGCGAATTCGGCCTTGGCGTCACTGATGCCGTCTTCAAGGGCCTTGCGTTGCTCGGCGCTGAGCTGTTTCAGGTCGAATGGCTGACCGGCACCGATGCCGATTTTGGCGAAGCGCGCGAGCAGGTCTTTTTCGACGTCCTGCGGCGGAGTGAAGGCGAGCATGAAGTTCAGGTAGCGGAACAGCTCCGGCGTTTCGCTCATGGTCGGCGTCGGTTTCGGCCAACTGACTTTCGGTGCTGGCGCCGGAGCTTTCTGTTTCACGTATTTGCTCAGCGGCTCGACCTTGTAGCCTTTCTGGATCTGCCTGACCTTGCCCAGATCTTTTTCGTCGAACAGCTGCGTGCGGTACAGCGCGTAGGCGATGTTGCTTTCGCTGCGCACCAGGCGGTCGATGTTGATCGGTTGCTGACCCTGCCAGTCAGGCCCGGCGATCATGAAATGGCCACCGTTATTCCCGGTGCTGCGGGTGCCCAGATAAGCGAAGTTCTGCGTGTAGGCGTCGATCAGTTGTACCGAGTAATAACGGTGCTCTTCGATCGGCGGCAAGGTCAGGATCAGCGGTTCGCTGCGCAAGTCCATCCAGACGAACGAGTAGGGCGTGTCGGCGTTCGGCGTGACGAACGCGGTGTCCTTGGCGGTGAAGGCCTTGGCGGTGTTGCCGATCTGGTTGAACGGTGCCTTGAAGTTCGGGCTCTTGCTGTCCACGGCCTGGGTGTAGAGGGTCTTGTACATCTCCACGACCGGGAAGCCATACAGATAAGCGTCCTTGGCGATGCCTCGGGCTTCTTCGGGGCTGGCGCTGAAATCGGCCCAGGCGCTACTGCTCAGGGCGAGGGTGATACCGGTCAGCCATAGATTGCGTGTGTTCATGCGGCGTCCTTATTCATTGCACGACCGTGATGTCGTCGAGTTTCCAGCTCTTGTCGAAATAGGCTTCGGTCGGCGCGTACAGGCGGAAGTAGCTGAACCAGTGCTTGCCGGGCACGGTTTGCACCCAGTTGTTTTCGAAGCCTTTGGGCGCACTCGGGCCGAAGTACAGGTCCACCGAGCCGTCGGCGTTTTTCTTCAGATCCTGGCGTGAGGACAGGTCGGCCTTGCGCTGCGGATTGTCGATCAGGCAACGGCTGTCGATGTCGTACACGGTCATCGACCAGAACTGCTTGGCCGGCGGGTTGGCGCCGACATGCAGGCGATAGGTCTTGCCGCCGTCGAGCCAGTCGCCCTTGGCATCGGTGTAGGCACCGAGGTAGGTCTGGCCGAGGCCCGGGGTTTTGGAGACCATGCCTTTGGTGTTGGTCACCGCTTCATAGAACCAGGCGCTGCGTTCCCACAACTGGTCGTAATAGGCCACGCGTTGCGACGGTTCGGCGATGTTCAGCACCGTGTCCCAATGCCGGTCGGGCCAGTACTGCGCGTCAGGAAAGCGCTTGGCAAAGGTGTTGGCCTTGGCGATCAGTTCACCGACCTGCGCGCCGGACTCCAGGGCCTGACGCTGCTGGGTGTTGGGGTTGAAGGGTTTGTCCTTCTCGATGCCGAGACTGGCGAGCATGGCCATGTAGAAGCGGTCACGTTCATTCACCGGTTCTTTCTGGATGATCTGGTGCAGCCGCTGCCAGTAAGCGATGCCGCGCGGCTGGGTGCCCGACCACTTTTTACCGTCAGGCGACAGCAGGCGGGTCTTGCTCGGCTCCGCACGTTTGGCGTACGGGTACATCTTGAATTTCTCGACCAGCGCCTTGCCTTTGGCCGGATCCGGATCCAGCACCCGGAAGCCCACCAGCACGTTCATGGTTTCCGATTTGGCCAGGTAATACTTGTCGGCATCGGCCGGTGGCTCCGCGCCCGGCGGCAGCACCAGGTATTTGCCGCCCTGGCCTTTGTCCGGGCCGGTCTGGCCCATGTCGATGATCGCCCGCTGCCAGAAATCGCCGATGCCGCCGGCGGTCGGTCCCGGTGGCAGTTCAATCACCAGCGGCCCGGTTTCGCTGAGGTCGACGAAGCCGAGAATGTACGGCGTGGTGGCATTGGCGGTGATCACGCCGAGCTTGTCTTCGTAGCTGTTGAGCACCAGCAGATCGCCGCTGCGCGCGCCGAGCTTGTCGCGAAATTCTTCCTGCCACTGCGCGTAGGACACCAGCGGCAAGGCCCACAGGTAACTCTGGGTCGCTTGCTGGAAATCCAGCTCGGCGTAGAGTTTGGCGATCGACTCATGCGCCGGCAGTTCGCCCTCCATGGCGATCTTGCCGATACGGGTTTCGAGCTCCTGAGCACCGACGCCGCAGCTGGCGAACAGGGTCATCAGGCTGAAACCGGCGGCGCGTAAAGCGATGTGCATGGCGATGTCCTTATTTTCCGAATGTCACGTTGATCCCGGCGAACAGGGTGAATTGCGGCACGCCATCGCCTTTGCGTTCGACGGTCCACTGCGGTTCGAGGAAGGCGTTGAGAATATTGCTCCCGGACTTCCAGACTTTGCCCGCACCCAGGCCGATCGGGATGTAGTGAGTGTTGTTCTTCAGGTCGAACGTCCAGGTGCCGGTGGAGCGCAGGTACCAGCCTTTTTCCAGGTTATGAATGATGAACGGCTGCAGGGTTGCCGTTTCGACATGCGCGCGGTCGTGGTCGCCGGCGAACGAGCTCTGGTACTGCACCAGCGCACCGAGCAGGCCGCGGGGTGACGAATCGATCGCTACCGCAGCGAGGCCGGCCTGCCACTTGCCGGTGCCCAGTTCGTCCTCGGCAGCGGTCGGCGCGGTGATCTGTGGGCCGATGCCCAACTGCACGCCGTCGGTCTTGAGCAGGAAGATGTCGAACAGGTTGAGGTCGCCAATCCCCGTGCTGTAGCCGCCGTGCGGATCGGGGCGGGTGCTGATCGGCATCGTTGCGCGCAGTAGCTGCGGTACTCCGATGAAATCGTTGGGCGCAATCGGCAAAGTACCGCGCAGCAAGGCATCGTTGGTGTGCAGGTTGCTGTCGAACAGCTTCGGCGTGTAGTAATCCTGCAGGTTGGCGCCGGGCGCCAAGTTCAGCGGATTGTTGCTTTTGTTGGCCTCTTCGGCGTTATTCGCGAGAGCACAGAACACAGGCGCCAGCGAGCTCGCCAGCAGCAGGGCGCGAATCCCCAATTTTTTCGACATGATCCCCGTTTCCCTGGTGGCTACTGCATGGACGTCCTGGCGCTTCTCGGCCGTTGGACGTATTTCCTTTTTTATCAAGCCTGTAGGACACGTCTGATTGACGCTAGCAGCTAATGGGGAGTTAGCCAGTCGAAGGGATTAATTCTTTGGTTTTGTCTACGGGGTCTCAGTCGGGTGGTGAGCTGATCAATCAAATGTGTGGTGTCAGTGCAGACGCTTTCGCGGGCAAGCCACGCTCCCACAGGTATTGAAGCGCTCACAAATCCTGTGACCGACTCGATGCCTGTGGGAGCGTGGCTTGCCCGCGATGGCAATTTCAAATTCAACGTGGCGTTGGGTCAGGCATTTTTCTTTGCTTGCTCGCGCACACGCTCTTCCTGCGCTCGGGCTTCGGGGGTGAATTCGGCGCCGAAATCCTCGGCAGAGAAGATCTGGCGGATTTCGATATCAGAATCGCCCGGCATGGGATTGGGGCAGCGCTTGACCCATTCGATGGCTTCTTCTTTCGACTTCACTTCCCAGATCCAGTAGCCGGCCACCAGCTCCTTGGTTTCGATGAACGGGCCGTCGATGACCGTGCGCTTGTCGCCGGAGAAATGCACGCGCGCGCCTTTGCTGCTCGGATGCAGGCCATCGGCGTCGATGAGGATGCCGGCCTTGACCAGCTCTTCGTTGAAGTTGCCCATGGCGGTGATCAGCTCTTCACTGGGCATGATGCCGGCTTCGGAATCGGCGCTGGCTTTGACAAGGATCATGAATCGCATGGTGGTTTCTCCAGGGACTGGGGGGATTCATGGTTTAGTCGAATGGGCCGCGCATGAATCGACAGGTGTCTGAATAAAAGATGCAGTCCGGCGTTTTAACAAGCAGCAAAAGCACTACAGACCACACGGATCCTCTGTAGGAGTGAGCCTGCTCGCGATGGCGTCATTTCAGTTAGCGAATAGCTGCCTGATACACCGCCATCGCGAGCAGGCTCACTCCTACAGAGGATCGTTGCGCGGTTGTATACAATTTTTTGCGCAGGCCCCTGACAATTTTCTGTCAGGGCATAGGTCGTCGGACAATTTCGTGGTTAACTTCGGCCTCTTGCATGCTCAATAACCACGTTAAGAAGGACTAAAGTCATGGCTCAAGTCACCCTCAAAGGCAACCCGGTTCAAGTCAACGGCCAGTTGCCACAAGCCGGTTCCAAGGCGCCAGCCTTTTCTCTGGTTGCCGGCAATCTGTCCGACGTTACCCTGAAAGACTTTGCCGGCAAGCGCAAAGTGCTGAACATCTTCCCAAGCGTCGACACTCCGACCTGCGCCACTTCGGTACGCAAGTTCAACGCTCAGGCCAACGAACTGGCCAACACCGTGGTGCTGTGCATCTCGGCTGACCTGCCATTCGCCCAGGCCCGCTTCTGCGGCGCCGAAGGTCTGGAAAACGTGCAGAACCTGTCGACCCTGCGCGGTGCCGAATTCATCGAAAACTACGGCGTAGCCATCGCTGACGGCCCGCTCAAAGGCCTGACCGCCCGTGCCGTGGTAGTGCTGGACGAGAACGACAACGTCCTGCACAGCGAACTGGTCAAGGAAATCGCTGAAGAGCCGAACTACGACGCAGCACTCGCCGTTCTGAAATAAGCGCTTTTACAATTGTTAACGGCCTGGCCCTGTCCAGGCCGTTTTCATTTGTGTATCAGTGTTTTGCCTCACACCTTGAAACGTAAGTTGAAGGTAAATTGCCGGTAAAGCTGCTTTGCTTAAATCCGATCAGTGCTTATCGTTCAGCCTCCCGTAAAAGAAGCCCACGCGCCCAATGGTTAATCAATCCATGCAATCGTCCCCTCGCAATTCCCGTCGCTGGCTAATCAGCCTGCTCGTCCTGTTGGTCATCGCCGTTTTGTGCTGGAAATTCTGGCCCGCCGGTTCGGCCCACAAGGAGGGCGCCGACAAGGCTGCGAGCGGCCATGCCGGACGTTCGGGGATGATGCGGCCGGGCTTCGGTGGCGCGGCCGGGCCGATTCCGGTGCGTGTGGCGCCGGCGGTCACGGGCGACTTCCCGCTGTATTACAAGGCACTGGGCACGGTGACTGCGCTCAACACCATCAACGTGCGCAGCCGGGTCGGCGGTGAACTGGTGAAGATCAATTTCGAGGAAGGGCAGATGGTCAAGGCTGGCGACCTGCTGGCAGAGATCGATCCGCGTCCGTACCAGAACGCCTTGCTCCAGGCTGAAGGCACCTTGCTGCAGAATCAGGCGCAGTTGAAAAACGCTCAGGTCGATGTCGAGCGTTATCGCGGTCTGTACAAGGAAGACAGCATCGCCAAGCAGACCCTGGACACCGCCGAAGCGCTGGTCGGCCAGTACCTGGGCACGGTCAAGACCAATCAGGCAGCGGTCAACGACGCCAAGCTCAATCTCGAATTCACCAAGATCCGCGCGCCGATTGCCGGTCGCGTCGGTCTGCGTCAGGTCGACGTCGGCAACCTCGTCGCCGCCAACGACACCACGTTCCTTGCGGTGATCACTCAGACCCAACCGATCAGCGTGGTCTTCACCTTGCCGGAAAACAGCCTCGAAACCGTATTGGCGCGCTACCACAGCGGCGCCAAACTGCCGGCCGAGGCCTGGGATCGCGGCGATACCAAGATCCAGGCCAGCGGCGTGCTGCAAAGCCTCGACAACCAGATCGACGTCGCCACCGGCACCCTGAAATTCAAGGCCCGTTACGATAACCGCGACCAGTCGCTGTTCCCCAATCAGTTCGTCAACGTCCATCTGCTGGCCGACACCTTGAAAGGCGTGGTGCTGGCACCTTCGGCGGCGATTCAGTTCGGCACCAACGGCACGTTCGTTTACGCATTGGACGGCGACAAGAAAGTCACCATCCGCCAGTTGAAGATCGGCGCCAGTGACGGCACCAACACCGTGATCACCGAAGGCCTCGCCGCGGGCGATCGCGTGGTGCTGGAAGGCACCGACCGCCTGAAGGAAGGCAGCGAAGTGGAAGTGGTCAACGACAGCAATGACGTGCCGACCACCCCGACCGGCCACCTGCAGGGCAAACCCGCCGCCAGTGCGCCGGACGCCGCCGCGGCTGACAAGGCCAAGAAGGGCGCATGAACATTTCGCGGCTGTTCATCCTCCGTCCGGTAGCCACTACCCTGAGCATGCTGGCCATTGTTCTGGCCGGCCTGATTGCCTATCGCCTGCTGCCGGTCTCGGCATTGCCGCAGGTCGATTATCCGACCATTCGCGTCATGACCCTGTACCCCGGCGCCAGTCCGGACGTGATGACCAGTGCTGTTACCGCGCCGCTCGAACGCCAGTTCGGGCAGATGCCGGGCCTGACGCAAATGGCCTCGACCAGCTCCGGCGGCGCTTCGGTTCTGACCCTGCGTTTCAGCCTCGACATCAACATGGACGTCGCCGAACAGCAGGTGCAAGCCGCGATCAACGCCGCGACCAACCTGCTGCCGACCGACCTGCCGGCGCCGCCGGTGTACAACAAGGTCAACCCGGCGGATACCCCGGTGCTGACCTTGGCGATCACCTCGAAAACCATGCTCCTGCCCAAGCTTAATGATCTGGTCGATACGCGCATGGCGCAGAAGATCGCCCAGATCAGCGGCGTCGGCATGGTCAGCATTGCCGGCGGTCAGCGTCAGGCGGTGCGGATCAAGGTCAACCCGGAAGCATTGGCGGCGAACAGCCTGAACCTGGAAGACGTGCGCACCCTGATCGGTGCGTCAAACGTCAACCAGCCCAAGGGTAACTTCGACGGCCCGACCCGGGTCTCGATGCTCGATGCCAACGACCAGCTGACGTCGCCCAAGGACTACGCCAACCTGATCCTCGCCTACAAGAATGGCGCGCCGCTGCGTCTGAAGGATGTGGCGGAAATCGTCGACGGTGCGGAAAACGAGCGTCTCGCCGCGTGGGCCAACCAGAATCAGGCAGTGCTGCTGAACATTCAGCGTCAGCCGGGCGCCAACGTGATCGAGGTGGTCGACCGGATCAAGGCGTTGCTGCCGAGCATCACCGACAACCTGCCGGCCGGCCTCGACGTTACCGTGCTCACCGACCGCACCCAGACCATCCGCGCCTCGGTCACCGACGTACAACACGAACTGCTGATCGCCATTGCGTTGGTGGTGATGGTGACGTTCCTGTTTCTGCGGCGTGCCAGCGCGACGATCATCCCGTCGGTTGCGGTGCCGCTATCGTTGATCGGTACGTTTGGCGTGATGTATCTCGCCGGGTTCTCGGTCAACAATCTGACCTTGATGGCGCTGACCATCGCCACCGGTTTTGTGGTCGACGATGCGATTGTGATGCTGGAAAACATCGCGCGCTTCATCGAGGAGGGTGACAGCCCGATGCAGGCGGCGCTCAAAGGCGCGAAGCAGATCGGCTTCACCCTGATCTCCCTGACCCTGTCGCTGATCGCGGTACTGATTCCGCTGCTGTTCATGGCTGACGTGGTCGGGCGGCTGTTCCGCGAGTTCGCCATCACTCTGGCGGTGGCGATCCTTATTTCCCTGGTGGTCTCGCTGACCCTGACGCCGATGATGTGCGCGCGCTTGCTCAAGCGTGAGCCGGAAGCCCACGAGCAGGGCCGCTTCTACCGTGCCAGCGGCGCGGTCATCGACTGGATGATAGCCGCGTACGGGCGCAAGTTGCAGTGGGTGCTCAAACACCAGCCGCTGACCCTGTTGGTGGCTATCGGTACGCTGGCGCTGACCGTGTTCCTTTATATGGTGGTGCCCAAGGGCTTTTTCCCAGTGCAGGACACCGGGGTGATCCAGGGCATTTCCGAGGCGCCGCAGTCGATTTCCTTCGCCGCCATGGGCGAGCGCCAGCAGGCGCTGGCCAAGGTGATTCTCGAAGATCCGGCGGTGGAGAGCCTGTCGTCCTACATCGGTGTCGACGGCGACAACGCCACGCTCAACAGCGGTCGCCTGCTGATCAACCTCAAGCCGCATGGTCAGCGTGACCTGAGCGCCACCGAGGTGATCGCGCGCCTGCAACCGCAACTGGACAAACTGGTCGGCATCCGCCTGTTTATGCAGCCGGTGCAGGATTTGACCATCGAGGATCGAGTCAGCCGTACCCAGTACCAATTCAGTATGTCCTCGCCGGATTCTGAACTGCTCAGCCAGTGGAGCGGGCGTCTGGTCGAGGCACTGGCCCAGCGTCCGGAGCTGACCGACGTCGCCAGCGATTTGCAGGACAAGGGTTTGCAGGTCTATCTGGTGATCGACCGCGATGCGGCTTCGCGCCTCGGTGTGTCGGTGCAGAACATTACCGATGCGTTGTATGACGCCTTCGGCCAGCGGCAGATCTCGACCATTTACACCCAGGCCAGCCAGTATCGTGTGGTGCTGCAGGCACAGGCCGGGGAGAAGATCGGCCCGGCGGCGCTGGATCAGATTCACGTCAAGACCACTGACGGTGCGCAAGTGCGTCTGTCGAGCCTGGCCCATGTCGAGGAACGTCAGGCGCAACTGGCAATCACCCACATCGGCCAGTTCCCCGCCGTGATGATGTCGTTCAACCTCGCACCCGGCGTGGCGCTGGGGCATGCGGTGGACATCATCGAACAGGTGCAGCAGGACATCGGCATGCCGATTGGCGTGCAGACCCAGTTCCAGGGTGCGGCCGAAGCGTTTCAGGCCTCGCTGTCGAGCACCTTGCTGCTGATTCTGGCGGCGGTGGTGACCATGTACATCGTGCTCGGCGTGCTTTACGAAAGTTACATTCACCCGATCACCATTCTCTCGACCCTGCCGTCGGCGGCGGTCGGTGCGTTGCTCGCGTTGCTGCTCAGCGGCAATGACCTGGGCATGATCGCGATCATCGGCATCATCCTGCTGATCGGTATCGTCAAGAAGAACGCGATCATGATGATCGACTTCGCCCTCGACGCCGAACGCACCCAGGGCATGGCGCCGGAGCAGGCGATCTATCAGGCGGCGCTGCTGCGCTTCCGGCCGATTCTGATGACCACTCTGGCGGCGCTGTTCGGCGCGGTGCCGTTGATGCTCGCCACCGGTTCCGGGGCTGAGTTGCGTCAGCCACTGGGCCTGGTGATGGTCGGCGGCTTGCTGGTGAGCCAGGTGCTGACTCTATTCACCACGCCGGTGATCTACCTGTACTTCGACCGTCTCGGCCGGCGCTTTGGCAAGACCAATGCCGACCGCGAAGAGGTTTCGGTATGACTGTCCGTACACATATCCCTTGTAGGAGTGAGCCTGCTCGCGATGGCGGTATGCCTGCCTCTACCGATATTGAATGTGCCGACCTCATCGCGAGCAGGCTCACTCCTACAGGGGAGTGCGGTGAAATTAAGGATCTTGGTCAATGAACCTCTCCGGTCCTTTCATCAAGCGCCCGGTGGCGACCATGCTCCTGAGTCTGGCGATCATGCTGCTGGGCGGTGTCAGTTTCGGTCTGTTGCCGGTGTCGCCGCTGCCGCAAATGGATTTCCCGGTGATCGTGGTCCAGGCCAGTCTGCCCGGCGCCAGTCCCGAGGTGATGGCGTCCACGGTGGCGACGCCGCTGGAGCGCTCGTTCGGCGCGATTGCCGGTGTCAACACCATGAGCAGCCGTTCCAGCCAGGGTTCGACCCGGGTCATTCTGCAATTTGACCTCGACCGTGATATCAACGGCGCGGCGCGGGAAGTGCAGGCGGCGATCAACGCTTCACGCAACCTGTTGCCGAGCGGGATGCGCAGCATGCCGACCTACAAGAAGGTCAACCCGTCGCAGGCACCGATCATGGTGCTGTCGCTGACCTCGGATGTGCTGGAAAAAGGCCAGCTCTACGACCTGGCCTCGACCATCCTCTCGCAGAGCCTGTCCCAGGTGCAGGGCGTGGGTGAAGTGCAGATCGGCGGCAGTTCGCTGCCGGCGGTGCGTATCGAACTTGAACCGCAGGCGCTGAACCAGTACGGCGTGGCGCTCGATGATGTGCGCAAGACCATCGCCGGGGCCAACGTGCGCCGGCCCAAGGGCTCGGTCGAAGACGGCGAGCGCCTGTGGCAGATCCAGGCCAACGACCAGTTGGAGAAGGCCAAGGATTACGAGTCGCTGATCATCCATTACAAGGACGGCGCGGCCCTGCGCCTGAAGGACGTGGCCAAGGTCAGCGACGGCGTCGAAGACCGTTACAACAGCGGCTTCTTCAACGATGACGCGGCGGTACTGCTGGTGATCAATCGTCAGGCCGGTGCCAACATCATCGAGACGGTCAACGAGATCAAGGCGCAGTTGCCGGCGTTGCAGGCGGTACTGCCGGCCAGCGTCAAGCTGAACCTGGCGATGGATCGCTCGCCGGTGATCAAGGCCACGCTGCATGAAGCGGAAATGACCCTGCTGATCGCCGTGGCGCTGGTGATTCTGGTGGTGTTCCTGTTTCTCGGGAATTTCCGCGCCTCGCTGATTCCGACGCTGGCAGTGCCGGTGTCGCTGGTCGGCACCTTTGCGGTGATGTACCTCTATGGCTTCTCGCTGAACAACTTGTCGCTGATGGCGCTGATTCTGGCTACCGGACTGGTGGTGGACGATGCCATCGTGGTGCTGGAAAACATTTCCCGGCACATCGACGAAGGCGTCAAACCGATGCAGGCTGCCTACCTCGGGGCCAAGGAAGTCGGATTCACCTTGCTGTCGATGAACGTGTCGCTGGTGGCGGTGTTCCTGTCGATCCTGTTCATGGGCGGAATTGTCGAGAGCCTGTTCCGCGAGTTTTCCATCACCCTGGCAGCAGCCATCGTGGTGTCGCTGGTGGTCTCGCTGACCCTGACGCCAATGCTCTGCGCGCGCTGGCTCAAGCCGCACACGCCGGGCCAGGAAAACCGCCTGCAACGCTGGAGCCGTCGCGCCAACGACTGGATGGTCGGCAAATACGCGACCAGCCTCGATTGGGTGCTGCGCCACCGCCGTCTGACTTTGCTCAGTCTGATCATTACGGTCGGGGTCAACGTTGCGCTGTACGTAGTAGTACCGAAGACCTTCATGCCGCAGCAGGACACCGGCCAGTTGATCGGTTTCGTCCGGGGTGACGACGGTCTGTCGTTCAGCGTGATGCAGCCGAAAATGGAAACCTTCCGCCGTGCCGTGCTCAAGGACGAAGCAGTGGAAAGCGTCGCCGGGTTCATCGGCGGCACCAACGGCACCAACAACGCGTTCATGCTGGTACGCCTGAAGCCGATCAAGGAGCGCAACCTGTCGGCGCAGAAAGTCATCGAACGCTTGCGCAAGGAAATGCCCAAGGTGCCCGGCGCCCAGTTGATGCTGATGGCCGATCAGGATCTGCAATTCGGCGGTGGTCGCGAGCAGACCACCTCGCAATACAGCTACATCCTGCAAAGCGGGGATCTGGGGGCGTTGCGCGAGTGGTACCCGAAAGTGGTGACCGCGCTGCGCGCACTGCCGGAGCTGACCGCCATTGATGCCCGCGAGGGGCGCGGCGCGCAGCAGGTGACGTTGATTGTCGACCGCGATCAGGCCAAGCGCCTCGGGGTCGACATGAACATGGTCACGGCGGTGCTGAACAACGCCTACAGCCAGCGGCAGATTTCGACGATCTACGACAGCCTCAACCAGTATCAGGTGGTGATGGAGGTCAATCCGAAATACGCGCAGGATCCGGTGACGCTCAATCAGGTGCAGGTGATTACCGCTGACGGTGCGCGGATTCCGTTGTCGACCATCGCCCATTACGAAAACAGCCTGGAAGACGACCGCGTCAGCCACGAAGGCCAGTTCGCCTCCGAAAGCATCGCGTTCGACATGGCTGAAGGCGTGACCGTGGAGCAGGGCAGTGCCGCGATCGAGCGGGCGATTGCCAAGGTCGGTCTGCCGGAAGACGTGATCGCGAAAATGGCCGGCACCGCCGATGCCTTTGCCGCGACGCAGAAGAGTCAGCCGTTCATGATCCTCGGTGCGCTGCTCGCGGTGTATCTGGTGCTCGGTGTGCTGTATGAAAGCTACATTCACCCGTTGACGATTCTCTCGACCTTGCCGTCGGCCGGGGTCGGTGCATTGCTGTCGATCTATGCGCTGGGCGGCGAGTTCAGCCTGATCTCCCTGCTCGGATTGTTCCTGCTGATCGGGGTGGTGAAGAAAAACGCGATCCTGATGATCGACCTGGCACTGCAACTGGAACGCCATCAGGGCCTGTCGCCGCTGGAGTCGATCCGCAGCGCCTGCCTGCAACGGCTGCGGCCGATTCTGATGACCACCCTGGCGGCGATCCTCGGCGCCTTGCCGTTGCTGCTTGGCCGGGCGGAGGGCGCGGAAATGCGCCAGCCATTGGGCCTGACCATCATCGGCGGCCTGATCTTCAGCCAGGTCCTGACCCTTTACACTACGCCTGTGGTTTACCTCTATCTCGACAAGCTGCGCCACCGCTTCAACAAGTGGCGCGGCGTGCGTACTGACGCCGCTCTGGAAACTCCGCTATGACTGACCGTTCGCTTCTCAATCTGGCCACTGCGCGCGGTTCGCGCCTGTTGAGCCTGTCGCTGTGCGTGGCGATGCTCAGTGCCTGCGCCGTCGGCCCGGACTATCAACGTCCGCAGACCGCCGAGGTCGCGCAATACAAAGAGGCCGAAGGCTGGCGTCAGGCTAATCCGAGCGACTCGCTGGCGCGCGGCGCCTGGTGGGAGTTGTACGGTGATCAGCAGCTCAATGGCCTGATCGAAAAACTCAACAGTTCCAACCAGACCGTCGCGCAATCCGAAGCCCAGTTCCGTCAGGCCCAGGCCTTGGTGCGCAGTGCCCGTGGAGCGTTTTACCCGAGCGTTGATTTGAGCGTGGGCAAGACCCGCTCCAGCCAGGGCACCGGCAGCAGCAGTTCGAGCCTGAGCAGTTCCGCCAGCGGCATTCGTGACACCTACAACGCGCAATTGGGTGTGAGTTGGGAGGCTGATATCTGGGGCAAGTTGCGCCGAGGTCTGGAAGCCAACGAGGCCAGCGCCCAGGCGAGCTTCGCCGATCTGGCCGCGATGCGCCTGAGCCAGCAGTCGGAGCTGGTGCAGAATTACTTGCAACTGCGGGTCATCGACCAGCAGAAGCGCCTGCTCGAAGCCACCGTCGCGGCCTACGAAAAATCCCTGCAAATGACCCAGAACCAGTACCGCGCGGGGATTTCCGGGCGCGATGCGGTGGCGCAGGCACAGACCCAGTTGAAAACCACCCAGGCCGATCTGGTGGATCTGATCTGGCAGCGGGCGCAGTTTGAAAATGCCATCGCCGTGCTCACCGGGCAGGCGCCGGCCGAATTCAGCATCGCTGAAACCCAGAACATTCCGAACCTGCCGCAGATTCCCCTGAGCCTGCCGTCGCAGCTACTGGAACGCCGCCCGGACATTGCCTCGGCGGAGCGCTCGGTGATCGCCGCCAACGCCAATATCGGCGTGGCGAAAGCGGCGTACTACCCCGATCTGACCTTGAGCATGAGCGGCGGCTACAGTAGCAGTACCTCGAAAAATCTTTTAACGCTGCCGAACCGTTTCTGGTCGGTCGGGCCGAAACTGGATTTGCCGATATTCGACGGTGGTATTCGTTCGGCCGAGGTTGATCGGACCGAGGCGGTGTATGACCAGACCGTCGCCAAGTATCGCCAGACCGTGCTCGACGGCTTCCGCGAAGTGGAAAACTATCTGGTGCAACTGAAGGTGTATGAAGACGAGGCGGCGGTGCGTCAGGAAGCACTGGATGCTGCACGCGACTCGCTGCGCCTGACCCAGAACCAGTACAAGGCCGGGTTGATTGCCTACATCGATGTGGTTGTGGTGCAAGCCACGGCGCTGAGCAACGAGCGGACTGTGCTGAACATTCTGCAGAACCGCTTGATCGCCAGTGTGCAATTGATTGCGGCGCTGGGTGGCGGCTGGGACGGACAACTCGATGTCAGCGACAATCGCTGATCCGTGGGAGCGAGCCTGCTTGCGAAGGCGTCAGCTCGATCGACATCTGCGATGAACGTGCTGGCTTTTTCGCGAGCAGGCTCGCTCCCACATCAATCGCGCTGATTGCCGGACTCCTGGGAACGAGGCCCGGGCCAGAGCCTCGCAAAACCATCAAACAAGCGTTTCATCGGCTTGATGGCAAAATGATTACTTTGTCAGTGCGTTCTTCCGCGCAATCAGTACAATCGCCGCATTTGCCCGGCCGAGAATGGACGCAGTACGGCGCGGGTGGTCGCGAGAATCTTCATGCTCATCGGTAATTATTCCTTCACCCTGGTTTTCATTTCTTTGTGTGTGGCGATCCTCGCGTCCTACACCGCGCTCGATCTGACCGGGCGCATCGCCAGCGCCCGTGGCCGCGCAGTGCATTTCTGGACGGCCGGCGGTGCACTGGCGATGGGTGTCGGCGTCTGGTCGATGCACTTCATCGGCATGCTGGCCTTCAAGCTGCCGATCGACCTGGGCTACGACATTGCGATTACCGCGCTGTCGCTGCTGATTGCCGTGCTGTCCTGCGGGTTCGCGCTATGGCTGGTCAGCCAGCCGAAACTGCCGATTCTGCAATTGGCCTTTGGTGCTTTGATCATGGGCGCCGGCATCAGTGCAATGCATTACACCGGCATGGCCGCGCTGCGCATGACGCCTGGCATCGATTACGACCCGACCCTGTTCGGCGCCTCATTGCTGATCGCGGTCGGGGCCTCGGCGGCGGCGTTATGGATCGCCTTCCGCCTGCGCCAGCACTCGCCTTATGTGCGTCTGATTCGTGGTGGTGCGGCAGTGATCATGGGCATCGCGATTGTCGGCATGCACTACACCGGCATGGCCGCCGCGCAATTTCCTGACGGCAGTTTCTGCGGTGCAACGCTCGACGGCCTCAAGGGCAACGGCCTCGACAATCTGGTGCTGATCACCACGCTGGCGGTGCTGTCGATCGCCTTGCTCACTTCGATTCTCGATGCGCGCCTTGAAGCGCGTACCGCCGACCTGGCGCATTCGCTGACCCTGGCCAACCGTGAACTGACGCAACTGGCATTGCACGACACCCTGACCGGTCTGCCGAACCGTATGCTGCTGGACGACCGGATCAATCAGGCGATGAAGAAGGTCGAGGAGCAGGGCGGTTGTTTTGCGTTGATGTTCATCGATCTGGACGGTTTCAAACCGGTCAACGATGCCTTCGGCCACCACATGGGTGACCAGTTGCTGCGTGAAGTCGGGGTGCGCCTGCGCGAAGATCTGCGCAGTCAGGATACGCTCGCGCGAATTGGCGGCGACGAGTTCGTGCTGCTGGTGCGTCTGAGCGAACCCGACGATGCTCTGGGGCTGGCCGCGCGTCAGGTCGGGTTGCTCGGTCAGGCGTTCCGCGTGGCCGAGCACGACTTGCAGATTTCTGCCAGCGTAGGCATTGCCCTGTACCCGGGCAACGGCCTGAGCGCCCAGGAACTGCTGATGAATGCCGACGCGGCGATGTATCACGCCAAGGGCAGCGGCAAAAACGGTTACAGCTTCTTCGATGCTTCGATGAACAGCAACGCGCGCAAGCAGCTGCAGCTGTTGCAAGATCTGCGCGCCGCGCTGGAACACAGTCAGTTCAGCCTGTATTTCCAGCCCAAATTCGACGCCATCAGTGGTCGTCCGGTCGGTGCCGAAGCGCTGCTGCGCTGGCAACATCCGACCCAGGGCATGTTGCTGCCCGACAAATTTATCGATCTGGCAGAGAAGACCGGCCTGATCATCGCCATCGGTGAATGGGTGCTGAATGAAGCTTGCCGGCAGATGCGCGAATGGTACGTGCTCGGTTACACCGACTGGCGCATTGCGGTGAACCTCTCGGCCTTGCAGTTCTGCCACGCGGGGCTGGTGCAGAGCGTGGCCAAGGCGCTGGCGACCCACCACCTGCCGGCCAACAGCCTGACCCTGGAAATCACCGAAACCACGGCCATGAGCGACGCGGATGCGAGCATGAAGGTGTTGCAGGAGTTGTCCGACATGGGCGTCGACCTGTCGATCGACGACTTCGGCACCGGTTATTCGAGCCTGATGTACCTCAAGCGTTTGCCGGCCAACGAGCTGAAGATCGACCGCGGTTTTGTCCGCGATCTGGAGCATGACAGCGATGACGCGGCCATCGTCTCGGCGATTGTGGCGTTGGGCCAGGCACTGGGTTTGCGCATTGTTGCCGAGGGTGTGGAGACCGGCGTGCAGCAGGATTTCCTCACGCAGTTGGGCTGTGATTCGTTGCAGGGCTATCTGTTGGGGCATCCGATGCCGGCGGACGCGTTCATGCAAAATATTGCCCGTGGAGAGGCTCTGACGGCAGTCTGACTGCATTCTGTGGCGAGGGAGCTTGCTCCCGTTGGGGCGCGAAGCGGCCTCGTTTTTACTCGGTTGTACCGTGTTGGCCGGAATCACGGCTGCTTCGCAGCCGAGCGGGAGCAAGCTCCCTCGCCACAAAAAAACATCTCAGTCTCATGCAGGGTTTTGTCTTTGACAGAGCCCATGCAAAACCGCCCAATGGCGGTTATTCTTCAACCCGACTGTTACGTGTGCATTGGGGGGAAGGGCCAGCATGGATAAAGTCATGGTAATCACCGGTGGCGGGCGCGGAATTGGCGCCGCTACGGCGTTGTTGGCTGCCGGGCAGGGCTATCGGATCTGCATCAACTATCAGTCGGATGAACAGGCCGCGCAAAGCGTGCTGGAGCAAGTGCGGGCGCTGGGGGCGCAAGCCATTGCGGTACGCGCCGATGTCAGCATCGAAGATGAAGTGATCGCGCTGTTTCAGCGGGTCGACACCGAACTGGGTCGGGTCACCGCGCTGGTGAACAACGCCGGCACCGTCGGGCACAAGTCGCGGGTCGATGAAATGTCCGAATTTCGTATTCTCAAAATCATGAAAACCAACGTCCTGGCGCCGATCCTCTGCGCCAAGCACGCGATCCTGCGCATGTCGCCCAAACACGGCGGGCAGGGCGGCAGCATCGTCAACGTCTCCTCTGTCGCCGCACGCCTGGGTTCGCCCAACGAGTACGTCGATTATGCTGCGTCCAAAGGCGCGCTCGACACCTTCACCATCGGTCTGTCCAAGGAAGTGGCGGGTGAGGGGATTCGGGTCAACGCGGTGCGTCCGGGCTATATCTATACCGATTTCCATGCACTGAGCGGCGATCCGGATCGGGTCAGCAAGCTTGAGTCGGCGATTCCGATGGCCCGGGGCGGGCGCCCGGATGAGGTGGCGGAGGCGATTGTCTGGTTGCTGTCGGACAAGGCTTCTTATGCGACCGGGACGTTTGTTGATCTGGGTGGTGGGCGCTGATCGTTGGGATTTGTGTTGCCTGATCTGGCCTCTTCGCGAGCAAGCCCGCTCCCACAGTAGACCGCGTTTCTCCAGATGGAATGCGGTCTACTGTGGGAGCGGGCTTGCTCGCGAAGGCGTCATAAGCGGCAACATCTGTCTGTCAGAACGACCGCACAATCCGCCCCAACGTCTCCATCGCCTTCTCCGAATCCTCGGTCCACGGGCTGCCGTAGTTCAGGCGAATGCAGTTCCTGAACCGCTGAGTCGGCGAGAAAATCGGCCCCGGCGCGATGCTGATGCCCTGCGCCAACGCCATCTGAAACAACTTCAACGAATCCATCTGCGGTGGCAGTTCCAGCCACAGGAAATAGCCGCCGGCCGGTTGACTAACGCGGGTCTGCGCCGGGAAGTAGCGGGCAATCGCTGCGAGCATCGCGCTTTGCTGTTCTTCCAGGGCGTAGCGCAGTTTGCGCAGGTGGCGGTCGTAGCCGCCGTGTTGCAGGTAGTCGGCAATGGCCGCTTGCGCCGGCATTGAGGCACAGAGCGAGGTCATCAGTTTCAGCCGTTCGATTTTCTGTGCGTAGCGCCCGGCAGCGACCCAGCCGATGCGGTAGCCGGGGGCCAGGCTCTTGGCGAACGAACCGCAGTGCATCACCAGCCCTTCCGTGTCGAAGGCCTTGGCCGGTTTCGGTGCCTGCTGACCGTAATAGAGTTCGGCGTAGACATCGTCCTCGATCAGCGGCACCTGATGCCGGCGCAGCAGTTCCACCAGTTCCTGTTTCTTCGCCTCGGGCATGGTCGCGCCCATCGGGTTCTGGAAACTGGTCATGCACCAGCAGGCCTTGATCGGATGGCGTTCCAGGGTCTGGGCGAGCACGCCGAGGTCGATACCGTCGCGCGGGTGCACGGGGATTTCCACGGCTTTGAGTTTCAAGCGCTCCAGCACTTGCAGGCTGGCGTAGAACGCCGGGGCTTCGATGGCCACCAGATCGCCCGGTTCGGTGACCGCTTGCAGGCACAGGTTCAGCGCTTCGAGGGCGCCGTTGGTGATCAGCAGTTCTTCCATCGGCAGCATCAGCCCGCCGACCATGTAGCGAAGGGCGATCTGCCGGCGCAACTGCGGGTTGCCCGGCGACATGTCGGTAACCACCATGCGCGGATCCATCTCCCGCGCCGCACTGGCCAGCGAACGCGACAGGCGTTGCAATGGGAACAGGGTCGGGCTGGGGAACGCCGAGCCGAAGGGCACGGTGCTCGGGTCCTTGATCGATTCCAGCACCGAGAACACCAGTTCGCTGACGTCGACTTCGGTGGAATCGTTGACGTGGCTGCTGATCACCGGCTCCGAGAACGGGCTCGGTGCGTGGGTGTTGACGAAGTAACCGGAGCGCGGCCGCGCGCGGATCAGACCGCGACGTTCCAGCAGGTAATAGGCCTGGAACACCGTGGACGGGCTGACCCCGTAAGTCTGGCTGGCGTAGCGCACCGACGGCACCCGTTGCCCGGGGCCGAGGACGCCGGAGCGGATCAGTTCAGCGATGTCGTCGGCGAATTTTTCGTAGCGTTTCATCGGTATCCCGCGATGGACTGAATTCGGATTGCTTGTTGTGGCGAGGGAGCTTGCTCCCGCTGGGCTGCGCAGCGGCCCCAAAAGCTTGTGAGTGCTGAGCACTCAAGCGGGAGCAAGCTCCCTCGCCACAGGTATCGCAGTGTCAAAAGAGAGCTGCATCTTAAAGGCTCAGCGATTCATCGGCGCCACAAACCTGCTTTTCGCCACGCTGTAAATCTCGGGCTCGTCGCTGTCGGCGATTTTGAAGCTCAAGGTCTGCGAGCTGCTGGCCGGACGTTCGGTGGTCATCGCCACCGACACCGGCACATCGACAATCTCCCCCGGCGCCAGGCTCAGTTCGGTCTTGCCCTGCAACTGGAAGCCGTCGCCGTCCACCAGGCTCAGGGTGTAGTCCTGGCGCTGTTGGGTTTTGTTGATGACCTTGAGGGTGTAGATGTTTTCGATCTGGCCCTGACCGTTTTCGCGGAACAGCCCGCGATCCTTGGTCACATCCAGCGAGACCATGGGCCGTTCGACCAAGGCCAGCGCCAGGGCGCCGATCATCACCAGCAGAACCGCGACATAACCGATCAGCCGTGGTCGCAGCAGATGGGTCTTGCCACCCTGCAATTCGCGTTCGGAACTGTAGCGGATCAGGCCGCGCGGGTAATTCATCTTGTCCATGATCGAATCACAGGCGTCGATGCACGCCGCGCAGCCGATGCATTCCATCTGCAGGCCGTCGCGGATGTCGATGCCGGTCGGGCAGACCTGCACGCACAACTGGCAATCGATGCAATCGCCCAGTCCCGCTTCGGCAGGCTTCACATCACGTTTGCGCGGGCCGCGGTTTTCGCCACGGGCCACGTCGTAGGAAATCGCCAGGGTGTCCTTGTCGAACATCACGCTCTGGAACCGCGCATACGGGCACATGTGCATGCACACCGCTTCGCGCAGCCAACCGGCGTTGATGTAAGTGGCGGCGGTGAAGAACAGTACCCAGAACAGACTGACCCCGCCGATCTGCAGGGTGAACAGTTCTTCGGCCAGCGGGCGGATCGGCGTGAAGTAGCCGACGAAGGTCAGCCCGGTCATCACGCTGATCGCCAGCCACAGGGTGTGCTTGGCCGCGCGCCGGGCCAGTTTGTTCAGGCCCCAGGGCGCCGCTTGCAGTTTGATCCGCTGGTTGCGTTCGCCTTCGGTGACTTTTTCGCACCACATGAAGATCCACGTCCACGAGCTCTGTGGGCAGGTGTAGCCGCACCAGACCCGGCCGGCGAACACGGTGATGGCGAACAGGCCGAATGCGGCAATGATCAGCAGTGCCGAGAGCAGGATGAAATCCTGTGGCCAGAAGGTCGCGCCGAAGATATGGAATTTGCTTTCGGCCAAGTCCCACAGCACCGCCTGACGACCGCCCCAGTTCAGCCACACGGTGCCGAAGAACAGCAGAAACAGAAAGCCCGCGCCGCTGATGCGCAAGGTACGGAACAGGCCGGTGAAACTGCGGGTGTGGATGTGATTGTCGGTGGAGCCGGCCTTCGCCTTCATCGGGCGACCAGGCACATTTTTTATGGTGGGGCTTGCTTCTACGGTTCGGACGGGGATTTGTTCGCTCATGGTCATTCGCTCATCAGCCTCCATCAGGCGGACGAACTATGAGCGCCGATCTGTTTGCATAACAGACTCAGCTATTTGAATAAAAAGCGTATCAGATGGCGTTTGGTACACATCCTGCGACAACTTGAAGCAGCCCGCAGGCGCAGGCGCAAACGCCTATCGCAGGTGTCTGCGCCGGATGTTGATCCGGGTCAGTCAAATCACCGAATCACTCTCGTCGGCCTTCAGGTGCTTGCGACCGTCTTTCGCGCCGGCGACGGTCAAGGCATCCGCCTCTGCTTCGGTGATGTAAACGCGCCGGCCTTCAATCTCAACGAACGACATGGCTTTTTCGCTATCGGTTTTGACTTCCAGCGTGTCGCAGATACGAATTTCTTCACCATTTTCGACGGTGAAAAAACACACTTTTGCTTCGGGATTGGATTCATCGATTCGAACGGGCATGAGGCTGTCCTTTTTTCATGAGTACCTGAAAGGTTAGGGCGCGCGCTTTGCCGATCGTTCTGCGCAACTGATTAATGGTCGCCGCTGTCCATCCACTAACGACCAATAAGAAAGGAGGGAGCGATGAACGCCTGGTGGCATGAAGTGTGGGTGACGCTGCAAGCGGAGTTCGCCGATGTCGGCGATGCTTCGCAACTGACGCGCATCACCGTGCGCCTGTTGATGGCGGCGGTGCTGGGCGGAATTCTCGGTTTCGAGCGGGAGCACAAGGGCAAGGCCGCCGGGGTGCGCACGCACATGTTGGTGGCGTTGGGGGCGGCGCTGTTTGTGCTGGTGCCGCAGACCTCAGGGGCCGAATCCGATGCGATGAGCCGGGTGTTGCAGGGAGTGATCGCCGGGATCGGCTTTCTCGGTGCCGGGACGATTTTGAAGAATCAGGAAGGTGACGAAGGGCACGTGAAAGGACTGACCACGGCAGCCGGGTTGTGGATGACGGCGGCGATCGGCGTGGCGGCCGGGTTGGGCAGGGAAGCGACGGCGCTGCTCAGCACTTTGCTGGCGCTGGGGATTTTCAGCGTGATGCCACGGGTGGTCAGGATGTTTGAGAAGGATGGGGAGAAAAACCAGCACCTGTAACCGATCGTTCCCATGATGGGTGGGAACGATCGGCTGGGTGCTTAAACGATCACGGGGGGCATCGTCGTCGGCGGTTCTTCCTTTGGCGGTGGCGTGGTGCCTGGGGGGTCCTGCTCGGGGATCGGCTGTGGCTCGGTCTCGGGCAGGGTGGGTTTGTCGATGTTCGGATCAGGCGTTTCGGCCGGGATCGGGATGTTCATCTGTAGACCTCCGTGTGGCACATGGCGTGAGAAGTGCTTAAGTGGATTGACCACCGTGTGATGAATTCGATCCGCTTTTCTGACCAGACAAATCCCTGTGAACTTTTCCCCGCGCCGGTCGCTCGGAACCTAAGTGAGTTCAAGTCGGGGCCGGTGCCTCATTGTGAACACTGTTCCGGCACAAGAGCGTCCTTGGGGCGTTAAGGAGAGATGCTCGATGTCTGCTGAAAAACCTTCAGAGCAGAGCTACAACCCGCACATGCCGCTGTCGCAGGCGCTGCTGCTGCCGCGCATCGTGATCGAAAACACCATGCCGACCCTCGATGGCGGGCAGTTTGCCGTGAAGTCGATCGTCGAGCGTGACGTGATCGTCACCAGCAAGGTCTTCGCCGACGGCCATGACAAGCTGGCGGTGCGCATCCGCTGGCGTGCGGAGGGCGAAGAGAGCTGGCACAGCGAGGTGATGAACGAGCTGGGCAATAACAGTTGGCAGGGGCAGTTTCGTCCCGACCGCGAGGGTCGCTACCTGTATTGCATCGAAGCGTGGATCGACCATTTCGCCAGTTTCCAGTACGAACTGGAGAAGAAGCACAACGCCGCCGTCCCGGTGTCGCTCGAACTGCAGGAAGGGCGCAGCATGGTGCTGCAGGCCGCCGAGCGCAGCGACGGTCAGCTCAGCGAGCAACTCGCCGCACTGCATCATGAATTGGCCGGCCTGCTCGAAACCGAGCAGGTGGCGCTGTTTCTGCACTCGCGCAGTGCGCAGTTGATGGCCCAGGCCGATCACCGCGCCTATCTGAGCCTGAGCGCCGAATTCCCGGTGGACGTCGAACGGGAACTGGCCGAGTTTGCCAGTTGGTATGAGCTGTTTCCGCGCTCGATCACCGACGATCCCAAGCGTCACGGCACCTTCAACGACGTGCACTCGCGCCTGCCGATGATTCAGGACATGGGTTTTGACGTGCTGTACTTCACGCCGATCCACCCGATCGGCCGCGCCCACCGCAAGGGCCGCAACAATTCCCTGACCGCAGGTCCCGATGATCCGGGCAGTCCGTACGCAATTGGCAGCGAGGAGGGCGGGCACGAGGCGATTCACTCGCAGCTCGGCACCCGCGAAGACTTCCGCCGGTTGGTGGCCGCTGCCGCTGAGCATGGCCTGGAAATCGCCCTCGATTTCGCCATTCAGTGTTCGCAGGATCACCCGTGGCTCAAGCAGCATCCGGGCTGGTTCAACTGGCGCCCCGACGGCACGATCAAATACGCGGAAAACCCGCCGAAGAAATACCAGGACATCGTCAACGTCGACTTCTATGCGCCGGACGCCATCCCCAGTCTGTGGGTGGAGCTGCGCGATATCGTCGTCGGCTGGGTCAACGAAGGTGTGAAAATCTTCCGCGTCGACAATCCGCACACCAAGCCGCTGCCGTTCTGGCAATGGCTGATCGCCGATGTGCGGGCGCTGCACCCGGAAGTGATCTTCCTCGCCGAAGCGTTCACCACACCGGCGATGATGGCGCGGCTGGGCAAGGTCGGTTATTCCCAGAGCTACACCTATTTCACCTGGCGCAACACCAAGTCGGAGCTGGCGACCTACTTCAGTGAACTCAACGAGTCGCCGTGGCGCGAATGCTACCGGCCGAACTTCTTCGTCAACACGCCGGACATCAACCCGGCGTTCCTGCATGAATCAGGGCGGCCGGGGTTTCTGATCCGCGCGGCGCTGGCGACCATGGGGTCGGGCTTGTGGGGCATGTATTCCGGTTATGAACTGTGCGAATCGGCGCCGGTTCCGGGCAAAGAGGAATACCTTGATTCGGAGAAGTACGAGATCCGCGTCCGCGACTTCAATGCGCCGGGCAACATCATTGCCGAAATCGCTCAGCTCAACCGCATCCGCCGGCAGAACCCGGCGTTGCACACGCACCTGGGGTTGAAAATCTACAACGCGTGGAACGACAACATTCTGTACTTCGGCAAGCGCAGCTTTGACGGCAGCAATTTCATTCTGGTGGCGGTGAGCCTCGATCCGCACAACGTGCAGGAAGCCAATTTTGAACTGCCGCTGTGGGAGATGGGCCTGCCCGACGACGCGACCACCCACGGTGAGGACTTGATGAACGGGCATCGCTGGGACTGGCATGGCAAGTATCAGTTCATGCGCATTGACCCGGCTTACCAGCCGTTCGGGATCTGGCGGATTACTGCCTGAACACCGATTCCCTGTGGGAGCGAGCCTGCTCGCGAAATGCGTTTTTGCAGGCGACATCTTTGCTGAATGTTAATCCGCAATCGCGAGCAGGCTCGCTCCCACAGGTTGCTCAGCGTTTTCGAGTCAGGTCATCGGCTCACGGTTTTTCCAGAATTGAACAGGAGTTTCACATGGCGAAGAAACCCAAGGCAGCCACCTTTATCAAAGACCCGCTCTGGTACAAGGATGCGGTGATCTATCAAGTTCACGTCAAATCGTTTTTCGACTCCAACAACGACGGGATCGGCGACTTTCCCGGCCTGATCGCCAAACTCGATTACATCGCCGAACTCGGCGTCAACACCATCTGGCTGCTGCCGTTCTACCCCTCGCCGCGCCGCGATGACGGCTATGACATCGCCGAATACCGCGGCGTACACAGCGACTACGGGACCATGGCCGACGCCAAGCGCTTTATCGCCGAGGCGCACAAGCGGGGTTTGCGGGTGATCACCGAACTGGTCATCAACCACACCTCGGATCAGCACCCGTGGTTCCAGCGGGCGCGCAAAGCCAAGCCCGGTTCGGCGGCGCGGGACTTCTATGTGTGGTCGGATGACGATCAGAAGTACGACGGCACGCGGATCATCTTCCTCGACACCGAAAAGTCCAACTGGACCTGGGACCCGGTCGCCGGCCAGTACTTCTGGCACCGTTTCTATTCGCACCAACCCGACCTCAATTTCGACAACCCGCAAGTGATGAAAGCGGTGCTGTCGGTGATGCGCTACTGGCTGGACATGGGTATCGACGGGCTGCGTCTCGACGCCATTCCGTATTTGATCGAGCGCGACGGCACCAACAACGAAAACCTGCCCGAGACCCACGATGTCCTCAAGCAGATCCGTGCCGAGATCGATGCCAATTACCCGGACCGCATGCTGCTGGCCGAGGCCAACCAATGGCCGGAAGACACCCAGCTGTACTTCGGTGACACCGATGCCGAGGGCGTCAACGGCGACGAATGCCACATGGCCTTCCACTTCCCGCTGATGCCGCGCATGTACATGGCGCTGGCCCAGGAAGATCGCTTCCCGATCACCGACATTTTGCGCCAGACCCCGGAAATTCCTGCCAATTGTCAGTGGGCAATTTTCCTGCGTAACCACGATGAGTTGACGCTGGAGATGGTCACCGACAAGGAGCGTGATTACCTGTGGAACTACTACGCCGCTGACCGTCGCGCGCGGATCAACCTTGGCATTCGTCGGCGTCTGGCGCCGTTGATGGAGCGTGACCGCCGCCGCGTCGAGTTGCTCAACAGCCTGCTGCTGTCGATGCCCGGCACGCCGACTTTGTATTACGGCGACGAAATCGGCATGGGCGACAACATCTACCTCGGCGACCGCGACGGTGTGCGAACGCCGATGCAATGGTCGATCGACCGCAACGGCGGCTTCTCCCGCGCCGATCCGGCCAGCCTGGTGCTGCCGCCGATCATGGACCCGCAATACGGTTATCTCTCCGTCAACGTCGAGACTCAGGCCGGCGATCCGCATTCGCTGCTGAACTGGACGCGACGCATGCTTGCCGTGCGCAAGCAGTCCAAGGCCTTCGGTCGCGGCACGCTGAAGATGCTCTCGCCGAGCAACCGGCGGATTCTGGCCTACACCCGGGAATTCACCGACGCCGACGGCAAGCACGAAATCATTCTTTGCGTGGCCAACGTCTCGCGTAGCGCGCAGGCGGCGGAACTCGATCTGTCGGCTTACGTCGGCATGGTTCCGGTGGAGATGCTCGGCGGTAATGCGTTCCCACCGATCGGCCAGTTGAATTTCCTCCTGACCCTGGCGCCGTACGGTTTCTACTGGTTCGCCCTGGCTGCAGAAAACCAGATGCCGAGCTGGCACGTGGAACCGGCGCAGAGCCTGCCGGACTTCACCACGCTGGTGCTGAAAAAACGCATGGAAGAACTGCTCGAAACGCCGACCCGCAACACCCTGGAGCAGAGCATCCTGCCGAGCTGGCTGCAGAACCGCCGCTGGTTCGCCGGCAAGGACGCGGCCATCGAGCAGGTCAATCTGGCCTACGGCGTGCGCTTCGGCGACGCGCAGCATCCGGTGCTGCTCAGCGAAATCGAAGTCACCAGCGCCGGGCAGACCAGCCGCTATCAACTGCCGTTCGGCTTCATCGCCGAAGATCAGGTCGGGCCGGCGTTGCCGCAGCAACTGGCATTGTCGCGGGTTCGTCGCGGGCGTCAGGTCGGTCTGATCACGGATGCCTTCAGCCTTGAAACGTTTGTCCACGCGGTGCTGCAAGGCATGCAGAGCAATACCGTGCTCAACTCCGAACAGGGCGAGATTCGTTTTGCGCCGACCGCGCAACTGGAAAAACTCGGCCTCGGTGCCGAATCCGAGGTGCGTTATCTGTCGGCCGAGCAATCGAACAGTTCGGTGGTGATCGGCAACAGTCTGGTGCTGAAGCTGATCCGCAAGGTCGCTTCGGGTGTACACCCGGAACTGGAAATGAGCGCGTACCTGACCGAGGCCGGTTTCGCCAACATCTCGCCGCTGCTCGGCTCGGTGATTCGCCGCGATGGCGCGGGCGAAGACAACCTGCTGATGATCGCGCAAGGCTATCTGAGCAATCAGGGCGATGCCTGGGAATGGACGCAGAACAACCTCGAACGGGCGTTGCGTGATGAGCTGGCGGACGCGATGTCCGAGCAGGAACAGCATTACAACGCCCTCGGCGAACTGAAGGACTTTGCCGGCATGCTCGGCCAGCGCCTGGGTGAAATGCACCAAGTGCTGGCGGCGCCAAGCAACAACCCCGACTTCGCCCCGCAAACCACCAGCGCCAAGGACGCCCAAGCCACTGGCAAGGACGTCGCGGCGCAGGTCGAGCATGCGTTGAAGCTGCTCAAGCAGCATCAGAGCCATCTGAGCGCGGCGGATCAGAAAATGGTCGCGCGGCTGCTCGACAACAAAAAGGTCATCCTCGGCCATGTGCAGGAACTTGCGCAGAAAGCCGTTGGCGGCTTGCGGATTCGCGTCCACGGAGACCTGCATTTGGGTCAGGTGCTGGTGATCAAGGGCGATGCCTATCTGATCGATTTCGAGGGTGAACCGGCGCGGCCGCTGCACGAACGGCGCGGCAAACACAGTCCGTACAAGGACGTCAGCGGCGTGCTGCGTTCCTTCGATTACGCGGCGGCGATGACGATCAATGTGCACAACGTCGATCACAGTCCAGAGTCGGAAGCGGCCCGGCATCGGGTTGCCGAGCGCTACCTGCGTGAGGCGCGCGAGGCATTTGTTCAAGCGTATCGCCAAGCGGCAGCTAGTCTTGATCATGCCTGGCAGGATCCTGCGGGTGCCGACGCTGCGCTTGCGCTGTTCGGCCTGGAGAAGGCGGCCTATGAAGTGGCCTATGAAGCCGAAAATCGCCCCACGTGGCTGCCCGTGCCGTTGCACGGTTTGTATGGGTTATTGACGGGGCTTAAACCCTTTTCCGATCTTGGTGGAGAGTAGTCATGAGTTTCTCGAACAAGGAACAGGGTCACGCTAAAGAAGCGTTATTGCCGGCGGCGCGGGACATCGACGCCCTGGTGCGCGCGGAACACCACGACCCGTTTTCCATTCTCGGCCCGCACGGTGATGGTGCCGGTGGGCAGTTCATCCGCGCTTATCTGCCGGGTGCGTTGAAAGTAGAAGTGCTGGATAAGGAAAGCGGTGAAGAACGCGGCGAATTGCAAGCCACTGAAACGCCGGGATTGTTTGTCGGTCACTTCGATCAGGCGCGGCCGTATTTGCTGCGCACGCGTTGGGCCGGCGGCGAACAGGTGGCGGAAGATCCGTACAGCTTCGGCCAGTTGCTCGGCGAAATGGATTTGTATCTGTTCGCTGAAGGCAATCACCGTGATCTGAGCAGCTGCCTCGGCGCGCAACTGACCACCGTCGATGGCGTCGACGGTGTGCGTTTTGCCGTGTGGGCGCCGAATGCTCGCCGAGTGTCGGTGGTCGGTGATTTCAACGTGTGGGATGGTCGCCGCCATCCGATGCGCCTGCGCCATCCGTCCGGGGTCTGGGAGTTGTTCATTCCACGCCTGCAAGCAGGGGAGTTGTACAAATACGAAATCCTCGGCGCTCACGGCATCCTGCCGTTGAAGGCCGACCCGATGGCCTTGGCCACCAGCCTGCCGCCGGACACCGCGTCGAAAGTCGCCGCGCCGCTGCAGATCAACTGGCAGGATCAGGACTGGATGAACGGCCGTCGCGAACGGCAGAAGCATTCAGCGCCGCTGTCGATCTACGAATTACATGCCGGCTCGTGGCAGTGCGAACTGGACGATCTGGGCGAAGTCGCCCGTCAGTACACTTGGCCGGAACTGGCTGAGCGGCTGATTCCTTACGTCAAGGAACTGGGCTTCACCCACATCGAATTGATGCCGATCATGGAGCACCCGTTTGGCGGCTCTTGGGGTTATCAGTTGCTCTCGCAATTCGCCCCGAGTGCCCGATACGGCACGCCAGAGCAATTCGGTGAGTTCGTCGACGCCTGTCACCGCGCCGATATCGGCGTGATCCTCGACTGGGTGCCAGCGCATTTTCCTACCGATACCCATGGCCTGGCGCAGTTCGATGGCACCGCGCTGTACGAATACGGCAACCCGCTGGAAGGCTTTCATCAGGACTGGGACACGCTGATTTACAACCTGGGCCGCACCGAAGTGCACGGCTATATGCTGGCGTCGGCGTTGCACTGGTTGAAGCATTTCCACATCGACGGTCTGCGCGTCGATGCGGTGGCCTCGATGCTGTATCGCGACTATTCGCGCAAGGCCGGCGAATGGGTGCCGAACCGCCATGGCGGGCGCGAGAATCTGGAGGCGATCGATTTCCTCCGCCACTTGAATGACGTGGTCGAACTGGAAGCGCCGGGAGCGCTGGTGATCGCCGAGGAATCCACCGCATGGCCGGGCGTCAGTCAGAGCACCCAGCAGGGTGGTCTCGGTTTCGCCTACAAATGGAACATGGGCTGGATGCACGACTCTCTGCACTACATCCAGCAGGACCCGGTGTACCGCGCGCATCACCACAACGAATTGAGTTTCGGCCTGGTTTACGCCTGGTCCGAGCGCTTCATCCTGCCGATCTCCCACGACGAAGTGGTGCACGGCAAGCACTCGCTGATCGACAAGATGCCCGGTGACCGCTGGCAGAAATTTGCCAACCTGCGCGCCTACCTGAGTTTCATGTGGACCCACCCGGGCAAGAAGCTGTTGTTCATGGGCTGCGAATTCGGCCAGTGGCGCGAGTGGAATCACGATCAGCAACTGGACTGGTACCTGCTGCAATACTCGGAACACAAAGGCGTGCAGAAACTGGTCGGCGACCTCAACCGCTTGTACCGCGAGGAACCGGCCCTGCACGATCAGGACGATGCGCCGCAGGGCTTTCAGTGGCTGATTGGCGATGATGCGATCAACAGCGTTTACGCGTGGCTGCGCTGGAGCAAGGACGGCAAACCGGTGCTGGTGGTGGCCAACTTCACTCCGGTGCCGCGTCAGTCGTACCGGGTCGGGGTGCCGTTTGCCGGGCGCTGGGCGGAGTTGCTCAACAGTGATGCCGACACTTACGCCGGGTCCAACTATGGCAATGGCGGCGGGGCGTTTACCGAAGAGGTGCCGAGCCATGGCCAGTCGCTGTCGCTGGAGCTGAATCTGCCGCCGCTGGCGGTGTTGATTCTCAAGCCGGAGGGTTGATCCGCGACCGCGTCGCTGCCATCGC